>PBTU01000068.1 GCA_002729295.1 Verrucomicrobiales bacterium | reverse complement strand
AACACGAAGACGTGCAGGTCGGGGCGGGAGAGGGAAATGCCGGTGGCAAGCGGAAGGGCACGACCGTGAATGAAGTGGATGCCGTGGGCGTTCACAAAGTATGGGAATCGCGAAGAACAACCGATGCCGGCGACAACACAGATTTTTTCGTGAGGAATGCCGAGCTTTTGGACAACATTGAAGAATGACGCGAGAACAGCGAAGTCTCCGCAAGCGGGACACCAGGTGGGGTGGTCGGCCTTGAGTTGCTTTTTGGTGAGCTTCTCAGCTGGAGCGGCGGTAGTGGAATCAGACATGGTAGTAAGATGGAAAGAGTTAAGCTTTTGCGATCAGGGCTTCAGCGGCGGTGACGATTTCGAGGACACGGAAGGAGATGCCTTGCACTTTGTTGACGGATTCAATTTTTCCGTTGCAGGTCTTGGCTCTGAGGAGCGTAGCAAGCTGGCCGTATCCATAGAGACCGGAGTCGTTCATTTCAGGAACGAGGATATGATCGTAATGCTCGAAGAGATCGGTGAGTCCGTTTGGAAGCGGGTGGACATGACGAAGATTGATCGAGCCGACTTTGTGGCCTTCAGAAATCATCCGGTCGGTTGCTTCTTTGATCGGGCCGTAGGTGGAACCCCAGCCGACGAAGAGAAGTGAGCCGCTGGTTTCACCATGAACTTCCGGAGTGGGGAGGCTGTTGGCGAGTCCGATAATTTTGTCGCGACGCTTGGCGGTCATCTTCTCGTGATTGAGAGGGTTGCCGGATGGGTGACCCCATTCGTCGTGCTCGAGGCCGGTCACCACGGGATACTTTTCTTGAGAGGAACGTGATCCGGGGGAAGAATGACGCGTAACTTTGTCGAGAGGGTAGGGTTTCCAGTCTGCGTCTTCCTCGGTGAGGTCGAGACTGGGCTCGACCCAGTGCTTTTCGAGATCGGGCTCTTCGAAAGCTTCGAGACGGGTCGCGATGGCTTGGTCGGAAAGGATCAGAACCGGAGTAGAGTATTTTTTTGCGAGGCGGCAGGCTTCGATGGCGGTGTAGAAGCAGTCCTCCACATCGCGCGGAGCGAGGACGATGCGTGGGGCGTCGCCGGGTGAGCCATAGATAGCCTGCATGAGGTCGGACTGTTCCACTGAGGTCGGGAGTCCGGTTGAAGGACCACCGCGTTGGATGTTGACCACGATGAGAGGAATTTCAGCCATACAGGCATAGCCGACGGCTTCGGATTTCAATGCGAGACCCGGGCCGGATGATCCGGTGATGGCGAGGTGCCCGGCATACGCGGCACCGATGGCCATGGAGACAGCGGCAAGTTCGTCTTCGCACTGAATGAACATACCATTGTATTTCGGAAGTTCGGAGCGGAGGAATTCCATGATGGAAGTCCAAGGCGTGATTGGATAGCCCGCACCGTAGCGAACGCCGCCGGCGATGAGGCCGAGAGCGAGCATGGTGTTGCCATCAGTGGAGAGTCGCTTTTCGGCGGCGTTCTCACCGGGTGCCATTGGCATGTGCTCGATGTCGTGAACAGGCCAGGCGTAACCGGCGTCGAAGGCGAGCATGACGTTACGGAGAATGTCTTCCGACTTCTTGCCAAACTTGGCACTCATAATTTCGGAGATTCGCTCGCGGTCGAGTTGGTAGACGGCGCAGAGGAGACCGAGGACGAAGATATTCTTGCCGCGTGACTTTGCATTTCCGCCGATCGCCTCGATGGTGGCGGAGGTAAAAGGAACACCGATGTGAATGATGCCGCGTTGTTCTTTGAGTTCCTCGACATTGTCGGAGTCGTAGAAGCAAATACCGCCGTCTTTCAGGGTATGAAGGTGCCCGTCGTAGGAATGTTGGTAGAAGGCGACGAGAGTGTCGGCTTCGTCTCCGGGATGGAGGACTTCGCCGGAACCAAGGTGGACCTGGAAAATGGACGGGCCGCCGGAAATGGTGCTAGGAATCGTCATGTAGGTCATAACGTCCTGAGCAGTTGAGCCGGCAAGTTGGCCTAAGAAGGCACCGATCGATTGGATGCCATCCTGGGAGTTTCCAGCGAGGCGAATGACGGCGTTGCGAATTTTATTAGAGCTAGGAGCAGTCGTTTGCGACATGAGAGTGTGTGTAAGTGTAGACGAGCACTTTAAAGAATAGCGTAAGGAGGGCCCAACGGAAGGCTAAAAGGAGCGATCAAGTCGCATTCATGCAATTGGCTTAACTTACCGTACAATTCTTCGGAAAACTGCGCACAGTGCAACTGAGATCAGAAAGAGCCCCGCGAGGGTTGCTGCGATGCTGGCACCCGCTGGCTGATCCAGATGATAGCTCAGAAAAAGCCCCAAAGCAGAGCCTCCCGCGCCAACCAAAGCACTGAGCGGGAAGAGCGCATCGGGTGTCGAGATGAAGGGTCTCACGATTGCGGCCGGGGCGACGATCAATCCAATGGCGAGGATGCATCCGACGGCTTGCAGAGTCGTCACGAGGACAAGAATGAGAATCGCGAAAGAGGCGTAGTCGAGAAGGCGGGTGCGAATGCCCAGACTGGCTGCGACTTCGGGATCGAAGAGGTTGATGACTACCGATCTTCGGAAGAGAGAGAGAATGGCGACGGCAATGATGCCCACTCCAAAGGACATTTTGAGGTCGAGGTCGGAGAGGCCGAGGATGTTTCCAAGGAGCCAGGAATCGAGGTCTTGGTTCGAGCCCAGCCGGCTGAGGACCATAATGCCGGCGGCAAAAGCACCGGTGTAGAGAACGGCGAGGATTGTGTCGTCGTCGATTTTTGTTTCGCGGGAAAGGAGAATGGTGAGAACGCCGATGAGGATCGCAGCGGAAACGGCACCCATAAATGCGCTTACGACACCGAGACCTACCATCAGAGTCGCGATGGCGACGCCGGGAAGAAGACTGTGGCTGAGTGCCGTCAATTTCAGCGGGCTGCGATGCAGCAAAACGAAGGCGCTGGCGTAGCCATTGATGAAGCCAATGATGAGGGCCGCGACGAGTCCGCGTTGGTAGAGGTTAAGATCAAAGGGCTCGATCATGATGATGAGGGTGGCAGGAGTGAAGAGTGTGCTTCACCGCGTCGCTGGCCATGACTTCGCAAGCGGGACCAAAAGCGATTTGCTTTTGGTCGAGGACGAGCGCATGAGTGAATATCTCGGTAACGCTCTCGAGTTGGTGGTGAGACGCGATGATCAGGTGACCGGATTTTGAGAGATCGAAAAGGCTGTCGGAAAGATGGCAGCGGCTTTCGATGTCGAGTCCATTGAAAGGCTCGTCGAGGAGGAGGACGTGGGCTTCCTGGGCAAGGGCGCGGGCGATGAAGGTTCGCTGCTGTTGGCCGCCGGAGAGTTGGTCGATTTGCCGGTTGGCAATATCGCCGAGATTCATGGTGGCGATGGCTTGCTCGGTTTTTTCCTTATCGATTTTCTTAAAACGCTTGAAGTTTCCGATGTGGGGGAAGCGTCCCATTGCGACGACATCGCGCACCCGGATGGGGAAGTGGTGTTGGTGATGGTCGGCCTGGGGAAGGTAGGCTATCTCTTTTCGGAAGGTTGCGAGTGGCTGCTCGCGCCAGTTGAGTGTTCCGTCCTGAGGATCGAGGAGTCCGGCGAGGAGGCGGATGAGCGTGGTTTTGCCTGCGCCATTGGGGCCAAGGAGAGCGAGCCGTTGGCCGCAGTGGGTGGAGAGTGAGACGTCGGAGAGCGCCTTCTTGTTTCCGTATTGATAGTGAACGTTTGCGAGTTCGAGTTGGTGGTGGTCGTGGCTCATTTGGGCACCTTCCACTGACAATTGAACTCTTGCGTCGCCTTAGCAGTGCCCCAGAGAGTGAATGATCGTGAGAGAAGATGGTCGGGCTCCAGGGAAATGAGCAAAGCGGTTTCCGGTATATCTTTTGGCCAGATTGCGGAGACCTTTATCGTAATTTTCCCGGACTCGGGAATAGTGAAGAAAATTTCCCGATAGTCTTCGTCGGCAGAAAATTTGCAGACGGAATTTCCGATGGTGACTTCGACCGAGGAGTATGGGTGAGCGGCCCGCAGAGTAATGTCGGCGCGCTTTGTTGTTCCGACAACCGCGGGTTCGACGATGGGGTCGCGAGTCATTTCCACGGGTTTGACGACTTCTATCAGAGGCCAAGCGAGAGCGGCCAGAGGGAGCAGCACCAGAGTCGTCGAGGTGAGGGGAAAACGGGTCATTTCTTCAGGCCGGCCACGATTTTGGTGACGTTTGTCTGGATCATTTTTTGATAGTTGGCGACCGAACCATCGGCGATCAGGGGCTTGCCGATTTGAGCTCCGGATTGACGAGCAATCTGGGCGAGGATTTTTGGGTTGGCCGATTTTTCAGGAAAGACGGTAGGGATTTTTTCAGCCTGTAATTGGCGAATTGAAATCGCGAGTTGCTGGGCCGGGACCTCTCCTTTGGCGCTCAGACCTTGCACGAATGTCGCTTTGAATCCGTAGGCTTTGCAGAAGTATCCAAAGGCGGCGTGGGCCGTGACGAGATGGCGTTTTGATTTGGGAATGGTGGCAACCATGGCTTTGACCCAGGCGTCCAGCTTGCGAAGGCGTTCAATGGTGGTTTTGGCGTTCGCTTTGTAAATTGCGGAGCCGGCTGTATCGGCGGCGATAAGCTTCTTTTCGATGACGCGAACGGCGCGTTCCATATTGCTGACGTTGTGCCACCAGTGGGGGTCGATACCTCCTTCAGCATGATGGGGGCAACAGGCGTAGATTTGATCCTTCGGGGAGATTTTCTGGGAGGGAATGGTGTGGCCGACCTGAATGATGACTTGGTGGGCGCCGAGGCTGTCTTCGAGATCGCCAAGGTAGGGTTCGAGCTTTTTTCCGGAGGCGAAGATCAGACGGGCTTTGGACATCTGGCGAATGTCGCTGGCTCGTGGCTGGAAGTAATGGACGTTCATCCCGGGCTTGCCGACTTCGGTGATCTGTAGGCGATTGCCACCAACTTGCTTGAGCATGTCGGTGAGAATTGGGTGCAGGGAGGCGACCTCGAGAGCCTGAGCACCCAAAGTAAGGAGGAAAAAGAAAGAGAACGCTGCTTTCATTAGGGTAACTTTGTTGCGGTATGAGGGCGGAACGGTCAAGTGGTTAATGCAGGTTAATTGCCTTAGTTGACGGTGACTTTTACTCTGAAGAATCCTTTTTCGTTATCCGATATCGGGGACATTGAGCGGTAAGTTACGGTGACGGTATAATCCGGATTGACGGTCAGGGAGGTGAGCTCCGTTTGATCATCGGGCCAGGTGGTCAAGTCGGTTGAGAATTGGGCTTTAGTGGTGACGTTGTCGACCGGATGGTAGTAGGTAAATGTCAAAGTATGGTAGTCTTCAGGCCCGCTTCCGTTGTCGAAGTTTATCATGCCGAGGATGGGAGGAAGGTAAGTTCCGGTGGTGTCCCGAAGGGTGTGTTCGATGAGATTAGTGATGCCGTTCCCATTGCTGTCTCCATTGGCGTCTCCGGTGAAGGGATCACTATCGGAGGTGCCGGGGTTGCCTCCGGTTTCGGTGCTGATACGCCAGGAGGTCTGATCGTTGGGAGCGGATGGGTTTCTTAGAATGAGCGTGTTTCCCAAGCCATCGGCATCACTCGGCCAACCGGCATCGTCTTGATAGGTGACTGAAAAGAGGATGGTGTTGTCATTTTCCCGGAGCTCGATGGTTCCGGTGTCGTTGGAGAGTTTTTCTTCGTAATTCCCGATAGTGGAAATTCCGGGATAGCGTTCAGCGAAGGCGCTTGGTTTGCGCGGGATCACGATACGACCCCCAATTGTAATGACGCGTTCATTGAAGTCTTCGAGTTCGGAGAAGGAATAGTTCACTTCATTGGCAATCGAGATGTTACTGAGGTCGACTGGGGATGCCGAGGTGTTGGTGATTTCGATGAATTCAAAATCCTCATCGCTGATCCATCCTGCATTGATTTCTCCCGGAGTAGGATCATAGGGATGGTAGTTGATCTCGCTGATGATGAGATCGCCGGGCGCGGGATTGGTGGCGACGAGGAACTCGGCGGAGCTCAAGGCTGACCAGTCGCTGTCACTGATCCTGATGCGGGCATTGATGATTTGGGAGGTGTTGATGAGGAAGCTGCTTGCTTGGACGGCGGTCGGATTGATTCCGCCTCCGATTTCGCGCGGGTCGCTGCCGTCGGTTGTATAGTAGATTAATCCTCCAGCATTTGGGTTGGCGATATTTAGGAAAAATCCAGTGGAGATGAGTCCGCCGTGCTGGTTGAAGATCGGAGCCTCGGTGGTCGGGAAAAGTCCATCGGCTTTCAGTTGTGCTAAAACGGTGAGGTTTCGGTCATCGATCCAGTCTTCAAGATTGGAAACGGCATTGACCCAATCAGTGCGCTTGAGGGATTGATTGGAATCCTGGGCGTCGCCCCAGCGGGCGGCTTCGGCATTGATGACATCGGCCACGGTGTTTTTTCGCGTAGCCAATCGTCCCAGGACGGATTCGTTGGTCAAGGCTCCCGAGTTGAAGAATTCCCTTTGCGCGGCGTCGGCAAAGCGGATTTTATACTCGTTGTTGTTGGCGAGATATTGATGGATGTATTGCGGGTTGGAGCGTTCGATGCTTTCCTGTTGAGCCACAGTGCCTCCCCAAATCGGTCCGGTGCGATCGGCGGTGTTGCTGGGCCAGGATCCCAGACTGTGTTCGGCGTCGTGAATTAAAAAGGTCCAACCCCGGTCATCTCGGGTGCGGTTGCGAACGCCAAACCAATTGTTGGATGCCACGATGGGATTGAAGGCGGAGAGAGGTCCGTCGAAGGAACCGCTGTAAAAAACGAGGAGATGGTAATCGATGAGGTTGTCGACATCGAGATAGACCGGAAGGTTCGTGTCACGTGCTCCGGATGAGTCGAGTCCCTGAAGTTCGAAATAGGAGGAGTTGTTACTGGCGGCGTCTTTGGAAACATCAATGGCGAGGTTGTAGGTCGTTTCCCAATCGGTGGAATTGCCGTCGGAAAATTCAGTGGTGTAGTCGCCTTGATTTCCGGATGACTTCAAAGTGTCGAAGTCTTCATTGTCTTCTCCCAGATATGAATCGCCGAAGTCATCACCGGGGCGCTCTTGGGTCATGTAGACGCCCCAATAAAGTCCGTTCAAATAGAGATTGTAGTAGCGCGAGCGGGTGTAAGGTTGATCGAGGTCCGCCTGAAGATCGCGGGTGAGGACTTCACGAAGGAAGGTGTTCTTGTAGCTGTTGTCCTCGTTGGCATTAAGGCCACTTTGGCGTTTTTTTAGCGACCAACTGTAGTTTTGGGGTGTCCGAAGATCGATCTTCTTGAATTCGTCCGTGCCCTCGTTTCCGAAGAGGGGGAAGTTCAGGGTTCGTTGGCCGTAGTCTTTGCGGAAGTAGGCCCGGAATGCGTGTTTTGGGTTGGCAAGACTGCGGGATGCGCCTCCTCGAATGCGCAGGCCAAAATCCGATTGGAAGCCGGTGAGCAGTCCATCGGGGTGGTTATATCCGGGGGGGAGAATCATTTCCATGGAGGCGGGGCGTTCCCATTCTCTTCCGCGTTCTTCGGAGTTAATATAGATGCCTTCTTCCAGGCCAAAGAGATTGTCCTGATCAGTGACGATGGATAAGGAGGGGATGTTGGAAAGGGAATCGAGGATCTGTCCGTCGGTGGTTCCGGCAAACGAGGCATCGCTCATTTCATAGTCGAGAACGTGTCCGCCCACGGGGCCGATGGGAAAGCCGAGGGGTGTTGCGTTTTGACTGAGGACATCACCGGGGAAAATGTAGGTATGGGTATCAATGTTCGATGACACGAAATCGTCTTTGACCGCGATCGCTCTGAGCGTGGTCGTAGTGATGATTGAAATAGGTGAGTTGTAGAGGATTCCTGAAGTAGCGCTGGGTTCGGATCCGTCGGTTGTATAGTAAATCTCCGCACCAGGGGTGAGGGTTGTGATTTCTACCATCTGCGCGGAGTCGTAAATGCCACGGTCAATAGAGAAGGAGGTGTCCTTCACGTAATCGCTGAACGACTCGCCGGAATTCTCTGCGCTAGGAGTTGGGTTGCGGTAATAGAGCCGCTGGGAAAAATCCGCCGCGAGACCGTAGGAGAGATTGTTGAATTGCCGCGGGTAGTCGTTAAATTCCGTGAGGATGGTATTGCCGCCATCGACTTTGACGAGGGCGAGGTATTCCCCTTCGGTCTTGAGGCTGAAGTTGGCGTGAGTTGGTAAAGTTTTTCCTGAAGCAAAAATGACGATGGAGTTCCCCGGGCTGATAGTCTGCGAGGGAATCTGCCATTTTGTGAGATCGAGTGGGTCGTCGGTGATGTAGTAGGAGCCATCGATGACGACATCAAATTGGGTGGGGTTGCTGATTTGAATCCAGTCGCTGTCGTCGCTCTCCTCGTCGAGAAGTCCATCGATATTAGAAGCCAGAAATTCGGTGAGGACCGGCTCGCCCGGTGGTGAAACGACCCCAAACCTTGTCTCTTGAAGCGAACCGTTGGCATTGCTGGCATCGAGGACGAATGAAGTGAGTTCGTTAACCGGGAGGGTCTGTGTTTCCGCGCTTGCGACGGGGTTGCCGTTGAGTGTCACTGTAGTGGCATTGAGAACGATCCAACTCACGGTGACATCATCTCCTGATCCTACCGTTTGCGGGCTCACGGTAAAGCTATCGAGAAGCGGTTGATCTGTCGTTTGAATCGCAAGGGTCTTTGTTGCGACGAGTCCGTTTGGGGCGGTTGCGGAAATGGTGAAAGTCGTTTCGCTGGATGGGCCGGGGTAGAAGGTGAAACTTCCCATTCCGGCAGTGGTTTGGGCGGTGACATCGCCAACTCCCTGGTCGATTACGACGGTGGTGGTGGCGCTTTCGACTTCCCATGCAAAGGCTATTTCAAATCCTTCAGGAATAAGAACCCGGTTGCTTGTGAAGGTGATCACTTCCGGCGCGGTTTGTCCTGCGACTCCCGAGCCATCGGGGCCCAGTTCAATAAAAGTGCGTCCGTCGGCCGGGTCGGCGGCAACACGATCCCATCGACCATTGCGAATTACGACAAAACCGCCGGGCCCGTCATCGTAGGCTTGAAAGACCAGATTCACTTCATCGAGCGGGTACGAGAATTCGGGATCGTTCGCGAGGTCGTAAATGGCGGCGACCTGAAGCGCGCTGAGTTCAATGTCAAAGATGCCCACGTCATCGACATCTCCCGTCCAGGAGCGACTCAGGTGGGCGGGATTGTTGCCAATCATGAAGGGGCGGCTTGACCCGGGATTGAGGTAGGAATTGGTCCCGGTGACTTGGAGCACGCCGTCGATATAGAGACGGGTGGGCTTCCCCCAGGCTCCGACCCCTACGGCATGGCGCCAGACTCCGTCGGTGACATCGATGGCGGTCGCTTTAATGCCCGCCGATCCGCCGGCCCAATACATCGTGTTCTTATTTTTTTCGCGGGACATGTTCCATTCGCCGCTATTGTCATGTCCCACTAGGGTGGCCCAGTCGTTGTCAAAGCCGTCGGTGCGGAACCAAACCGAGACCGTGATGGATTCTCCGTTTCCGCCGTTGTTGTCGGCTCCATTGGGAACGGTAACGTAATTGGCCCCATTGAGTTGGATCGCCTCCTCGAAGACGCCGGAGGAAAAAGAATTGGCGTTAACGAACAATCCGTCGTCCGTTACGACACCGGCCGAGGCTGAATCGTTTAAGTTTGAATCAAGATTCCAGTAAGAAACAAGATGATCTGTTGCCGCAGTCACAAGCCGGGGAAATCCAAGCAAGATGGCTAAAAAGAGTGCGCGCATTCTGTAGGGAATTTACGGCCACCATCATATTCATGCAAGTTTAGAGATGATGGATAAATGGCAGGCGCAATAAAGGAGAGAGTTTATTATACGCGCCGAGGGAAGACGCGCCATTTGGGTATTCGGCAGCCTAACTATCAAAATTATCGGATCTTTCCTGAAGATCCCAGTATGGTGGATGCGAAACGGCCTTTTGATACAGAATGATTTTTCTCTGGAGGGTTGTCAGACGGGGGGCGTATTGATACGCCCCAATTCGAAAATCTTATGATGACAACGAAACTACTGCTTGGTGTGTTCCTGGTCAGCACTCCGATGCTCTCCGCTCAGAAGAAGAAAAATTGGCCCAAGGGGATTGATCCTTCGACGCTTCTCGAAAATAAAGATGCCGAACCTGATTTGAAGGTAGATGGATTTACCGATCTCTTCAATCAGAAGGATCTCACTGGATGGTCGATTAAGGGCGGTAAGATGAAGTTCGAAGCGAGGGACGGCTCCATCGTGGGGACTTGTGTTCCGGGGCAACCGAATAGCTTTCTCTGCACCGATAGAAATTTCGGGGACTTTGTCTTTACCACGGAATTCAAGTGGGAGGTTCCTGGTAATTCCGGCGTGATGTTCCGGGCTGCGACCAAGGAGACTGATAAAAATGGCTTCGCACGGGTATTCGGTTACCAGAGCGAGATGGATAATTCCGACCGTCGTTGGACCGGTGGAATCTATGGTGAGGCGATGGGCGGGTGGAAGTATCCTTTCAGCAAGCCTGGGGTGCATGATGCCGCTCTCGCTGCGATTAAAGATCTCAAAGGGTGGAATCGCATGACGGTTTCAGCTAAAGGAAATGTGATCAAGACCTGGATCAACGGCATACCATGTTCGCATCTCGTCAATGACGAGCGGAGTGATGGTTTCATTGGATTACAGGTGCATGGAGGTAAAGCGGGACAGATTCACTGGCGAAATGTGCGGATTCAGGATTTGGGCGAATCCAAACCAGTGGACCTTTTCGCATCCGGAGATTTCTCTGCCTGGGCCAGAACAAACGGGAAGCCCGTTCCGGAGGGTTGGTCGATCAAGGAGGGAGTGGTGACCCGCAGCAAAAAATCCGGGGACATCGCGACCAAGGAGAAATTCAAAGACTTTGAACTCACCTTCGATTGGAAAATTTCCGAGAAGGGAAACAGCGGGGTGAAATATCGCACGCGCGGATCACTGGGCCTTGAATATCAGGTGCTTGATGACGAGAAGCACAACGACAATAAGAATCCGACTCATCGCGCCGGATCTCTGTATGAGTTGGTGGCAGCTCCCGCAGACCGGGAACTTAAACCGGCAGGTGAATGGAATACTGGCAAGATTATCGCGGAAGGGAATCTTCTTCAGCATTTCCTGAATGGGAAAATGGTTGCTGAAATCGAATACGGATCCGAGATTTGGAAGAAGCAATTTGGAAAGAGCAAGTATAAGAAAAACAAAGGCTTTGGAAGTTGGACCGGGCCGGTTCTTCTCCAGGATCACGGCAATCAAGTCTGGTTCAAGAACATGCTCATCAAAAAACTCNAGTGAAATAGAATGCCAAAAAAGCCCCGGAAGAGTNCGCTCTTANGGGGCTTCTTGCTTGATGGAGGCCTGNGATAACCTGGGACTCCGCNGTCCTAAGCTTTCCTCTGCTATTNATGNTGCGGAAATCGGTGGAAATCATTACCTGCACGAACCGTCAGAGCGGAGGTCTGCGGNTTATCCTCACGGTTCCGGGATAGGGCAACCAAGTCTTCCAGCGATGGCACCGTAGACCAAAATTGCAAAACTTGGTTGCCTTACCCGCTAGCCGGGAAAAAGCTCATCGCTAATCTTGACCCTGAGTCCGGCTTTGATAGCGTCCCGCCACTCGGGAGGGTTGGCTGAGCCCGGTTTAAGGCGCTCGATTCGAAATCGAGTGATGCAGTGATGTATCCGTGGGTTCGAATCCCACACCCTCCGCCACAGCCCCACCTCTGCAAAGCAAGGGTGGGGCTGTGGCGTTCAGTGGGATGAGAACGAAGTTTGAGCCGGAGGGAGCGAAGCGAGCGGAGACAGCCTCAAAGCGAAGCGACAGGCAATCCCACACCCTCCGCCAGAACCCCATCTTCGCGTGCGGGGGTGGCTTGATGGTATCTTGTGGGATGAGAGCCAGTTCGAGCCGGAAGAAGCGCAGTGACTCGAGTCAGTTCGGAGAGCGTTCCCTCCCTTTCCGTGGCGATTGAGACGGAAGGTTTCGGCTGAGGGAAAAGGGGCAATGGAATCGGTGAATTTACCGAATTCTTGTGAATGATTCCGATTTTCCAGACCATTTTTAGGAAAAAGCAAATTATTAAGTCAATTTTTTCTACTTTAGTTCTTTATTTCCATGGAGAGGACTATCTAATCGGCGCTTCTGCAATTAATCGAGCTCATGTTTTCTATGAAAAAGTCAAATTCCATTTCCGTTTCCCCAAAAACCAGCCGTTTCATTGGGCTTTTCTCGCTTCTGGGTGCGCCTCTGATTGCGCAAGTTAGTCCAGCGGGTGGCACTTTCGCCGATAAAGCGATCATTACCGAAGATACCGCTGGTGAGAGCATCACGCGCTCGACCACTGTTGGGGGGCTCGGCCCAGCATTGATCCATAATTTTGATGCGGCGACAGTCGATCCATCCTACACGATCACTCCCGGAGCGGGTGCGACGCCAATTGGTCTTAGCTCTGGGCGCCACTTGGTGTTGTATAGCACAGGCTTTAGTGACCTGGTTGGGGGTTCGAACGACCGCAGTGAGTATCAGACCAATCTCACTCTGAATGGGGTGCCCTTGGCCGCCGGTCGTAGCCAAGGATTCATTCGGCAGACGGCACTTGCCGACGAGTGTGTGATGTCGGGAGGCGCGATTATCACCGTGGCCGCAGACGATCATGTTTTGACGCTGGAGACACGCCGGTCTGATAATGATACTGATACTACCGGTCTACCCACCCGCGTCGCGGGACAATCTTCGATCCAACTCCTCAAGCTCGATGACAGCTGGGATTATTTGAGTGTCAGTCGCGCGGCCAACCAAGCGGGAGACGTCGGAACCTCAGCGGTTGATGTCACCTATGATACCAATGACTCGCCGGGGACAATGGGGACTGCATTTGGATTCACTGCGAACAGCGGAGATGTTACTCTCAATGAGTCCGGACTTTATCTGGTGTTCGCCAATACCAGCATTCAGAAGACTACCAATGCTACTCGCACCAACTTTGAGCAGTCGCTCACTTTGGATGGCTCTGTGATCAGCGGATCCCGGACCACTACGTATGTCCGCGGAAATGAAGATACCAATGAAGGCGTTACTGCGGTCGGAAGAATCATCTCCGCAACAGCTGGTCAGGTCCTGAATGTCCAAGTGCTCAGGGAACCAACCGGAACCGCCGCCATTATTCAGGGAAACGAGACGGCACTGAGTATTATTAAGCTCCCGCTGACAGCAAAGTATATCGAGGTCACTGACACAACAGATCAAGACGTCGTCAATCCAACCGCCACCGTGGTTGGGTTCAACACCCTGGTCAGCCCGTTTAATGCCACCTTCACTCACGGCGGTGGAAGCACGGTGACGGTCAACACCACCGATGATTACCTGTTCCTCGGTAGCCTTTTCACCCAGAGTGATGCGATTAACGATAATAACGACCGCGTGATCCCAATCCATGGGTGGCAGATCGACGGCTCGGGTGGTCCGATCAACCGCGGCATTGGTGCTGCCTATCAACGAGACAATGGCAACGCCCGTCTGTCCGGAAGCTGGAATGCGACCTTGCTTGAATTAACAGCTGGCCAGACCGTCGAGATGACCAGCCAGAACGTCGGCACCGCAAGCGTCGGATTCCCGAATACGCCGAACATGCAGGGACTTAGTATCTCCAGCCTGATCGTCAGCAACGATCCGGCGATCAGCGTCAATTTGCCGCCCACTGTGCTACCAAGTTCAACCGGGAATGTCATCACTAATGCCTTCCTCGATACTTTTGACAATGACACTCCGGCAACCAATCTGACTTATTCTATTACCACGGCTCCTACTGGCGGCACGCTTCTTCTTTCCGGTGGTGCCCTCGGATTGGGAGGAACCTTTACTCAGGACGACATTGACAACAATCTCGTTACTTTTAACGCCGGTGCATCCGCACCATTCGCGGGAGGCTTTGACTTTACGGTTTCCGATGGAGGAGCTAGCGATAGTAGTTCTTTTGTCATCAATGTCGAATGGCCTGTCACCACAGTGACGGTGCAGGACGATGGTGATGTCACCGAGGGTGGTGTGAGTGATTTTATTTTCACCGCTGATGTTGCGCCGGTAGGGGCAGACCTCACGGTGACGGTTGCCTACAGCGGTTCGGCGTCCGGCACGGATTTCACCGGTGCTACGACCGTCGATATCCCCGATGGAGCAACCACCGCTGCGATCAACATCACAACGCTTTCCGATGGACTGTTCGAGGGCGCCGAGTCGGTCGTCGCGACCATCACCGATGTGTCGGGTGCCACGATTACTGGTGCGATCGGGACGCCATCCAGTGCTTTCTTCCTGATCAATGACGGGGCAAACGCCGCACCCACCGGAGCTAACCTGGGCGAAGTAGTCGCAGGCACCGGGACCTTACCGCTGGGCGACATCATTGTCTCCGATCCCGATGCCGACTTTAGTTCCACCGTCACTGGGGCCGGTACGCCACTTTTCTACACCAATGGCATCGCCAACAAGACCAGCTTCTATGATGGCCGCCCCGAAGACGACAGCAGCTTTGATATTGATGGAACTGGTGCTGGAGTCA
>PBTU01000067.1 GCA_002729295.1 Verrucomicrobiales bacterium | reverse complement strand
TCAACCCCGTTGACTCCCATGAAGTTGATGTCACTGCGCTTTCCAAGCGCCAGTCCAGCCCCGTTCCCGACGACGTCAAAATCCTCGAAGGCTTCAATTCAAAATCCGAGTCCGACTTTGACTCCTACCGCAGTGAACTCGGCCTCGCCATGTCCACCGCTGACCTTCTTCACACGCAAAAATATTTCCGCGACGAAGAAAACCGCGAGCCCACCATCACCGAGCTCCGCATGCTCGACACCTACTGGTCCGACCACTGCCGTCACACCACGTTCATGTCCAAGATCGCTGAGGTTACCTTCGACGAAGGATCCGAAGTCATCGAACATACCTACAAAACCTACCTCGGCGTCCGCGACGAAGTCTACGGCCCCGACACCGAGCGCCCAGTTACCCTCATGGACATTGCCCTCATGGGGATGAAGGAACTTCGAAAAACCGGCGAACTCGACAATGTCGAAATCTCCAATGAGATCAACGCGGCCTCGATCGTCGTTCAAGCGGAAGACGAAGAATGGCTCGTCCAGTTTAAGAACGAAACGCACAACCACCCCACCGAAATTGAACCCTTCGGCGGTGCGGCTACCTGTCTCGGCGGTTGTATCCGAGACCCACTTTCCGGACGTTCCTACGTTTACCAGGCCATGCGCGTCACCGGTGCCGCCGACCCGCGCGCCCCTTACGACGAAACCATCCCCGGCAAACTTCCCCAGCGCAAAATTTGCCAAGAATCTGCTCACGGCTATTCTTCCTACGGAAATCAAATCGGCCTCGCCACCGGAAAAGTCAGCGAAGTCTACCACCCAAACTATGCCGCCAAACGAATGGAAATCGGCGCCGTGGTCGCAGCTTCTCCGAGAAAAAATGTCTTCCGCGGCGGACCTTCTACGGGGGATTACATCCTCCTCATTGGCGGACGCACCGGGCGCGATGGCGTCGGTGGAGCCACCGGATCATCCAAGGAGCACACCGACGACGCTCTCGACAATTCAGCCGAGGTCCAAAAAGGCGACGCTCCCACCGAGCGCAAAATCCAACGCCTCTTCCGAAATCCCGAGCTCGCTCCCAAAATCAAAATCTGCAACGACTTCGGAGCAGGTGGCGTCTCCGTCGCCATCGGTGAAATCGCCGACAGCCTCGATATCGATCTCGATGCCGTCCCCAAGAAATACGACGGACTCGATGGTACCGAACTCGCCATTTCTGAATCCCAGGAACGCATGGCGATCTGTGTCGATCCCTCCGAAATGGATTACTTCATCGCGGAATCTGATAAGGAAAACCTTGAATGCGTCCACGTCGCCACCGTCACCGACACCGGCCGACTCCGCATGACCTGGCGTGGCCAAACGATCGTCAACCTCACCCGCGCCTTTCTCGACACAAATGGCGTGCAACAAGAAGCCACGGTTCACGTCGAAAACATCGGCTCCGAAAGCCCGCTCGGCTGCGTTGCTTACGGAAGTTTCCCCGAAGCCCTCGGCGACCTCAACACCGCCTCTCAAAAAGGTCTCGGCGAACGCTTCGACTCTTCCGTCGGCGCAGGTAGCGTCCTCGCGCCTTTCGGCGGGAAGCATCAACGCACCCCAGTCGATGCAATGGTCGCGACTCTTCCTTTCCTCGAAGGGCACAGCAAGGTCTGCACCCACATGTCCTGGGGATTCAATCCCAACATCGCCACCTGGAGTCCCTTCCATGGCGCAGCTTACGCAGTCACCGAATCGGTCTGCCGCGCTGTCGCGTCCGGTGCCCGACTCAGCGACATCCGCCTTACTCTGCAGGAATACTTCCCCAAGCTTGGCAACGACGCCTCCCGTTGGGGACTTCCCTTTGCCGCTCTTCTGGGAGCCTTCAAAGCCCAATACGAACTCCGTCTCGGAGCCATCGGCGGGAAGGACAGCATGTCGGGAACCTTCAACGATATCGACGTTCCTCCAACCCTCGTCTCATTCGCCCTCGCTCCCGGCAGCACAGACCGCGTCATCTCACCTGAGTTCAAAAAGGCCGGATCTCTCGTCTCCTTCCTCGAAGTTCCGCGCGACGAGAACCAACTCCCCGATTTTGCAAAACTCAAAGAAATCGCCGACACTCTTTACGGAGCCAAGATCCTCTCCGCCCACACCCTCGACCACGGCGGCCTCGCCACCGGCCTATCCAAGATGGCCTTCGGAAACCAAATCGGAGCTACCATCGACACCGACCTCGATCTTTATCAGGAGCGCTTCCTTTCCTTCCTTATCGAATCAGATGAAGAAATCCCCGGAGCGATCGTCATCGGCAAAACCCAAGCGAAAACCCAATTCAATGTCGGTGAGCAAATTCTCGACCTCAGCGAATTATTAGAGGCCTGGAGCGAACCTCTCGCCGACATCTATCCCGAAGTCACCGATCCCTCCACCAGCGAAGCCGAAGTCTTCACATCAACGTTCAATGTTGGACGTTCAACGTTGAACATTCAGCGCCCCAAAGTGATTATTCCAACATTTCCGGGCACTAACTGCGAATACGACACCGCCAAGGTGTTCCGCGAAGCCGGAGCCGAGGCCCACATCGAGATCTTCCGCAACCTCACTTCGCAAGCTGTCGAGGAATCCCTCCAGTCACTCACCGACCACATCAAGAGTTCTCAAATCCTGATGCTCCCCGGCGGCTTCTCCGCGGGAGACGAACCCGCTGGCTCCGGGAAATTCATCGCCACCATCCTGCGCAGCCCTCGCGTTGCCGATGCGATCATGGACCTCCTCAAGAACCGCGACGGCCTCATCCTCGGCATCTGCAACGGCTTCCAGGCACTCGTCAAAACCGGGCTCGTTCCCTACGGCGAAATTCGCGACCCACAACCCGGTGCTCCGACCCTCACCTACAATGACATCGGACGTCACATCGCCCGCTATGCCACCAGCCGGATTTCATCCAACCTCTCCCCGTGGTTAGCAGACGCCCAAGTCGGGGACCTTCACAACATCGCCTTCTCCCACGGCGAAGGAAAATTCTACGCCACTGAAGAAGACGTCAAACAACTCGCCGCCGCCGGTCAGATTGCCACGCAATACACCAACTTCGACGGAGCCCCCACGATGAACCCCGAGTTCAATCCCAACGGCTCCATCCACGCCATCGAAGGCATCACCAGTCCCTGCGGCCGCGTTCTGGGCAAAATGGGCCACACCGAACGCCGCGGCCCCTCGGTCGGCCAAAACATCACTGGGAACCTCCGCCAACCGCTCTTCAGAGCGGGCGTGAATTACTTCTCCTAGTCAGCACCAGAAGGACCTCTCAATTNTTCAACAGGCGCTGGAATCAGCTAATTTGGAATATACAANTCGCAGTCGCTATNACGAAGAAATTNGCCCCATANGTNAAGACCACTCATGGCGAAGGCGATGGCCAGAATGAAAGTCACTTTACCATAATTTCGGGNCCGCTTCTTGNAGGGATAANAACACCCCTNCAAATTTTTNCTCTAACTAAAAGACGAACTATCTCGATTCATTGATTTGTGACGTGATGAATCATCCCGAAGAAGCTAGCATCCTCCTGAATGCAAGTGCAGATCGACAGCTTCATCCTCTACCTCGCCACCGAGCGGGGCTTGTCGACGGCATATCAACTTTCGGTTCAGCAGACTCTTGGAAAGCTCCTTCTCTGGGCCTCAAAAAACGACCATAATCAATGGCGAGATTTAGGGACCGACGATCTCGCCGCTTTTCTTACTTCATTGCGCAAATCCGACCTAGATGCTTCGTCGCTGCGAATTTCCTTGGTTCATCTCAAAATTTTCTTTCGCTTCCTTGTGAAACGCAATCTCATCGAAGTCGATCCGGCCGAACCACTCCTTGCCCCCAAGGCGGCAGCCAAACTTCCCGAAACGCTCGATGCCACAACTGTCGACAAGCTTCTCGCTTCCATCGATCTTACCAAACGACTTGGGCTTCGTGATCTCGCCATCATGGAGCTTTTCTACTCCTCAGGACTCCGACTTTCCGAGATCTGTAATTCCATGCTCGAGTCGCTCGATCTCGACGACAAGTTCCTCCGCGTAACCGGCAAGGGCAACAAGACCCGACTCGTCCCCATCGGAGGGCGCGCGCTCGATGCCCTAAAACGCTATCTCGACAACGAGCGTTACACTTTGGTCGGAAAGAAAATCCACTCCAATATCTTCCTCTCCGTGCGAGGCGGCCCACTATCCCCGGACCGCGTTCGCCAGATCGTCAAGGAACGCGCTAAAGCTGCGGGTCTCGATCAAAACATCTACCCTCACCTCCTGAGACATTCCTTCGCCACCCATCTTCTGGAAAATGGAGCCGATCTTCGCGTCATTCAGGAACTTTTGGGACACTCCGACATTGCCACCACTCAAATCTACACACACGTCGATCAAAAGCGGCTCAAGTCCGTTCACAAAACCTTTCACCCACGCGGATGAACCCACACCTGCCCACCGCACAACCTGACCTCAGCCCCACACACACCCGTCAGCATCGCGACGAATGTGGCCCCAACTTCTATCGCGCCTGCCTGGAGTTTTCACAATCGCTCTGGCTTCAAAACAAACCGGCCCAGGCTATTCTTCAACTCAACAAGTCATTCATGGCAGATATCTCTGAACCCGAGATCCCACTTCCATATGCAGCCATGATTTGGTTTTTGGAAAATCGACAGGACGATCTTTTCATCGGGAATCCCGTGCGTCATTTTCAACACCTCGCCACACGAATGTCCGGACCGCGCGCCGGTCTACGATCGTGGCGGGCCTGGGCTTGCTTCCATCTCGCAAAGCAAACCCTTCCCGAGGAGGAATTCCCCATCGACCACGAACAAATCTCCAATGAGGCCTTGATACTACCAGACCTCAGAGAAATCCTGGAAAACCTTCCGCAGGATGAATCCCAGCTCGTGAAGAATCTCGTATCGTCAGATCAACCCTGTGGAATCCAGTCTTAGTTTTTCACAATTTTAAAGAAGATCTTCAGAGCTCCCGCTCCTCCAATAGCCAACCGATTGAAACTCCTCGTTGTCGACTCACCCTGGCTGACGATGTCGTCATCAACATCGCTCAAGAATTCGCCTGAAAGATCAGGATCGTAGACGAGAGCGTAATTTTCTCCCGCTTTGGAATTCCAGGTAATAGAAATATCTCCAGAATCCTGATCGAAAGTGAGGTCCGTAACGCGCAGGTAGTCGCTATTCGGTGAAGGAGCCCCAATGGGACTCTCTCCGGCAGCGAGGGCCTGAATTGTTGCGACCGGCAAAACCTCATTCCAAACTACGATCTCATCGAGGCAGCCTTTGAAGCGAGTCGCTTTATCTTCGTCGTTTTTGTGGCTTCCGATCATCAGGTTTCCTCCGCCGTTCGTCGCTCTCTGGGAAGTCGGCCCTCCATCAAGAATGCCATTGAGATAGATATTAGCGGTATCGCTGCTTCCATCGTAGGTCCAAGTCGCGTGCACCCAAATATCCTGATCAAGAACAGTCGTTGCATTCCAATCAGCACCCCAGTGGGCGCTATGGAGTTTTCCACCATTGCGCAAGCCATGGTGCATTCCCTGACTCGTTTGACCGAAGATAAATCCAGTATCTCCCGCTGTTCCTTCACCCGGCTTAAGCCAGCAGGATACAGTGTAACTTCCATTTGCATCGCCGCCGACATTCCGGATCATTGAATTAATATCCAGTCCCGGCACATCGAGATAACCATTGCTAGCCACGGTGAACTCTATCCCGAATCCGGGTGTTGGACCACTTGGCGCGCCACTGACAAAGACCAAATTATCCACGACATTCCCGTCGAAGTAATTGAGCGTCTGATCAAAGATCACGTCACCCGCCCCTTGTTCGAAACTGTAGTAGAGAATCGGGAATCCACTTGGTGCAAGACTACCAGCATCCGTGGGATCACTTCCCTTGACAATCTCAACGCGATCACCCGTGCCATCAGAATCGGTATCCGCTACATTGGGATTTGTCCCGGGGTTATCGATGCCAACGTGAGCACCAGGAACCTCAACTCCGTCGCTCAGTCCATCACCATCCGAATCCGGATCCAGTGGATCGGTTCCAGTCTGATCGGAATCAACATAGTTATCGTCGTTATTCTCAACGCCATCGCGCAAGCCATCACCGTCAGTATCAGAATTGCTGGGATCGGTGCAGGAAAGGAATTCCTGCAGGTTGGTCAGATCGTCGCTATCCTTATCGTCGCCGGCATCGTTGGTTCCCACGAGCAAGCCGTTGTCCTCTTCCCAGAAATCCGGCATGCTGTCTGAATCGGAATCAGTGAGCACGTCGATTTCGACCNCCTCGAGATTACTGGAGCGCCCNCCACCCTCACGGTTATGAAACGCGATATGGTTANAGGTNGCTGAGGAAGAGACGATGGNATCACTCACCCCGGCGGCATTANCCCGGTTTCCCTGTTCCCAGATACAGAAGACAAGANCGNCCGCGCCNTCATCCGTAATCACGAATTCATAGGTTGTCCCTGCCTTAAAATCGATCNCTCCTGATTTCTGATTTCCAGACAGAGTAAATTGANTNCCGCGAACACGGATATCGAAGCCGCCATTAGTCTGGCTGGCATTGAATTCAATACCATTCTGGGTCTCACCATACTGACCAGCTGGAACGGCGTCAGTACGAGTAAGAATTTGCAGGAAATCATCTCCTCCCGTGAAGGTCCACTGTCCCTTGATATAGAGACCGCCGAGTGTCTCCGGATCATATTGATCACGGGTATAGAGATGGCCTCGCCCTGTAATCCGGACATGTCCCAACTCTTGCACTACTGCAGCCCCGCCTGTCGGGATCCCTAAATTGGAGAGCCATACGACTTCATTCAAACTACCGCTTTCGAAATCATCCACGATAGGAAGGTCCGTGGGCGCTGGAAACGACATGGCATCACCAGGGTCCGTTTCCGCTCCGACTTCCACATCGTCGGAAAAACCATCCGAATCAGAATCATCAAGATTAGGATCACTTCCGGTTTGATTCTCATCGAGATACGGAAGGTCCGGATTTTCAACTCCGTCTGAAAGTCCGTCGTCATCAGAATCAGCATCCTTCGGATTGGTTCCCGTATCAGTGGCGCTACTCCAAGTCTTGGTACCGGTTTCGTAGCCATCCAAAATAGTGTCATCGTCAGTATCATTATCGAGAGGATTGGTGAGCCGTGTGAACTCCTCAAAATTTGAAGAGGTATCTGCGTCGGGATCGCCCAAAGGACCATAATCAGGGTTTCCCGATCCATTATCTGTTTCAGCTCCCGCACCGAGATTCGCGATTTCCCACTCGTCGGTCATGCCATCCGAATCGGCATCATCAAAAACCACCGGATTCTCTCCACCCGCCAGCGAGGTGATTTGCCCCTGGGTCAACACTTCCTGGTAAACAACCACATCGTCAATCAACCCGACGTAGTTTGCCTCACCCGCACCCCCATTACGACTTCCCTGACGGGCACCAATGACAAAATTGCCACTCCCGTTCGGACTATCTTTTGAAGTTGCCGCTCCATCTTGGCCTCCGTTCAAATAGATCGTTCCGATGTTACTGATCCCATCATAGGTGAAGGTCAAATGCACCCAATCGACAGAATTCAGCACGGTCACGCCATAGTGATCATTGCCCCAATGCGCTTGGTGCGGACGGCCATTGTTGCGCAACCCATTGTGAATTCCCTGCGACGACTGCCCAAAAAAGAACCTGTCACCAGTGAGTGAAGCTGCATCGGGAAGAATCCAGCATGCCATGGTGTAGCTCAAATTTTCCTGACCAGCCAATCCATCCCGCTTGCCGAGGAGTGTCGGAACATCAAGTCCGGTCACTTGCACCGCACCCGTCCCGCCTACTGAAAACTGAGCCGCTCCCCCTGGCGTCGCGCCACCTGGGGCACCGGTAACACCAAAAACGACCGCACCTTCGACAGTTCCGGTATAACCATTCCCGCTCGAATCAGTTGCTGTCGTCGAACCAGCGGCTTCGTCAAAGGGAAAGTAGAGCAATGGAGCCGGTAGTTGCGCCGAAGCGGTCATTGCCAATGAGGCAAAAATCATCACGCCTGTCACGAGACCATTCCACTCTGCAAAAGAAGTCAGATTAGCAGATCCATTTGTAAAATTGGGGAGGATCCGGTTTTCTCGATTATTTTTCATAGGACAAGTAGTCTCATGAAAAACCGAACTGGTGCCAAGAAGAAAGCCTAGCGTAATAAAAAAGCTCGCCCCGAACTACGCCACACTTGGTTCTAAAGCATTATGACTTCCTCGGGAAACAATCAAATCCCGTCCAATCTCACACCGACGATGATACACTGCACTGTTTCCCTCATAACAACTGACAAAATCATCATGACCGTATGACTTCAAAACGTGAGTAAGCAGAGTGTCGGAAATACGGCTAAGAACCATTTCTCCTTCTTGTTCCAAACAGGATCTTTCGACATCATTGGATGCGTCATTCCCTTCGTATTTCGCGAGCAACTCTTGTATCTCCAATAAACGTCCAGATTCACAGGCAACCCCACAAGCCATCTCGGCAATTTCATGGGCCGGTAAAGTTGCTGAAAAGAATACAAGATACTTCGGCAAAGTCGAATTATCCACCATCCCAACTCCTATCAACATTCTCCGATGATACGACTTCGCCAGATCCCGAGCACTTCCGTTGCCACCACAAGCAACATATTCACGCTCTTCTCGACGAAGCTCACGCATCTTCTGAACCGATATTTCCCCATCTATATCATCCCCTTCCTCGATGAATCTAAAGAACGCACTCAAGACTTCTGAGGCAGGAATTATATTTTGTTGCTCTACTCTTTTTTGTTTTTTTACTTTCATTAAGGATCAATTAGGTGTGGTAAAAAGCTGTCAGGATAATCAAGAGATTAAAGGAATTTTTATCAGATAAATCGATTTGTATTACTTCTGACATTGGTTTGATTCCTGTAATATTCTCAGACACAATAACCGTGTAAAAGTTCACAGACTCAGGATTGTAAACAAGCTACAACACAAAGAGCCCGGGATTGGAAGACGCGAAACGGGCCCGAGCGTTACGAAAATTTTGATCTTACCAAAAAACAGTGGAATTATCGAATCCCCAATCCTGAACCGGTCTTAAACGGACCTACTCTTTGCTGGCAAGCCGATTGAGGAGAGACCATCCCCTA
>PBTU01000066.1 GCA_002729295.1 Verrucomicrobiales bacterium | reverse complement strand
AAAATTTTGGAAAATCATTTGATCAACTTACAAAAGAAACAGTTAAAGCTTTTTTAGTGGACAGCAAGAAATCTAATTTTAAAATCTAGTCTGGAAGTGGTTGCGGGGGACGGATTTGAACCGCCGACCTTCAGGTTATGAGCCTGACGAGCTACCTGGCTGCTCCATCCCGCGTTTTGTTCCAGTCCCCTCTCGAGGACCCCAAAACTTTGGGCGGATTCCCTGATAACGCAAGGTTTATTTTACAGAGTTTCAGGGGATTTCCCCTCTTTGCCTGGCGGATATTGGAGTGCCTCCACCCCTCGTAAATCTCCACGGAGATTCATGGCGAATCACTCAGGGTAGTCCCAAAGACCGAAATGAAATTTCCTAGTGGATTAGGCAAACCAAAAGGATGGAAATGAATTCGGTGCTCTTGCCATCTCCGGATCTATTTCCGATAAGGCCAGAGTGACAACTCTCATGCCTTCTGATCTTGAAACCCCTCCCGTGTTAGAGACTTCCGAGTGGAAACACTTGGCGTCGTCCCATCGGGTAGAAGTCGAAAAGATCACCATCCCGATGCGGAAGCGGAGATCCCGACGGGAAAAGCATCCCGTATACGATTTCCTCAATACCTATTATTCCTTCTCACTCGGACGCCTGGAAGGCTGGCATCCGGGAGTCGGAGTGGTGCTGGAAGATGATCCCAAGCACGGGTTCTCCCCAAAATACTATCGCCGTGAGAATGGCGTGGTGAGTATCGACACCTCCCGGCTCACCGACAAGGGACGCGAACGTCTGCAGTGGATTTTGCAACTTCTCAAACTCACCCAATCCCGCCCGCCCAATCTCGCCTGCCACGGACTGCACGAGTGGGCCATGGTTTGTGAGGGAGGCGATATCCGCCATCGGGAAAGCGCCCCACTGCGTCTTTCCCAGAAAGAAATTGACGCCTTGGTCAACTCGCGCCCGATCTGTTGCTCCCACTTCGACGCCTTCCGCTTCTTCACGCCCACTGCCATTCCGCTCAACAAGCTCTCCCCCTCTCTGCATTCCCGCGAAGAACACGAGCAACCCGGCTGCATCCACACTAATATGGACCTCTACAAGTGGGCTTATAAAAGCTCGCCCTGGATTTCCTCCGATCTCCTTCGCGAAACTCTCTTCTTCGCCATCGAGGCCCGCGAGATCGATATGCGTGCCTCGCCCTACGACCTTACCGATTATGGCTACCCGCCCATCCCCATCGAAACCCAGGAAGGACGGCGTCAATATGAGGCCGAACAGCTCGCTCTCTATCAAAAAGGCCTCCCGCTTCGCGAAAAACTCATCGCTGCACTGAGCTCCGTGCTGATTTGAAGCGGTTTTGGGTTTCAATTTCCAGCATTTAGGATTTTGCTCGCAGCGTGATCCCAAACGTCCTCGCCGAACGCTACGCCGCCGCCCAAATCCGTGACATCTGGTCTCCCGAAGGCCGCATTATCCTTGAACGCGATTTCTGGATCGCGGTCATGAAAGCCCAGCAGAACCTCGGGCTCGATATCCCAGCCGAAGCCATCGCCGCCTACGAATCAGTCAAGGCCCAGGTCAACCTCGCCGCCATTGACGAGCGCGAGCGGATCACCCGACACGACGTGAAGGCCCGCATTGAGGAATTCAACGACCTCGCCGGTCATGAGCACATTCACAAAGGCATGACCTCGCGCGACCTCACCGAGAACGTGGAGCAACTTCAGGTTTACCGTTCACTTGAAGTCATCCGCAATAAAACCGTCGCCGTCCTCGCCCGCATGTCCGAGCGGGCCGACCAATGGTCCGATCTCATGATTACCGCGCGCACCCACAATGTCGCGGCCCAACCCACCACCTTTGGAAAACGTCTCTCCATGTTTGGAGAAGAATTACTCAGCGCCTTCCACCACATCGAGTCAATTCTCAATGCCTACCCCGTCCGCGGACTCAAGGGAGCAGTCGGCACCCAAATGGATCAGGTTTCTCTCTTCAATGGCGACACGGAAAAAGTCGCCGCGCTCGACGAACAAGTCCGCGAACACCTGGGCCTTCCCCAAGCCTGGACCAACGTGGGACAAGTTTACCCGCGTTCACTCGACTTCCGTATTGTGAGTTCACTTGTCGATCTTGCCTCCGGTCCTTCTTCTCTCGCCAAGACCCTCCGCCTTATGGCCGGTCACGAGACAGCCAGCGAAGGATTCGCCAAGGGCCAAACCGGCTCTTCCGCGATGCCGCACAAGATGAACTCCCGTTCCTGTGAACGCGTCAACGGTTTCCATGCGATCCTCAAAGGGCACCTCGCCATGGCATCCAACCTCGCCGGCGACCAATGGAATGAAGGCGATGTTTCCTGCTCGGTTGTGCGCCGCGTGATGCTGCCTGATGCCTT
This sequence comes from Verrucomicrobiales bacterium, assembly GCA_002729295.1. Taxonomy (GTDB): domain Bacteria; phylum Verrucomicrobiota; class Verrucomicrobiia; order Verrucomicrobiales; family Akkermansiaceae; genus SW10. Next base: position 7,908 of record PBTU01000066.1, on the reverse strand, counting down.
CTACGCCATCGACGGACTCTACGAAACCTTCCTGACCATTCTTGGACAGATCGATGCCTATCCCGCCGTCATTGAAAAAGAAAACGCACACTATCTCCCCTTCCTTCTCACCACGACCATCATGATGGAAGCGGTCAAAGCTGGCGTGGGACGCGAAACCGCGCACGAAGCGATCAAAGAGCACGCCGTCGCCACCGTGCACGACTTGCGCAATGGCAAGGCGTCCACCAACAATCTCCTCGAACGCCTCGAAGCCGACGAGCGACTCCCTCTCGACCAAGCGCAACTTGCCGCTATCCTTGAGCAAGGCCGCAGTAATGTTGGCCAGGCCAAAGTGCAAATCAAGCACTTCGGAAAAGCCATCAGCGATCTCTCTTCCGCTCACCCCGGAGCAGCTGATTACTCACCAGGTTCGATTCTCTAAATCGATCTTATGAAAAGATTATTCCTTACCATCCTTCTTCTTCCGCTTGCCCTTCTTGCTGAAGACATTACTCCTGAAAAAGCACAGACTCTTCTGGCCTTGAAGAATCCTCCGCAGGTGATCGATATTCGCACGCCCGAAGAATTTGCCAAAGGTCACATCAAGGGAGCCAAGCTGATCAATTTTTTCGGGAGGGACTTTGAGAAACAACTTGCCGAACTGGACCCCAAAAAAGCCTACGTGACACACTGCAAGTCAGGCGGACGTGGCGGGAAATCACTCCCAATCTGGAAGAAACTCGGCTTCACCAAGGTCTATCACCTTCACTCCGGATTCGACGGCTGGAAAGCAGCCAAACTTCCCATTGTTAAACCAAAATCTCAGGGCTAATTTCTCCGCGCATGTCGCTCAGCCTGACATCCCACCCGCCACCGAAAATCAAATCCACCCCCTCATTCCTAATGTCTCAATACTCACTCAAGGGCCACGTCGCCCTCGTCACCGGAAGCAGTAAGGGCCTCGGAGCCGAAGTCGCCATAGGCCTCGCCGATGCCGGAGCCAGTGTCGTCGTCAATGCCTTCAATAACATCGCCCGCGGAGAAGAAGTTGCGGAGGAAATCATCGCCAAAGGCGGCAAGGCCATCGCAATCAAAGCGGACGTTTCAAAGGAATCCGAAGTCAAACGCCTCATCGAACAAGCGGGTAACGAACTGGGCGCTGTCGATATTATCGTGCCCAACGCCACGCCGGACCAGCCGCAAAAACCGATCGAGGACTACGACGAGGAATTCTACCGCTCGATGCTTGATTTCTTCGTCATCAGCCCCCTCCTTCTCGCTCAGGCTGCACTCCCAAGCATGAAGGAAAAAGGATGGGGCCGCTTTATCAACATCACCTCCGAGGTCTATGCCCATTCGGTCCCCAACTTCTCGGCCTACGTCGCAGCGAAAGGCGGACAGATCGGGTGGTCACGCAGCATGGCCAAGGAACTCGCCCCTTTTGGCATCACCGTCAACATGGTCGCGCCCGGATGGATTCCCGTCGAACGACACGAAAAAGATCCACAGGAAATGAAAGACGGCTACCTTGCTCAAATCCCTGCCGGACGCTGGGGCACACCGGCCGACGTCGCCAATGCGGTGAGATTTTTCGCACTGGAGGAATCTTCCTTCATCACCGGACAAACCCTGCACGTTAACGGCGGGGGGACGCCTTGGTAGGCTTTCCGTTTGTCGTCAGAACGTGAATTTCATGGACTCCCTTGAACCTGGGAACCTTGAACTCCCAGACCACCGTGTGATCCTTCGTCACCTCGAAGACCTTGGGTTTGTCGTCTGCTTTTTGCCCGTAACTGCAAATGACAAAATTCCCATTTGCTAAGGCCTGACCACCGCAAGGATCGGCAAAGCGACCGGCAACCTCTTTGTTGGTAGCCTTCCAAACCACCTTGCCGCCCTGATCAAACACCACGGTCTTATTTCCGTTGGTAAGATTGGCCATGATCTTCCCATCATCGAGCATGATCGCAGTGAACGGCCAGTTGCGTTCCTTTCTTCCGCCCAGTTCGTCCAAGTCGGTCTTGATGACCCTGACCACTTTACCGTCTGGCGTATATTCCTTGATTGCAAAGGCCAAAAGGTGAGGGGCGAGATAATTTCCATTGGGCAATTTACGAGCCATCCGGGTCTGCATGTGGGCATTGTCAGTGTCCGGCTTTAGGGGACAATCCACCACGATTTTCCCGTCGGAAGAAACCTCTAGCAATCGAGGCTTCCCGCCTAATTCCGTGATCAGGGTGTTGCCATTGGCCAACCTCTTGGCAGTGCCTACTTCGCTATTCTCCTTGCTCAGCTTATAGTGGAATACCACCTTCTTATCCCGCGTGAATTCCCTCACCTCTTTTCCAAAAGAAACGAGAACATTGCCATTTGGCAGGACCTCACCATCGCGTGATCTCTGTGGAACCTCCCAAATGATTTCCGAGTCCTCGCTGACAATAGCGGTCTTGGTTCCGGTAATCAGAAAGGAATGCCGAATCCCGGACTCGCTAATTTGTTGTCCAAAAGGAGCCGAAAAAACTGCGCCGACACCGAGAAGAGAAAGAAAAAGCTGTTTCATTATCAGAGGCGAGACTAGGCACACGATGGAGGCAGGACCATCTCTCATTTCGCCAAATTCCAGTCAATTCCCACTGGAATAATCGCGCGACTCAAGAGAAGCTCATTGCTCATTTCCAAAAAATCAATATTCATCACGTAAAGGACATGCACTATACCAGACGTCCAGGAATGGCTCGCGCCATCAGAATATCCAGCCTCTTCCTAATCCTCAACCGCTTCGCCGTCCTGGCTTTGTTGGCTGGGATCGGATACGCTTGGTATGAGCGCTCGGAGCAATCTTACTGGATTACTCTCACGACAGGCCTCGTCTGTATCTTCACGTGGATCGTCTGTGCATTCTGGTCCGCCCGCTGCCGCTGCCAGCTTTGCATGGCCCCGCTACTCTCCCGCGCCAAATGCAACGAGCATCACAATGCTAAGAAATCATTCGGGAGTTACCGAACCCGCCTTGCCCTCGCCGCCCTGATCATCAGCCGATTTCGTTGTTATTTTTGCGGAGAGGAATTCACCCTGGAACAATCCCCCAAAAAACCTGACCGGGGACCAGTCAAAGACCGTTATGTCACGACAATCCGCCGAAGCGGTTCCCTTCCCAAAAAAGATTAGGAAGGGTCTCCTTCAACTCAGGCATCCAACCTTATCGCCGCTTTCTTGGCAGCCGATTTTGTCTCTCCTCTCGGACTGTCCTTCTCCGAGGTGAGGCGCATTCCGACCGGCTTCGAAACCCCGAACTCTTCCATCGTCACGCCATACATGACATCGGCACGCTCCATGGTGCGCTTGGAGTGCGTCACGATGATGAACTGACTTTGATCAATGAAGGCATCGAGCACTTTCAGGAAGCGTCCAATGTTCGATTCATCGAGCGGCGCATCCAACTCATCGAGAACACAGAACGGACTCGGTTTAACCATGTATATCGAGAAGAGTAGCGCAACCGCCGTCATCGAACGCTCACCACCGGACAGCAAGGTGATTGACTGCAGCTTCTTACCCGGAGGTTTCGCAATCACCTCGATACCGCACTCAAGCGGGTCATCCTCGTCCTGAAGAATGAGATCTGCCGTCGCCTTCTCACCGAAGAGACGTTTGAACATTCCCTTGAAGTTCTTGGCAACAGCCTTAAAGGTCTCGGCGAAGAGGCGCTCGGACTCAATGTTAATCCGTTGAATGATCTCCAGAAGCTTGGCTTTGGAATTCACCAAATCGTCGTGCTGATTCTTGGTAAAGGTGTGACGCTCCTCAAGCTCGTCAAATTCTTCAATGGCATCGAGATTCACGGGGCCCATTGAGTCGAGACGGCGTTTCAGGTCAGCCACGACGGCCTCCACAAAGTCCCAATCGGGACCTTCTTCGGGAAGCGCCGNTTTAATAACTTCTTCAACGGGCNNTGCGNCCACTTCTTNCTGGGCTTCCTCATTTTCTTCNCCCNGNGATTCCTCGCCAGACTCAGTATTTNCCANAACCGACTTGCGGCGNCNTCCTTTTTTCTCAGCNTCCTTNCGCTCGTTGATACANGCAATCAAGGCGTGGCTGTCAGGACGGAAGATCGTAAGATCTACCTGATGNCGCTCCATCGTTGACTCGANAAGATTCTCCATCCGAAGATCCAGCTTGGTCGCCGAAACNTCNTCNTTNCTGANCTGATTNACCANCTTGGANTGGCGATTGCGAATCNCAGAGAANGNNGCTTCCGCANCCTCAATACCNCGAGCCAACTCNTTCCGTTGCTCGTCTGACTGACCAAGTTCACCAGTCAATTTCTCGACCTCGACCTTGTAGCCTTCCATCTCCCGACNGAGCCCAATATTTTCCTCATNTCCTTTACCGATCCGTTCCTTGGCCGCCGCGATTTCGTGCTTCCGGCGCGAGTTCAACTCAGCCAATTCACGAATCCGGCGACTCATGGGATCCTGCTCCTTGGCGGCGGAATCACGGGCCTGACGTTCCACGGCCAAAGCGGTCCGTGCCTCGTTTAATTGGTCGGAGGCCTCCTTCTCACTCTTGATCGATGCTTCGAGTCGGGACTGCAGGTTCCGGCTGTCATCCTCCAGAGCCGTGAGACGCTCCCGCGCTCGGGCCAATTCATTTTCCAGGGCCGAACGGCTATCAGTGGCGGTCTTTTCGCGGCCTTCGAGTTCTTCACGCTCCCACTGGTTGTTCCCAACCTTTGAGTCAACACTGTCCGCTTCGCGTTTCGCAAGTTTGAGCTGTCCGTTGAGGGTGGACTCCTCAACGCGATGACGCTGTAGACGTTCTTTCGCCAGCTCCAACTCTTCGCGCAGTTCCTTGGTTCGTTCCTCGGCGGTAAGAATTTCCCGCTGGGCGGCTTCCTCCCCCCTCGCAAGTTTTCCCACCTCGGCGGAGAGGGCATTGATCTCGTTGTTTCGCTTAAGAACAGAATTGTCCTTCCCTCCGCTACTGCCTCCTCGAAGCACTCCCTCGGGTGTCAAAATTTCACCGCTCTTGGTAACAAAGGTTAGCTCAGGGTATCCCGAGCGAAGCTTCAATGCGGCCGCGCGGTCCGGCACGATGAGCACCTCACTGAGAAGCTTTTCCACCAACCCAACAAACTTGGCATCCACCTTGACCACATCCAGAGCCCATGCTGACGCTCCTTCGGGAAGAGCTTCGATTTGTGTCCCTTTGGAGGCCGGCAGGAAGCTCTCGGGAATGATCGAGGCCATTCCTTTTTTCCCCTCAAGTAAATGTTCAACGATCACATCAGCGAGCTCCTCATCCCGCACGATGATCGCTTGTAAATAACGATCGAGCGCAGATTCCACAGCAACCGCGTATTCGTCAGGAGCCTTGAGTTGCGCACCCAATAGGCCTTTCAAACCCGGCTTGATCAAATCTGGATCATTCAGTCCCTTGAGAACAGCCTGGGTTCCTTTTTGCAGCCCCTCACCACTGGCAAGCAACTGCTTCAACACCTCAAGGCGGGAGGATTTTTGGGCTAGAGTCCGCTGGGCTTCCGCTGCCGTTTTTCGGGCAACATCTAGTGAAGCTCGCACTTCTTCGAATTCTCTCTTCGTCTTCTCATGTGCTTCCTCAAGACCAGGCAGGGACTTCTGGTGTTCTTCGAGAAGCTTCACGAACTGATCACGCTCGGCAACCGCTTTGGTCTGTTCGCCACGGAGACGCTCGGACTCTTCAACGAGCTGCTTCATGCGATCCTTATTGCCTTCCATTTGGCTCAAGGCGCTTTCAATTTTAGCCTGGGCCGAAGCGATAATATTCTGGGTGGCGTTGGCTTCCGCCCGGGCACGACGAAGTTGATTTTCCACCTCATGTCGTTCTCTGGCGAGTGACCCGGAAGCCTGGCTACGTTCTTCAGCCTGGGCTTCTTTTTCCGCAATGCGCATTTCCAATGCCTCGAGAGCAGCCTGACTTTGTTGCAAGGTCTCCTGCTGCTCTACGAGATTGGAATCGGTCTCATTGATTTCATTTTCATTCTGCTCAAGACGTTCGCCAAGTTCCCCTTTTCGCTCCTCATTGAAAGCAACACGATTTTTCGCCACGGCGATGGCATTCTTCTTATCAGAAAGTCGCTGCCGCAATCCGGAAAGCTCGGCATCGAGAGCCTGCGCCTTGTCGCGCGCGCTGACCACCGCGGCTTCATGCTGCGGCATCTCGACCTCAATGACATCGCGCTGCTTTTCCAAGGAATTCAGTGAAACGGTCAATTCCTCACGCTCTCCCGTGAGTTTTTCATAAAGTCGATGACTCAGGTGGGTATCAAGAACCCTGACATCTTTCGCAAGAGCCTGGTAACGGCGAGCCTTGGAAACTTGACGCTTCAGGGAATTGATCCGGCGATTCTGTTCGGCAAGCACATCAGAAACCCGGAGCAAATTACCTTCAGTATATTCCAATTTCCGCAAGGCCTCCTTTTTCTCCTTCTTCGACTTAGTAATTCCAGCCGCTTCCTCGAAAACCTGACGACGATCCTCCGGGCGTGCCGAGAGTAACATATCGATCTTCCCCTGCTCCATGATGGAATAGGAGCTACGACCAATACCCGTATCCATAAAGAGCTCTCCGATGTCGCGAAGGCGGCAGCGGGTTCCGTTGATTAAATACTCGGATTTTCCATCCCGGTAGACCCGGCGGGTCACGGAGACTTCATTAAATTCTGTTTTCAGTGCCTGCTCGCAATCGGCCAGAGTCAGCGTGACTTCCGCCATCCCGTGCGCTTTCCGCTTATCCGCTCCATTAAAAATAACGTCCGCCATCTCGCCTCCACGGAGCGCTTTGGCCGAGGTCTCACCTAGGACCCAACGAACCGCATCAACGACATTGGACTTACCACACCCATTTGGCCCCACAATCCCGGTCACTCCCTGGGAGAATTCAAAGATCGTCTTGTCGGCAAATGACTTAAAGCCGTGGAGAGAGAGGGATTTTAAATACATGATCGTAATCGCTGGAAAGTTGCCCGGAGAAGACTACTCCAAGGAACCTAAACACGTTACGACGATGATGGAGACCCGACAAGGGATCACGCCAAAAACTACAATATATTGGGCTATTTTTAAAAAATAGCACAATATGGTGTGCTTCCCGTTATTTAGGAAAAGTGAAATGAATCGCAAATCGTCAGCCCTTGAAAGCATGAGCTGGAAGCCCTCTAACCCCCAATCCCTTGATTACAAACAAGCGCCCAGCATGCTCTTCCACCTCACTCTTGTGCTTGCCAGTCGTGACGTAAAGATCTGACAGATCCTCACCTCCAAATGCCACTGCTGTCGTCTCAAGACACGGTAAATCAACCCGTCGCACTTCAGATCCAGTGGACGGATCATAGCAAATCACACAGGCTCCATGACAAAAAGCCACCCAGAGATGGCCATTTTCATCGATCGCCATGCCATCCGGCGAGGAGTCCAAACCCGCCGTCGAAACCACTTCCCGGGGATTTGCAAGAACACCCTCATCGTAATCAAAAGCCAAAATCGCCTTGGTCGGGGTGTCGATATAGTAACAAATATCGCCCTCAGCCGACCAAACGATCCCGTTCGAATTCGTCACCGGCCCATAGGCTTCCGACACCTCGAGCTCGGGACTCAAACGATAAAGCCGCGCATCTCCTTCATTTTTCACTAAGCTGATCGTCCCAGCGAAAAAATGCCCGTCCGGGGCACATTTCCCGTCATTAATACGATTATTTTTCTTATTAGGCTCAGGATCAGTGATTTGTGTGGTTTTTCCATTTAACTCATCGAGAAACAAAAACCCTGTATCTCCACCAATCACCAAGCCTCCGCCTTCCCGCGGAACCACCGTGCCCACGCGCTGACCGACATCCCAAGTCTCCTCGGCTCCAATCTCCGGATCGAAACGAATGACCTGATGCCCTTC
>PBTU01000065.1 GCA_002729295.1 Verrucomicrobiales bacterium | reverse complement strand
AAACATCCAGAGCCAAAGCATGAGCCTCGCCCGCTCCCTGTCCGTCCAAATCCCCGGCGAAGCCCTCATTGCGGTCGCACAAAATGATTTTTCTCTCCCCAAGCTTCGAGTCGAAGCTCTCCGCGGACTCAGCGCTCAAAACCATCCCGAATTGGAATCCCATCTCACCACCGCTTTTAAGGTCCCGGAAGTTGAACTCCGTATCGTCGCCCTCGATCTTCTCAGTCAGAAAAACAAAGAAGCCGCCTTCGAAGTCACCAAATTTCTTCTGCGAAACGAAAAAGCTCCCCTCGCCGAAAAACAAGCCGCGATCTCCCTCCTAGCCAGAGCGCTTGCTTCCCCAAAAAGCGACGAGCTTCTCAACACCTACCTCTCCAAATTCAAATCCATCCCCACCGGACTTCATCTCGACTTTGCCGAAGCCGCCGTAGTCCGGAACTTAAAAGCCCCTTCGCCCAACTTCGTCCACACTCTTCATGGCGGCAATGTCGAACGCGGAGCCGCTCTCTTCGTCAACCACCTCGCCGCCCAATGCGTCCGCTGTCACAAGATCAAGAATGGCAAAGGGAGTGACATCGGGCCCAACCTCAAATCCATCGGTCGCCAAAAAGACCGCGCCTATCTTTTGGAGGCGCTGGCAGAGCCACAGAAAGTCATTGCCAAAGGCTACGGTGCCATTTCCCTCACACTCAACGACGGCAGCACCGTCGCCGGAAGCTACCGTAGCGAGAAAAATGGCATCATCGAAATCCGCGACGCCAACAACAAGGCCACCAAAGTCAAAGCCACCGACGTCAAAGAGCGCAGCGAGGTCATTTCCACCATGCCTCCCATCGGCCTCATCCTCACCAAACGAGAAGTTCGCGACCTCATCGAATACCTCGCTTCACTAAAGGCGAAGTAGGGTCAGTTGACTACATCGCTCTCGTCCAAGCTTCTTGCTTTTCGGGCTTGTCCCGCTTTTCCTGCCAAGCTTGGAATTCTTCCTCAGGCATTACTTACGAAGCAAGACAACAGTTGGCATCTTCCTAAGGAAATCCTTCATAGAACGGATCTTCGTCAGGTGTGTGGTTTGAGGATGGAGAGAAACCAAATTTCTCTATCTATGGACTCGATCACCAAGCCGCCATTGATCGTCTTTGAATTCTCTCCCCTCATCAGGGAAACCCTGCTACTCAGAGGGCCCACGATAATCATTTGACCGCCTGGTCGGTTCATGCAATTTTATGCACCTACTATGAAAATCTTTTCCCTGCTCACCTGCTCCTTCTTGCTTTCCATTCCGCTTTTGAGCGCAAAAGTTACCGTTCAGAGGGAAGGGGAAAAAGCCACCTTGCTGGTCGACGGAAAAGCCTTCGAAGTCCATGGGGTTGGCGGCGGCGGAAGCTTGGAAGCTCTCAAGAACAACGGAGGCAATGCGGTGAGGACCTGGGGTATCGATGAAAATACTCAGGGCATTCTCGACGATGCCCACTCCAAGGGAATCAAGGTCGCCCTCGGCTTCTGGCTCGGCCACGAACGCCATGGCTTCAGCTACACCGATTGGGATTCCAACGTCAACCAAGCCGAGACCCTTTTCCTCGCCGTCAAAAAGTACAAAGATCATCCGGCCCTCCTCCTCTGGGGGCTTGGCAACGAAATGGAAGGATTCGAAAAATCCTCCAATCCCGCCATCTACACTCAAATCGAATACCTTGCCCGCGCGGTCAAAGAGCTCGATCCGAATCATCCCGTCATGACAGTCACCGCCGAGATTGGTAAAAAGCAAATCGAAGGACTCAACCGCTTCTGTCCCAGCGTCGACATTCACGGGATCAATTCATACGGGGGCGGCCCCTCCATCCCCAAGCGATACCGCGAAGGGGGCGGCGTCAAACCCTACCTCATCACCGAGTTCGGACCAGCCGGCACCTGGGAACGTCCTCCCAACAAATGGGACATGCCCAATGAAGCCACCAGCACCGCAAAGGCTGCCGATTATCGCAACTCCTTCGAAGCATTCAAAAACGATCCTCTCTGCCTCGGCAGTTTCGCCTTTATGTGGGGCACGAAACAAGAAGCCTCTGCCACTTGGTTCGGTATGCTCTTATCGACCGGTGAGAAACTGGCTGCCGTCGATGAACTCTCCAAACTCTGGACTGGAAAATATCCCGCCAACCTCTGCCCCGTCATCGAATCCATCGAGCTGGTTGGGCCCAACAGAGAATTTGATCCCGGTGCTACCATCACCATCAAGCTCAAGGCCTCCGACCCCGAAAGCGATCCATTTAAAGTCCAGTGGATCATCACCGAAGACTGGAAGGAGGTCGCTGAAGGTGGCGACCACCGCGCAGCACCACCGCAATACCCGAACGCCATTCTTCCCGAATCAACCAACTCCACCGCCAAAATCAAACTCCCGGAAGGGGGCGGCACCTATCGCATCTACGCCTTCATCCGCGACGGCAAGGGCTCCGCAGCCACCGGCAATATCTCAATTAAGATCAAGGGAGATCGTAAACCCGTCCCCGCCGAAAAATTAGCGACACCCATCGTCATCGCCGGCTCCGCCAAGAACGGTCCCTGGGCTCCCAGTGGCTGGATGGGCGACACCTCCAAGCTCAAGCTCGACGAGGCCTCCACCAACAATCCCAAGGTCGGCGGCGAATGCACAAAGGTCAACTTCAATGCCGATGCCGGATGGGCCGGCGTGGTCTGGCAACACCCCGCAGGCGATTGGGGCGACGCCCCCGGAGGCTTCAACCTCACCGGAGCGAAAAAGCTTTCACTCTGGGCCCGTGGAAAATCCGGCGGAGAAAAAGTCACTGTTGGGATTGGTCTCATCAACGAGGAAAAACCCTATCACGATACCTTAAGCCAAAAACTGGATCTCACTCTGACCAAGCAGTGGCAGAATTTCACGATCGACCTCTCTGGAAAAGACCTCACTCGAGTCAAAACCGCTCTCTACTTCACCACCGACGCCAACGGTGCACCGGTCGAATTCTACCTCGACGACATCACCATCGAGTAAGCCCGCACTGGGTTCGGCATCCTTTACATTCCTCTAAGACAGGAGTAGACCGAAGCCACCGTGAGCAACTTCAAGTCACTTGGCATCCCCGCCGACCTTATCAAGAGTCTGGATGAAATGGGTATTCACAAGCCCACCCCGGTGCAGGCCCAATCCATTCCCTACCTTCTGGAAAAGGGACACGACTTCGTAGGACAGGCTCAGACCGGCACCGGAAAAACCGCCGCCTTTGGACTCCCTCTCCTCACCAAAGTCTCCGGGGACAAGAAACACATTCAGGCCCTCATCCTCTCCCCGACCCGCGAGCTCGCAAAGCAAATCGGGAAGGCTCTTTTCAAATTCACCAAGTATGCCGACGAAAAAACCTTCGTGGAAGTAGTCGCCGGTGGAGATAAAATCGACCTTCAGGTATCCCGGCTGCAACGACCCACGCAAATTGTTGTTGCCACTCCCGGCCGCCTCTTCGATCTCCTCAAGCGCAAGGCTCTTTCTATCGATCACGTACAGTATCTCATCCTCGATGAAGCGGACGAAATGCTCAGCATGGGCTTCAAACAACAAATCCGTAGCGCCATCGAACTCACCGCCAACCGCAAGGCGACTTGGCTGTTCTCCGCCACTTTTCCGCCGGTCCTCAAAGAGCTCGTCAAAGGCTGCATGGCTCCGGAACCGAAGACGGTTAAAATTGACTCCACCCGCGTGGTCAATCGCGACATCGACCATCGCTATGCGGTCTGCGTCAAAGAAGACAAAACCGACTTCATCAGCGACTTCCTCGAACGCCAGGGCGAAAAGCGTGGCCTCATTTTTTGCCGCACCAAAGACGGCTGCAGCATCCTCGGCAAGCAACTCATGAAGCGCGGCTTTTCCGTCGATGTCCTCCAGGGCGATCTCACCCAACCGGAACGCGACAAGGTCATGCGCGCCTTCAAAAAAGAACGCACACAGTTTCTCATCGCCACCGACGTCGCCGCCCGCGGCATTGATGTCGAAGGCCTTTCCTTCGTAATCCATCACCAAATCCCCGAACAAGTGGAAATGTACACCCACCGCAGCGGCCGCACCGCACGCGCTGGGAAAAAAGGAATGTCTCTTGTCCTCATCGATCCCCGAGAGCAGAAACGCCTCGACACTATCAGCCGTGAGTTGGGCGTTCATTTTGGACCGGCTTGATGGTCAAAATGATATTCATCTGATCTATTGGTTGGTCCAGGAGTGATTCACGACACTCTTAAAAGAAGACCAAGTCCTCTTCAGCAAAGTCAAAGCCAGGAAGAAGAGCCCCTGCCACGTCCGCTTTCTCTANAACAGGGAACNGACCAAACCAAACTACGACGCCCCCNTGGCCTGCAAAAAGCGGAGNTCCTCGGCGGTATCGACATTAAGAAGGNTTGCAGCTGATCTTTGANTAGAATTTCAACGCCGCTTCCGCCGCAAGGGTTCCTGAGGCGAAACATCCCTGCAGGAGATACCCTCCCGTCGGGGCTTCCCAGTCGATCATTTCTCCAGCCACGAAGACGCCGGGGAGTTCCTTGATCATGAGATAATCGTTGAGCTCCGACCACTTCACACCACCGGCCGAAGAAATCGCCTCCGCCAAGGGACGGGCTTGCACCAGAGGCATCCGACAGGCCTTGGCATGTTTGGCCAATTCCCCTGCCGATTCGAAGGGACCATAAAAATGATCCAGGATTGCTCGCATCGGATCGCTCAACTTCCAGCGATACGTTGATTCCTCAAGGAAATTTTTCTTCACTGATTCCATCTTCGCCACCAGTTGTTCAGCGGTGAAGGTCGGCTTCATGTCCAAGGTGATCGCGGGCCCAGCCATCGTTCGAAGGGCAGGGCCCAATTGATAGACCGGTCCCCCTTCCAGGCCATAACGTGTGAGCATCAGTTCCCCCGGCGCGATTTCTTCACCCACTGAAGCCACGACGTTTTTCAGCGGCTGACCTTCCACCTGCGGAATCATTTCCTCCGGCCAGGCAATCTCCCAACCGCAATTGGCCGGGCTCAAAGGAGAGACCTCAATCCCCGCCGTTTGCAAAATCTCCACCCAAGCTCCATCCGACCCCGTCTGCGGCCATGAACCCCCGCCCATTGCCAAAATAATCGAATCGCAGCCAATCGTGACAGGACCGTCAGACATTTCAAATTCCGCCGAGCCTGGCGACAACTTGGTCAGGCGATGCTGCATTTTGAGAGCCACTCCTTGCTTCCGGAGCATCTCCACCCAGCGACGCAAAAGAGGAGCCGCTTTGAGCGCCTTGGGGTAGACCCGTCCGGACTTTTGCACGAAGGTCCCTACATCCATCCGCGCCGCCCAGGACCGAATCTTCTTATTGTCGAAAGAAGCCAAGGCTCGCGACCAAAAGTCATCCGGTTGCCCCGGTCCGCGATATCTCCTCACGAAGTCATCCAACTCTTCCGAGTGCGTCAGATTGAGCCCGCCTTTCCCCGCCACGAGGAATTTGCGCCCCACCGATCTCTTCTGCTCGCACAGCGTCACTTGCGCCCCACCTGCCGACGCCACCTCCGCCGCCCGCAATCCGGTCGGCCCTCCTCCAATGACTAAAATGTGTGGCACCGTGCTCTTATCGAAGACTTCGATTAAGGAAGCAAGCCCTCTCCGCTCATATCCTGGTGACTTTGTCCCCTCAGCTACAATGAGATTGCGGACAGGAAATCATTTCTATAGAGATTTGCCTTCATGAGATTATCTATCGCCATCGCTATTTTTTTTAGCGGACTTCTCGCAGTTCACGCGGTCAACTTCCATCCCATTTCCTCCATCACCAGTTCAACCTCGGGCTCGGACCTATATCCGGTTGGAAATCTCATCCAGGGTGCCGGCTCGGGATACTCGACAAGCGAGCCCCACAATAGCATCGGCGGCGGCTCCTCCCACACCTGGGTCACGAACGCCCCGGGTGCAGATTACTTCGCATTACTCCCGGACCCCGTGCTTTTGCTCGATCTCGGTGCCGACCGTTCCTTGAGCGAAATCAGCACCTGGGGATACGCCAATTCCAATACCAATGGCGGAAAAGATTTCACCCTTCGTTTCGCTACCAGCGCCGACGGACCGGGCGGACTGGCAACTTCCATCACTTACACACCCTCCTTCGACGCCGCATTCAGTGCCGATACCCGCGACTCTCACTCCTTCAGCCAAACTGTCATCGCTCGCTACGTCGAACTTGTCTTCACCGACAACTGGAAAAATCTCCAAGGCGGAACTCCCGGCGGAGACCGGGTTGGACTCGGCGAGATCGCTTTCGAGGATTCCGTCCCTCCCATCGATCCCCTACTTCAAATTGAAAGCTCCCTGAACCTCACTCTCGACGGCTCGGTGCAAACGATTGATATTACCGTGGCAAACTTGGGCGCTACTCAAAACCTCACTCTCTCTACACCAAGATTCTCTGGAACCAACTCCGCGGCTTTTTCCCTGCTTTCTTCGCCAGCCTCCATCAGTCCTGGCAATGGCGGTAACATTCAGATTTCCTTCAACCCCACCGGTCTCTCAGCAAATATCAGCGCCTCTCTCGATTTTACGACCAACGACACCTCACAACCTTCGGTCTCAGTCGCCTTAAGTGGCTTTATCCATGATCCTAGAATTTCCGTGGCGGGATTCTTCGACATCGGCTTCTACCCCTCTGGCTCAGGCACTCAGAGCAAGCAGTTCACCATCCAAAACATCGGCGGCGGACAAACCCTTAACATCACCGGCACCAGCATCACCGGAGGCAATGCCGCAAATTTTACCGTCCCCAGTTCGCCATCCTCGATCACGCCGTTAGGCAACGACACCATCACGATCCAACTCGATCCGATGGGCAGTGACGGCATTTTTTCCGCTCAGCTTGAGATTACGAGCAACGACGCTCTCAATCCCTCTTCCATCGTCAATCTCAACGCCCTCGTCGGCGATGCCATCCCCAACTCCGGCGTTCGTATCAATGAGTTCATGGCCAACAACAGCAGTACATTCAACGATGGCGACGGAAACTCCTCGGATTGGATCGAGCTCTACAATGCCGGACCGGGACCGGTCGATCTCGGCGGATGGTATCTCACGGACTCCAGCTCCAATCTCAACAAATGGGAATTCCCCGGCGGCACCACCCTTGCGGAAGACGCCTACCTCATCGTCTTCGCCTCCGGACAAAACGTCGACGACTATGTCGATGGCAGCGGATACCTGCATACCAATTTCAAGCTCACCACCGGAGGTGAATACCTCGCACTCGTCATGCCCGACGGCACCGCCCCGAAGAGTGAATTCACGCCATCCTATCCTAGCCAATTCAGCGACGTGTCCTACGGCACTTATTCCGACGGCGGATCAACAACCAACCTGATTGCCTCGAGTGATGCCGAAGTTCTCATCCCCGATGACGGATCTCTGGGGTTAACCTGGACGTTTCCCGGATTCACTCCCGACGCCTCGTGGTTGACTCCTAATCTCGGCACAGGGGTGGGCTTTGACAACGGCTCTGGCTACGATTCCTACATTGATGTCGATGTGCAGGACGACATGTATCAAGCTCGCTCAACGGCCTACATTCGCATTCCCTTTACCCTCGCTGATGCTTCGGAAATTTCGACGCTGGCGCTGTCCATCCGCTACGACGATGGATTCTACGCCTATCTCAACGGCGATGAAATCACTTCGCGCAATGCCCCCGCCAATCCCACCTGGGACAGCACCACACCGTCAAACATTGATGAAAACAACAACCTCGAGACCATCGATGTTTCGGCCTTCACCTCCCGCCTTCAGAATGGCCAAAACATTCTCGCCATCCATGGTATTAATCGATCAACTGGCAGCAGCGATTTCCTCGCCGATCCTGAACTCACCGGCACAACGACTTCCACCGGACCACTCCTACTCGGATTCCTGCAAACCGCTACTCCCGGTGCCGCCAACACCGGCGGAGCCACCAATCCTGGACCGGAAATCGTCACCGTCACTCACGCTCCTGCTCAACCGGCCGAGAACGAAAACATTGTCGTCACCGCCGCCGTTCTTCCCCGTCTTGTCGCCGTCGGGCAGGTGGAACTCGCCTACCGCGTGCAGTATGGCGCGTCGACAAATCTCACCATGGTCGATGACGGCACCGGCGACGATGCCATCGCCAACGACTTGATCTTCACCGCCACAATCCCGGCATCGGCATACGGAAACGAAGATATGGTGCGTTGGTTCGTCACCGCCAAAGACGCCGCCAATAATCCCTCTCGCGCGCCCGCCTTCCTCGACCAAACCGGCACCAACCAATCGGCGGAATACTTTGGCACCGTAACCACCGATCCTTCGGTCACCTCAGATATGCCCATCCTGCAATGGTTCACGCAAAGCGAGTCAGCCAGTCACACGCGCAGCGGAGCCCGCGCTTCGGTTTATTTCCTTGGCCGCTTCTACGACAACATCTTCATCCGCCAACGCGGAGGTGCAACCAATGGCTCGATCTCCCAGAAATTTGACTTCAACAAAGGCGACTCATTCTACGTGAATGAAGAAATGAGTTCGGTTGGTGAAATCAACATGAACGCCAACGGTGCCGACAGCACCTACATCCGACAAGCGATGGGCTTCGACACCCATCGCCTTGCCGGCAACGAATCCTGCCTCACCTACCTCTGGCAAATGCGCGTCAATGGTGGAAGCGATCGCGTCGGCGTGGCCATCGAGCAAGTCGATAGTGACTTCATGGATCGCTATGACTACGACCGCGATGGAGATCTCTACAAGTTCGTGCAGCGGAGCAACCTCAACCCAGTCTTCTTCGACACCATCACCGGCATTGAAAAGAAAACCGGCGACCTTTCCAATATCGACTCAGCTGCCGATCTCGTCGCTGGGCTCAACCTTGGCACCTCCGCCGCACGACGCCAATGGGTCATCGACAATCTCGACCTCCCGCAAATCGTCAACTACCTCGCCGCCCGCTCCATCATTCAGGACGCCGACGACCTCCGCAAAAACTTCTACATGTATTTCGACGCACGCGGAGACTGCCGTTGGCGCATGCTTCCTTGGGACAAAGACTTCTCCTTCGGCGTCCTTGGCGACGGCGGCACCTACCTTCCCCATCCCTTCTTCGGCGATGAAGAACACAAAAAGCAAAATGCCAATCAGTGGAATATCCTCTACGATATTATTTTTGAGGAAGAAGTCACGCAACGCATCTACCTGCGCCGCCTACGCACGCTGATGGATGACGTTCTCCAGCCCACCTCTGTCCCGACCAACGATCGTATTCTCGAAAACCTCGCCCTCGACACCATCGGACCAGCTTCGCCGCCTCTCAGCAGCAACATCAATTCGGTCAACAGCTACCTCAACAGCCGCCGAAATGTCCTCTTCAATAATTATAATTCGCTCA
>PBTU01000064.1 GCA_002729295.1 Verrucomicrobiales bacterium | reverse complement strand
TCATCGCGACAGCATTCGTTCCGAGTACTTCGATGCGCTCGATAAGAAGTTCTGCAATGGTAATGCTTCCTTCGCGACGATGTATCGCACGCGTCGTTACAAGATGGTGGTTTACCACCGTGACAACCTTGGTGAGCTGTTTGATCTCGAAAATGATCCCCATGAGTTCGACAACCTGTGGGAGGATCCCGCTTATGAAGAGATCAAAAACGAGCTTATCCTCGAAAGCTTCAACGATCACGTCATGAAAACCACGGACGTGGGCAGTCGCCGGATTGCGCCGATGTGATTTTTCCCCTACGGTAGAGGGCATGTGGAAATACGCCTATCCCTTTCTTGCGTTTCTTTTAGCACAAATTGGACGGGCCGAGCCTTTGGCGGGGACGAAGCCTCTGGATTGGGAAGGAGACATTGCTTCGCGTTTGGTTGATTCGGCTGATGCCTTTTTACTGAAGAAAATCGAGCAAACGATGGTCGCCAAGAAGGCGGAGAAGCCAGATCGGGCGGAGCTGGCACGGATTCTGGGCGTGGTGGATCAGCGCGTTGGGGCGGATCCGCGCTTCGAAGATTTGGGCAAGGTGGCTGAAGGAGAGGGCTATTCAGTTCACGAAGTTCGGTGGCAGGCCTTTGGTGACGTGCATGGGGAGGGGCTGTGGCTGCAGTCACCGACGGCCAAGAGAACGATGATTGTGATTCCCGATGCAGATCAATCGCCGGAGAAATGTCAGGCGGCCTTTCAGTATGCATCGAAAGGTTTCAACGTCTATGTGCCGGTCTTGATCAATCGAAAGTTGGGGCCGCAAAAGATTTCGAACCGGGAGTTTATCTATCGTCCGGCTTTTGAGTTGGGACGCCATCTCATTGGATACGAGATTCAGAAGGTGTTGGCTTTGGTGGATCGACTGGGTAACGATTTGGCTGGCGTGGATGGTCATGGGGAAGGTGGAATGCTGGCGCTTTTCGCGGCGGCAATTGATGAGCGGATTCCGAAAGTGAGGGTGAGTGGATACTCCGGCCCTGGTGCTGACTTGTGGGAAGGGCCGGCGGAGCGAAATGTCTTTGGGCTTCTCAAAGACTATGAGCGAAGTGCATTGGAGAGAATGGTCGCTCCGAGAGGGCTGAAGTTGCTCGAAAAACCACCCGGGCCGTCGATTGTGATTCAAGCTGGAGCGACCCGCGGGAAACCGGGACGCCTTCTTTCCAAAGGAGAATCGGAAGAAGGGGAAGTGTCGTCCCTGAAAATTTTTCGAGAGATCAATCAGGACGCTCGTCACGCGCGGCAGTTGCACGAACTGAATCGTCACAACCAACAGTTATTGGTGGAAAGTCCGTATATACGGAAGAAATTCATGGGGAATTTGAAGACGGATTCCATGGAGTCATTCCAAGAATCGCAGAAATTCTATCGAGATTATTTCTCCGCGAAAGTGATCGGTCGATTCGACGACAAATTGCTTCCGGCGAATCCTCGAAGTCGGGAAATCCAGATCAACGATAAGGTGCGAGGTTATGAGGTCGTGTTGGATGTCTTCGAGGATGGGAGTTTCTTCGCGTATGGAATTCTCATTGTTCCCAGAGATCTCAAGGCCGGTGAATCCCGTCCTTGTGTGGTATGTCAGCACGGGTTGGAAGGGCGGCCGCAGTCGACGATTGGGGAGAAGGATGCGAACTACTATGAAGCCTTTGCCACCAAGTTAGCTGAGCGCGGTTACGTAACCTTCGCTCCACAAAACCTCTACATTTTTGAGGATCGGTTTCGCACGCTTCAGTTCAAAGCCAACTCCATTGGTCGCACCCTCTTCTCATTGATGGTTCCGCAGCACCAGCAGATTACCGATTGGTTGGGTGGACTGGACTTTGTGGATGAGAAACGAATTGGATTTTACGGCCTCTCCTACGGTGGCAAGTCGGCGATGCGCATTCCGCCATTGGTGGATAACTATTGTCTCTCGATCTGCAGCGCGGACTTTAACGACTGGGTTTGGAAGAATGCCTCGACGCGGAGTCCGTATAGTTACTCGAATAAAGGCGAGTATGAGATCTTTGAATTCGATCTCGGCAGCACTTTTAATTACGCGGAAATGGCGGCCTTAATTGCTCCCCGGCCGTTTATGGTTGAGCGGGGTCACTTCGATGGTGTCGCTCCCGACGAGCGGGTGGCACTTGAGTTTGCCAAAGTGCGGCATTTATATGCTGCCAAATTGGGGATTGGTGAGCGCGCCGAGATCGAGTGGTTCGTTGGGCCGCACAAGATCAACGGGAAGGGGACCTTTGAGTTCCTCGACCGTTGGCTGAAGAGATAGGGAGATTTCGTGGCTGGAATGGATTTCATATTCTGCTTTCCTCTCCCCGCATGAGTTCCAATCGTACAACCGTTCTCGCCGGTATTGCCGCGAATAACGCTTCACTGTTTCACCGGGTTCAATTTAGCGTGGGGGATGCAATGGTGATGATCGACTTTGCAGACAAGCCGTCTGTTTTGATTGTCCGGGATCTTGAAATGGACCGGGCTCGCCAGATTGCGAAGGCCGATCGCGTTTGTTGTGCCGCTGACTTTACTCCGGAAGGCGGGCTCTCCGGTGATCGGGATTCCGCGCTGGCGGAAGCGGCGGCGGAATGTCTTCGCCAGGCCGGCCAGACCTCGGTCACCGTTGATCGGACGCTGCCTTATCTTTACGCTCACTTTATGATGAAGGCCGGTATTAAAATCGAATACTCGGCGGATTTCGGTGTGAAAGAACGTCGCACGAAGAATGCCGAGGAGATCGAGCATTTGCGTCATGCCCAAAAGGTGACCGGCGAAGCGATGACCTTCGCTTGTCGATTAATCGCAAACGCAACTCCTGATGGGGAAGGGGTTCTTCATCATGAGGGAAGCGCGCTTACTTCCGAGCGGGTTCGCGCAATGATCACCGCTTTTTTGGTCGAGCGAAATTTTTCTAACGCCCACGATTCAATCGTCGTCACCGTTCCTCATGTCGCCGACTGCCATCATTTCGGGAAAGGTCCTTTAAAGGCGAATATTCCGGTGATCGTGGATATTTTCCCGATGGATAACGCAACGCGTTACAACGGCGACATGACCCGAACGGTGGTTTGTGGCGAACCGAGCGATGAGTTTAAGAAAATGCATGCCACGGTTTGCGAGGCCAAGGTCGCCGGGTGCGAGGCTCTGAAGGCGGGTGCGACGGGAGAGGCAGTGCATCTCGCGACTGCGGCGGTGATCGAGAAACATGGCTACTCGATGGTGCGTGGCGACGCCCGTCACGATGAAGGTGTGCCCACGATGCGCCACGGAACCGGGCATGGAATTGGTTTGGAAGTTCACGAACCAATTCTGTTAGACCACGGTGGTGGAAAAATTTACGCCGGCGAGGTCTTTACGGTGGAACCCGGTTTGTATTCTTCGGTCATCGGTGGAGTCCGGATCGAGGACATGGTCCTCGTCACGGAGACGGGCCACGAGGTTCTTTCGCCGGTGCCGGAAGGGTTGAATTGGAAGGACTGATCGATATTACAGGACTACAATCCGGCCAACGCCGATCTTCTCGTCAGGATCAACGGGAGGTTGGTGCATCGGGAGGTAGCCGGAGTGAGTCCTTTTGATTCCTCGGTGCAGAATGGCGACGCGGTTTGGGAAGGTCTCCGGCTTTTGCGTAGGAGCGCCGAACTGCATAATTATTAGCGGTTTCTCAGCGACGAGGAATTGATCGAGCAGCTGGATCGTACGCTGGCTTAGAGTGTTTGAGGCGAAGTGGCTTCTACGGACTTTATTTCGTCGAGAATGAAATTGAGGCTCTTTTTGCGGGGCGGATTGTCAAAGATCGGAGCTTTCTAGGAGAGAATGAATTTTATTTGAGATTTTTGAAAACCATCGTTGGAAATGGGATCGATGATTATTAAGGAGAAGTTGAGTCCCCCCAGAGGCCGCCCCCCGAAAGGCCCTCGTTATTATTGAGAGTGAGGGTCCTCTGTTTGGTGGGAGGTCGGGTGTTTACACGATAGATGGACATTTTGGAAATAAGCAGTATCTCCGGGGCGTTATCCTGTCCTCGTCTCGATGAAATCCCACAAAGCTGGGCAGCTTCGAGTCGATGGGCGTTTGCTGGACCAAAGCGTTCACGGAGATGATTTCTGGCAGTGCAACTATGATCCAGCGAAAAAATTCTGGAGTCAGACGTTCAATCTTCCTTTTTCTCAAAAAATCCAGATCATCAAATTTAGTTCTCAAAAATAGCCATGAAAAGAATCAAACTCTTCGCCTTTCTCCTCACCTTACTTGCCGCCGCCAAGGGAGGAGCCGCATCTCCGAATATCGTATTCATCTTCGCCGATGATTGGGGTTGGGGAGATCTCAGCTGCCACGGGCATCCCTATGTTAAAACGCCGAATATTGATCGTCTCGCAAAGGAGGGGACTGATTTTCATCGCTTCACGGTGGCGAGTGGAGTGTGTTCGCCGAGTCGTACCGCGGTGATGACAGGGCACTTTCCAGCGCGCTACAATATCGATGGCCACTTCGCCTGGGTGCCTAGCAATGCCAAGCGGGGGATGCCGGATTGGCTCGATCCAAAGGCCCCGCTGATGACCCGCTTTCTGCAAAAAGCGGGATACCGCACGGCGCATTATGGGAAGTGGCATTTGGCGAACAATATGATTCCCGATTCGCCTTTGCCGAAGGTCTACGGCTACGACCGGGCCTGGGCGTTTAACTGTGCCGGCGAGCAAATGCCCGTGCATGAAGATTCCAAGCATGCCGTGAAATTTATCGAAGATTGTCATGAAGAAGGGAAGCCCTTCTTCCTTAATCTCTGGGTGCACGAGCCGCATACGCCTTTTCACACCGTGCCAAAGTATCGTTGGCGTTTCCGGGACCTGCCTGAGGCCGATAACATTTATGCTTCGGTTCTTTCCCACGCCGATGATCGTATCGGTGAAGTGCTCGATGCACTTGATCGCCTAAAGCTGACTGAAAATACCCTCGTTGTTTTCAGCTCCGACAACGGTCCGGCCCGCGCAAGCAAGCCGACGGAGTTAGCTCTGAATCACGACACGGCCACCGGCGCAGGTTATGGCATCGGCGCAGCCAAGGGCATTACCGGAGGTCGCCGGGGATACAAAGGTGCGCTCTTCGAGGGAGGAATCGGAGTTCCCTTCATCGCCCGCTGGCCCGGGGAAATCGCGGCCGGAAAAGTGGACGGTGAGTCCTTGATTTCAGCGGTAGATCTTCTCCCGACCTTTTGCGAGGTCGCCGGAGCGACTTTGCCCGTGAGCTACAAAGCCGACGGAGTGAGTCAGGTGGCAGCTCTCAAAGGCAAGCCTGTCCCCTTGCGTGGAAAGCCTTTGTTTTGGAAAATGGGCGGAAACAAAAACCGCGCCGATCACTGGGTGAACTACGCCGTGGTGCACCAGCATTGGAAGTTGGTAACAAACAATGATACCAGCCGGGTCGAACTCTACGACCTCGCTGCCGACCTGGCAGAGAAGGTCGATGTCGCCGCGCAGAACCCCGGGGTAGTTACCACGATGCTCAAACAATTGAAAATCTGGCAATCTACTCTTCCCGAGATGCCAACAGGCGATGTCTTCTCTGCCGAAAGAAACGCAAAGAAGTAATTTCCCTCCTGTTGTAAGTAACTGGGTGAGGTGCGGAATCAACGATTTGTCTGGAGGCGGAAGAAGTGGTGATCAGTAATGACTCCTGCGAATTCAATGGTGACTTTGTGGAGGGAGGGCGCGAAGAAATTTTCATCGATGGTGAGGTTCCCATCAACACCGGCGATCTGATCTTGCCAT
The DNA here is from genome assembly GCA_002729295.1 of Verrucomicrobiales bacterium. Lineage (GTDB taxonomy): Bacteria > Verrucomicrobiota > Verrucomicrobiia > Verrucomicrobiales > Akkermansiaceae > SW10. The sequence continues at coordinate 11,168 of PBTU01000064.1, read as the reverse complement.
GTTTCGAGATCATCGGAGAATTGAGCTCTTGGACTGAGGTAACTTGCCTGGGCGGCGAGTGGGAAGGAGGCAAGGGTGTTTCCATTGGAAAACTCATATCGGAGAGGCGGGTTTTGATCGGGCGTGGCGGGATTGGTTCCGAGGATAAATTCGATACTATTGGGAAGTCCGTCTTTGTCCGGATCGGCGTCAAAGCCAGCATCTTCACCGGTGAGGCTATTGGTAGTTTGGGACCAGATGGTGAATGGGTCGGTATCGCTGATCAGGACGATTCTACTGCCGCCGAAGGCGTAGTCGATGGAATATCCGGCGGGGAAGTTGTTGATGTTGGTAAAGGTTCCGGTGAGGGAGCCATAGGAGGCGATGGTATAGATGGGTTCGGTCAAACCACCACCGAGGTCGGCGAGGGTGAGCGTTGCTCCAGTGATGTCAAGGGAACCGGTAACATCAAAGCGGTCATTGGAGGGACCGTCGATTTCGATAAGAAGGGCGCCGATTTTGGCATCGTTTGTTGCGGTGAGAGCTCCGGTGGATTGACCAGGAGAGATTGTCCCGCTGCCGACAATTTCCGCGTCGATGCTTCCGGTGCCGCCAAGGGTTCCATCGGGTCCAATGACGACCTGGGAACTTGTGGAGAGCTTGACTTGGTCCCCGATGGTGAGTTGACCTTCGGTGATTGAAGTGGTCCCGGTATAGGTCGGGCTGGTGGTGAGGTAAAGATGGGAGGTTCCGGTTTTGGTGAGATTGGCTGGCTTAAGATATTCGCTGATTTCTCCATTGAGGGAAAAGGTGGCAGTTCCATCGCCGTCGATAGTGAGATCGTGATAGAGGATGAAGGGATTACTGATTTCGTAACTAAAGCCAGGTCCGTTGCTCCCGAGAGACAAGCTGGGGGGCGTGTCGGAGAGGTCGTTCGAGAAAAGCAATTCGTTTCCAGCGATGGTGGCCGATTGGGGATTGGCTCCAATGAAATCACCGGTCATCTTGAGGGAATTCAACATGAAGGTGAGGCCGGTAGGACGCATCATGTTGTTATTGGCGGTGTAGGAAAAGTTGTCGGTGGTCGGGAATTCCAGGACGCACCCGGCAAAGGCGTCGAGACTGAGCAAGGTGTCCCGGGAGGCGGTGGCGGGATCGGTCCAGGCGTTTTGGGTAGACCAATTGAGGGCGACCGGAGGGTTGGCGCCGCCGCCGCCGTCGATTGTTCCGCGATCGAGCGTAAAGTCGTCGAGCCTGGCAAAGCCGGATCCAGTTTGGGCCGAGTTGAGTGAGACAAACAATTTTTTACCATTGGCTGAGGCAGGGATGGGTGGAAATAAGGCGATCTCGGTTTGGTAAGAGCTATCCAGTGACGAGAGCTCTGAATCGAGGGACGCAAGAATCGTTGGTGTGCCCGAGAGGCTTTCGTCGGACGTGGTAAACAGGCTCACTCTGATTTTGTCGCCGGGGTCATTCCAGATTGAGGCATCGCGCCATTGATAGGTCGCCCGGAAGATTTCGCCGGTAGCCAGAGTGTGATTGGTTTCGAGCCCGAATTCTCTGGTGGCGCTTTCCGCGATGATGGCGTTTCGGGTGCCGTTGGCATCGAGGGAAGTTTGAGTGGCGTTGAGGCTTCCCGCTCCGGTGCCGATATTTTGCCAGATGGGGGTTTGATCAAAGGTCTGTGCTCCGGATCCGCCCCCGGCATTAAAATCGCCATTGAGGAGAGCCCCACCGACGAGAGTGAGGTTGGAGGTGAATGGTCCGAGATCAACGGGTTGAGGGTTCAGGATAAAACGGTCGTTCAGATTAATGGAACCCGGTGATTTGTTGAGCCCGGCGTGACGTGGTTTATCTGCTCCAACTTCGAAGGCGGTGAAGTCCTTGAGGAGCTCTTCGACGATTTCAGGATTGGCATTGGCGAGGTTGGTGGACTCGCCAATGTCACTGGAAAGGTCGAAGAGAGAGAATGGGGCAGAGATACTGTTGCTGGTGAGTTTCCATTTACCTTTGCGCACTCCGACTTTGGATTCGCTGCGAATGGTGAGCACTTCGTGAGGAGGTTCGGTCGTGGTCCCTTTTAGGTGGGGGATCAGGCTGACGCCATCGATATCAGCAGGAGGAATGGCGCCGGCGGCTTCCAGGCAGGTGGGGAGGATGTCGATGGAGTGGATGGGCTCGTGGTAGGTGTCATTTTCGGGAAGTCCGGGACCCGCGATAATCATGGGGACTCGGGTGCCGCCTTCATAGACGGATCCTTTAAAATTATTGAGAGGAGTATTAACGGTTCCGATGCCATTGGCGCCGCCATTGTCATTGATGAAAATCACGAGGGTGTTGTCGGTAAGAGAGATGGATCCGTCGCCGGCCGGGTCATCGAGTTTGTTGAGAATGTTGCCAATTTCTTTGTCCATGGTGAGGACCATAGAGGCATAATCTTTTCGTTTGTCGGTAAGGCCGGCGAGACGTGGGTCATCGATATCGGGAGAGGGGCCGATGGGGCCGTGCGGAGCGGTGAAGGCGACGTAGAGGAAGAAGGGATCGGGATCGTCGTAGTGCCGGTCAATAAAATCCACGGCTCCGATTCCAAAGGCATTAGTCACATAGTTGTTGGTGGTATTCCAGGGAGCGGTTGTTTCGAGAAGGGTATCGGAAAATGGCGAAGTGATCGTCTCCCGGAGTTCGCCAGATCCAGTCACCGATCCGATAGTGTAATTGCGGGAGCCTTTCCAGATTCCAAAGAACTCGTCGACGCCCTGATTTTCAGGACGGTTGCCCAAGCCATTGTCGTTTGCGCGGGCGCCGATGTGCCATTTGCCAATGACTCCGGTGGTGTAGCCCTCGGCACCCATCCGGTCGAAGATAGTAGTGGTATCCGGTGAGAGGCCATCGATCGCGGAGGCTCCCATGAGATTGTTAATGTTGTATTCGTAGCCGACGCGTTGCTGATAGGATCCGGTGACAATGGCGGCTCGGGACGGGGAGCAGACGGCCGCGGTGTAGGCGCTGGTTAGGAGGGTGCCGCGCCCGCGCAGGGCATTGAGATTCGGGGTGGGCACTGGACTGGCGGCCTGACCGGGGTTAAGGGTCTGGAGGTATTCGTCCATGAATTCCCAGTCGGCGTAACCCGCGTCGTCCGAAATGATCACGACGACGTTTGGTTTTTGAGCAAAAACGGGTGAGACCAGGAGAAGAAGGGCAATCGGAAGATACAGGAGCGACATGGCGGATTAGATGAGTATTTCAGATGAATTGAGAGATGTCTCTGCCAATTCTTCAATGCCCGGTCCATTTCCGAGCGGGAGCGGCGGTTCATTCGGGTCCGCGTTGAGAAGCGATAAGCGGCTTGANCTTCATCTTGCGGAATTTCACCCAGCCGGCNTGGTTTTCGGCGCCGTAGGTNTGGATGGCGAGGTGGCCCGGAGCAAGGTGCTTGGCGAGGCGCTTCGCATCTTGGTAGTCGACGATCTTTTTGCNGTTGAGCCAGACTTNAATGTGTGGGCCNAGAGCTTTGATACGNAGGGAATTCCACTCCTTGGGTTTGCGGTGTTCGTCTNTGGCATCGCCCTTGTCGAGCCANTNANNGAGGTAGAGCCCGACTGGTTCGTCGGCCGCTCCNCGGCCGATGTTCACTTGAAGGCGGTCGCCTTTCTGTNTCAGGTCGTAGCGCAGATAGATCCCGCTGTTGTATTTTCCGTGNTCATCGATTTTGAATTTCAGGCTGAGATCGAAATCCTGAAATTTTTCTTTGGAGAGAAGAAGACCCGAGCGTTTGGGATCACCATCCTGACCGCCGGAGAGAATGCCGTTTTGGTAGGTCCATTTGGCGCTGCCCCGGGAGGTCCAATCGTCGAGGGAATTGGACGGGAAGAGGGAGAGTTCTTCGGAATGAAGAAGATGGGTGGCAAAAAGGAAAATGAGGAGGCGGAACATGGGCGGGATAAGACAATCAGAACGGAAATACTCGACAAATGAAAAAGAGGGGCGCTTTTGTGTCAGGGCTCTGGGCTCTGCTAGTTCGAGACGATACGATAATAGCGGGTGGAAGGGCCTGCGGGGTCGGTGAAGGTGAGGAGGCTGTTATCCGGGACGTTGTTGAAGGTGGAATCGGAGAGATCGCTGAACCAGTTTTCGAGGTCGTCGGAATATTCGACTTGGTAGCTTTTGCCGGTGACGCCATCCCAGGTGAGGGTCGTGGCGGTTTCCCCATCGTGAGTGAGAGTGGGAATGGGTTCGATGAGATCGGCAGGGCCGGTGGAATTGACGGCGTAGTCGGCGACGAGGAGGAAGTTGTCACCGTGTCGAGACACGAGGGGGGAAGAGACCTGCCACTCAAGACCGACGTAACCAAGATTGATGTCGGCTGAGTTGGCGGCGGTGGTGAAAGTGGCGTCTTCGAAAAGAGGGAGGCCGGAGAGTGAGGCGGACCAGGTATTGCTGGTGAGGTTGATGGAGATGAAGAGTTCGTCGAGTTCTTCGTGGATGAAGTCGGTGAGAGTATCAAACTGTGTCGATGTGCTGCTATCGATATTCGCTTGTTCCCGCCAGATGCCAAATTGAGTGTTTAGGGCTTCCGAATCCTCGTTGTCAAAGCGGATGGTGGCCATTCGTTTCGCGTTAGCATTAAAAAAGGAGAGGTAGAAGTCGTCGTAATTGTTGTTGCTGGAATCTCGGACGGATATGAGGGCGTCGATTTGGACGATGGATTCCCCGGCGGTTGTGTGGTCGTGCAGGATTTGTTTCAGGACACTGACCCGGCGGTTAGTTGGTTGCTCAAGGCCCAGAGCGGCGTAGTTCCCAAGAGCGCCGCCAAATCCGGTATTGTCGATGAAGCTGATTCCGCTGGCGCTGTCCGTGATACCCCATCCGTCGGTTCCAGCCCATTGGTCATCTCCAACAGTGAAGTTGTCAAAATCGGTAGAGTAGAGAAGGGTGGCTTGTGCGGAATGGATGATGAACGAAAGAGCCAGAAGGAGTTTCATGTGATGCCTACCTGATTAGACTCAGGGCAAATAAAAAAGAGGCAAGCCTGGAAAACTTGCCTCTTTGTAAAAGATATCTGAATTAATTCTCTATTTGCGAGCAGGTGGCTTTTCGCCTCCAGGTCCGGGTCTCGGACCTTCAGGTCCGGGTTTTGGTCCTTCAGGTCCGGGTTTTGGTCCCTCAGGCCTAGGTTTTGGTCCCTCAGGTCCGGGTTTTGGTCCTTCAGGCCCGGGTTTCGGTCCTTCAGGCCCGGGTTTCGGTCCGGGTTTCGGTCCGTGATGATGGCGGCGGAGTCGGCTGTTGAACTCTTCGAGTGTCACGTCGCCGCTTTCGTCGGCGTCGAGGCGGGCATACATGGCGTCGGCGACTTCTGCAGAGAGGTCGGCGAGTGCGGGGATTGCGCAGAATTCTGCACGAGTGAGGAGCCCGTCGTCTCCGGCAATTTCGGCGAAATGCTCGGCGCGGCGCTCCTCGATACGCTCACGGATGGCCGCATGTGCGGCTTTCTTTTCTTCACCAGAGATTTTTCCGTCGCCGTCTGTGTCGATGGCGTCGCGGCGTTCCTTGCGACGCTCATCGCGAAGCTCTTTGATGGCCTGGCGCTCTTCAGTGTCGATTTTTCCGTCCTCATTCGTGTCAAACTGTTGAAGGAACTCAGGAAGGGTTCCGTCTCCGACTCCCTTGTCCCTGGCCTGGGCGATGGTGAGTGAGCCAGCGAGGGCCGTTACGATTGCGATTTGTGTTAGTTTCATAGGATCGATTGTTTTCCGGTGTCAGGGAGAGTGACGCGGGGAATTTGCCCTTGGTTACAAAAAAGGAATTTATTTTTGATGAGGCTGCAGATTAGGGCCCTTTCTCATTTTTGAAGAGGTTATTGAGGTCAATATCGGGATTTTCGATCTCTTCACCGTCACCAGGAGCCGGAGCATTGGTGTCCGAAGCGGGCTCGATGGTCGGGATGAGCTCTCCGGTGGAAATAGCTTCGTCCAGATCTTCGCGGAGCTGACTGATGATCTCACTCCACCATTCGTCGTCGGCAAGGGCATCGTCTTCCAGATCTTCCTGTTGCTCTGCATCGAGGAGGGGATACATCGCGCTTTCGAGGCTGGAGGTGGGGCTTTGTGCAGGAATTGAGCTGCCATTGATCACAAGGCCTTCCTGAAATTGCGGGTGTCGGGCGGCGATGAGAGGGAAAATTCCCCGGCGCTGTGAAGTGGTGAGATCGTATCGCTCGGTGAGGGCCTCGAGTTTCTGCAGTGATTCCTCTTGAACAAGGTCGGCGACATTGAGGAGATTGCGGTCGCTGACGGTGACCTCATAAAAGGTGCGGTCTCTGCGGGATGAGGAACTCATTCCTCGTGTCGAGCCGGTTTGACGAACGCGGGTGGGTGATGCTCCTTTGGAGTTTTGCGCCACTGCCGGATCAGCGTTGGGCTGGTCGTCGTTCTCAAAGGAGATGGTAAAGGTCACGGTCGCCGATACCACGAGGAGGGCGATTCCTAGGATGAATTGTGATCTGCTCATGGTGTGTGTAGGTTGAGGCTATGGCTTCGCGGTAACTGAATAAAGCCGCTATTTGAGGCTTCGTTGCAGGTTTTCTCGGTCTTTTTTCAAGATCTTCTGCTGTTCGGAGGTGAGATGGGGGCGAATTCGGTCGTGTAGGTCGAGAAGGCTGAGGAAGTATTTCCGGAGAGTCTCGTTGCGGCTTTTGTTGATTTGCTTGGAAATGAAAGCAATTTCCCTCTCAACAGCTGCTTCCTGTTCGGCGTTGAGCGAGAGGGTTTGTTGGAGGCGGTCGAGGGTGCGTTCTTCCCAAGGCTGGGTGCTGTCCTCTGAATTCTGGATGAGCGGAATGGTGGACGGCGCGAGCTTGCGTCCCTTCTTTTCGCCTATGAGATGTCCCAGGCCGTAGCCCGAGAGAAAGATCGCCACAAGCGCCATCAGGATGGTGAGGTAATCGCGAAATTTCGGTTTCATGGCGTTGTTGAGGTGGCGTTGGGATCGGCTTGGATCATAGGTTCGCGAGTCGGTTCGGGTTCGTTATCGCGGACGATATAGAAGCAGATAAGGAAGGCGAGACCAGCAAGAAGGGCTGCCAAAAGCGACCAACGACGCCAGGTCGAGGTGAGGGCCAGGGCTTGCACGGTCCCGCGAAGTTGGTCGATTTTCTTTGAAAATGACCTGGGCGGAGGAGCGGTTGGCTCTTCCGGATTTTTCTTGGCGACCTCGACGAGGCGCTTCCATTGGTCGTCGTTGGGTTCCATGGCTTAGTGATCGGGTTCGAGTTTATGAAGGAGCTCCCGGAGTTTTTTCCGGGCTCTCATGGCCGTGACTTTGATTTTGGAGGCTCCCCAACCGGTGAGTTCACCGACATCTTGGACGCTTTTTTCTTCTAGGTCGAGGAGGCGGATGACGATTTGCTCGCGGGGTTTGAGAGAGGAAATGAGGCGGTCGAGGAGCGCACGCATCGAGGCAATGCTCTCTTTTTGCTCCAGCGGATCGCCGGCGAGGGTTTTTTCGAGAATTTCGGCTTCGGTCTCGCCGAGATCGGAGTAGCTCACGAGCGGGCGGGCCTTGCGTTTGCGAAGCCAGTCGTAGCAGGTGTTGATGGTGAGGCGAGACACCCAGTGGCGAAAAGCTTGCTTTCCGGCGAACTGGTCGAGCTTGAGGAAAATCTTGGTGAAGGCCTCCTGGGCAATGTCGTCGTGATCGGAGGTGGCGCGGATTTGGTTGCGGATAATGCCGAAGATCTGGGGAGAGAGTTGCTCCACGAGATCCTGCCAAGCCGACTCGGTTCCCGCCCGCACTTGTGCGAGGAGGTTCTCATCGATGACCGGAAGTTCTTCCATGGGGTAAGCCAAACGCTAGGGAGGAGAGAAAATCGGGGCAATAAGCTTTTTGTTAAGAGTCAGTGAGGAAAATTGCGGGAATTCTCCCTGATCCTCGTTGAAAAAGTTTTTCAGGTAGGCAATATCGCCCTCTTGTGAGATTCCTGCCTCTTATTTTCAGCCTCGTTCTGCCTCTTGCTGCGGCAGAAAAGCCCAATGTTCTCTTTATTTTTGCCGACGACATGACGCACGCCGCCGTTGGGGCTCTGGGACATCCGGAGGTGAAGACGCCTAATCTTGATAAGCTCTTCGCGAGCGGAACGACTTTTACCCATGCCTATAATCCGGGTGGATGGAATGGTGCGATCTGTGTTGCGAGCCGAAATATGCTTATGACGGGACGGCGTCTTTGGTTTGCCAAAAAAGAAGAGCCGCAGTTGAAGAAGGAAGTGGTGCCAGCGGGGAAAACCTGGCCGCAAATCATGAAGAAGGCGGGATACACCACCTACATGACAGGTAAGTGGCACGTCAGAGCTGACGCCGGGTCGATGTTTGATCATGTCGGAGATGTGCGTCCTGGAATGCCCAATCAGGTGAGGGAAGGCTATCTTCGTCCGGTTAAAGGACAACCCGACAAGTGGGACCCCGCTGATCCGAAGCACGGTGGATTTTGGAAAGGAGGCAAGCACTGGTCCGAGGTCGAAGCGGATACCGCCGTCAAGTTCCTCGCTCAGGCCAAGAAGGATACCAAGCCGTTTTTCTTTTATCTTTCGTTCAATGCGCCGCACGATCCCCGACAAGCTCCGCAGAAGTATCTCGATATGTATCCAGTGGAAAAGGTGGGCGTCCCGGCGAATTTCCTCCCGGAATACCCTCATAACAAAGTGATGAAAGCTCCGCATGGATTGCGTGATGAGAAATTGATCCCGATGCCCCGCACTCCTTATGCGGTGCAAGTAAATCGCCGGGAGTACTTTGCGATCATCACACATCTCGATGCGCAGATCGGACGGGTGCTCGATGCTCTCGATGCCAATGGCCAGCGGGAAAATACCTTGATCGTCTTCACGGCGGATCACGGGCTTTCGGTCGGTCGTCACGGACTCGTTGGAAAACAGAACATGTATGATCACAGCATTCGTGTTCCTTATGTCATCTCCGGATTGGATATCGAAAAAGGAAAGAAGATCACCTCGCCGATCTACCTGCAGGATTCCATCCCGACCATTCTTGAGATGACGAATGTAGGCGTGCCCAAGCATATTCAGTTCGATAGTTTCGTGCCGGTTTTGGAAGGAAAGTCCAAAGGGCATACCCAGATTTATTCCGCGTATGTCGACTCGCAACGCGCCTTCACCAAAGATGCTTACAAGTTGATCCTCTACCCCGGGGGGCAAATTGCCCGTCTCTTTGATCTCAAGAAAGATCCGCTCGAGAGAGTGGACCTTCTTGAAAATGGAAAAGGAAAAAAGAAGGCAAAAGAACTCCTGGCAGCTCTCAAAGCGGAAGCGAAAGAGTGGGGCGATACCCTGGAGTTGGGGGAGTATCCCAAGCTAAAGTAGTTCTCATTCAAAGAGCAATAAAGGTGAGTCCCTGGTTGAGAAAGATCTTTTGCGCGAGATCTCTTCCTTAAGCTCGGACTGGAGAGCTGGATGAGTTTATGTATGGCCTAGGAAGGCCAGCATGTTTTGAATGGTGCGATGGAAGGAATAAAAAACGCGGCCTCCGGAGAGAGCCGCGTTGTTTGGAGAAGATTAATCCGGATGAATTATTTCACCGTGATCTTACCCTGCATGAGGCCAAAGTGCCCGGGGAAGGAGCAGAGGTAGTTGTAAACACCAGCTTCTTTGAAGGTGACGGTGATGGTGTCGGTTTCGCCGGGTCCGAGAAGTTTGCTGTTAGCCAGGATTTTACCTTTGGTGGCATCATCGGCAGGGATGAAGTCGGTATCCTTGGCGGTCATGGCCTTCATGGCGAAGGCGGGGACTTCTTCGTCTTTATTCAGGATAACGAGGTTGTGGCCCATAGCGACCTTGGGAAGCTTGCCGATGTTTTTAAGGGTGATCTTCACTTCTTCACCGACTTTGACCTCGAATGTTTTTTTATCGAACTGCATTTGGTCGTTGCAGTTGACGATGATTTCCTGCTCAGCAAGAAGAGAAGTGGGAGCGAGCGTGAGGGCTGCGGCGAAAAAGGTGGGAATAAGTGATTTCATTGCGTGGATAAGTTGCGCACTTGTGACGGATCTGCAAGTGGGAATATTTTATGCAAAGAGAAAAAAGACCTGTCCTACCGAATGCGGAAGGTGCGGCCTTTTCCGGAATCCCAGGCGCGATAGACCGAGCCGAAGAGGGCACCGAGCTCTTGTTCGGTGAGGATTCGGTATTCAATAGTCTTGGCGTGGGTTGTGTGGGGATAGGTTTTTTGCGCAAGTTCGTCGACTTTGGTACCGCTGTATTCGCCGGCTTTGTCTTGGGCTTTTCCTAGGGAGGCCTGAAGTCGTTGAACGACGTTGAATTTGGAGTCGGCAGAGATCGGTTCGATAAAGTAAAAGCGAGCGAGCGAGTTTCCGGTGGTGTCGATGGTGACCTCGGAGACGTAAAGGGTACCGTCAAGAACGTAGGAATGCTTGCTGATGGCGGTGATGGAGCCGAGGCCCACGTGGTAGGCTCCTCCGGGAAGGAAGGCATGCCACCGGCGTTTCTTGTTTTCTTCGTCCGAGGTATTTTCGGGCGGCTCGGCATTTTGGTTATTGGAGTTGTTACCTTGTCCGTTTTGGTTGGTTTGGCGGCCAGGGTTGGTCTGGGCGGTGACAGGAAGGGCGAGGGCGAGGAGAAGTAGGTAGACTTTCATGATGCTGGGGATTATCGCCGGATCATTTGGTGGCGTCAAAGTTTGATTTTGGGGGATCTTGGGGTGAATCTCCGCTTGTGGAGCAGTTTCGACCCAATGTGGCAGCGTTAATGGTGGATGAACAGGGGCGGGTTTTGGTCTGTGAGCGCTTCCACGTGCCCGGCGCGTGGCAGTTTCCGCAAGGCGGGGTGGATGAGGGCGAGGAGCACGATAAGGCCTTATTTAGAGAGGTTGAGGAGGAGGTGGGGTTCTTGCCGGAGCATTATTCGGTGGCGAAATCACAGGGGGGATATCGCTATAAATTCCCTTCGTGGGTGAGCAAACCGGCTCACAAGAGCCATTTCGTGGGTCAGGAGCAGACCTATTACCTTTGTCGGATGAATCCGGGGGCTCCGCTGGTAAATTTAAAGCGGGAACCGCGGGAATTTTCGCAATCGCGTTGGATCTATCCTGAGGAATTCTCGCTGGCGTGGCTCCCGAGTTTCAAACGGGAGACCTATCAGGCGGTGATGAAGGATTTCTTTG
>PBTU01000063.1 GCA_002729295.1 Verrucomicrobiales bacterium | reverse complement strand
CGGATTTCTCCGTCTTTCGAACGGATTTCTTTTTCGGCTTATCGTCTTCAATCCCGAGATCTAAGGCCGCGGCCTTCTTGTCGTCCAAGGACTGAACCTGAGATGCCTCCTGACGCTGCCGCTCACGACGTGAGGGCGTTTTCTTCTCACTCAAGAGGTTCAACGCTTCCTCTTCGGAGTCCTTTTTCTTTTTATCGTCAGCCATTCTAAAATGCGGGTCTTACTTGGGGTCAGGGAAAACTTGAATTTGGGAAAGAAAGCGTGAATCTATGCTTCGGAATTTGCTGCTTCCTCGGACGAAGTTTCGTCAGCCGCCGGAGCTTCTTCTGGAGCGGTAGGCGCTTCTCCACCGCCTTGCGCGGTTACGAGGATTTTCTCAGCGACTGAAAGATCTGTTTCAAGCTGTGAAGCAATATATTCGGCTGGCATCTGTGCCACCATGTCAACGGTGACACCACCCGCGCGGAAGAGGCGATCAGCCAACTCCGGAGAGAGATCAAAGGCTTCGGCAAGATGTGACGCGGCATCACCCACGCGCGCCTCAAATTGCTCGTGCTGACTCTCGTCTTTACGGACCTGCACGTCCCAACCAACCAGCTTGGAGGTCAGACGGGCATTTTGACCACGACGGCCAATCGCCTTGGACAGGTCCTCCTCATCAACGGTGACGTTCACAATCTTATCTTCCTCGTTGAGAGAGATACTACGAACCTGTGCAGGCTTGAGAGCCTCGGTAACAAACTCGCTGATGTCGTCATTCCATCGAATGATGTCAACCTTCTCATTATTGAGTTCACGTACGATATTTTTGACGCGAGCTCCGCGAAGACCAACACAAGCACCCACCGGGTCGACCTTGTCGTCATGGGTGAAGACGGCGACCTTTGTGCGGTATCCGGCTTCCCGGGCGACTGAGCGTAGCTCCACAGTGCGGTCAGAGATTTCAGCTACTTCCGATTCGAAAAGGCGTCGCACAAAGTTAGGGTGACTCCTGGAAAGAATGATTTCTGGGCCCCGGCCCTCGTTTTCAACGGATACAACGTAGCAACGGATTCGGTCGCTGACATTGTATTCTTCAGTGGAGACGCGCTCGCGGCTGGGCATGCGGGCCTCAAACTTGCCAAGATCCACCATGACATCGCTCTTTTCGAAACGACGGACGGACCCACTCACGATATCGCCCGCGCGGTCTTTGAATTCATCGTAAATCTTCTCCTTCTCAGCCTGACGCAGACGCTGCATCATAGTCTGTTTGGCAGTCTGCACCGCGATGCGTCCAAAGTTTTTTGGTGTCACATCAAATTCTAGATATCCACCAACTTCGGCTGTCGCGTCCTTTTTCTGAGCGACAGCGAGGGGGACTTCGTTGAACTTATCCACATAATCGTCGTTCGCGACGACCTGAAGACGGGCCAAAATCCGGGTATCTCCCTTCCGCTCGTTAATTTCGGCTTTTAGAGTCTCAATAGCGTCAGCACCGGGCACCATCTTACGATAGGCCGAGCAAAAGGCATATTCCAGGGCCTCGACAACGCGTTCGCGTTCGATGGCTTTTTCTTTTTCGTAGAACTCGATGAGGGCGACGATATCGGTAGTCATTGCAAATTCGATTGTTCCTGAGACCAAAAAGAGCGGGTTGGAGAACCCACTCCCTACTGCCGTCAGAAGTTGTTGGGCGATGCCTTACCCTGCTTAATTAAAAATGACAAGTCCTAATCAGTAAGAGAACGCCATTCCAGCCCCTTGAATTCAGCCTCCGTCTGAAAGGCCGCCAGCCCAAACGGAGCGCATAACTCAATGGAGCCGCTTCTGAGACCAATTTCCCGTCCCTCAATGCCAACATTGATCAACTCTTCCCCGTCAATCCAGGTCGATATCCGGTCACTCTCGACCCGAACTCTGATAGCATACCACTGATTATCTTTGAAATTATGGTAACTCGTCGTTTCATTTTCCGAGGCATCCATCCCGTCGATCGATGAGATTCCCAAGGTTCCACCTCCCCAGCCCCCGACAATTAAAGTCGCGCAAGCATCGTGGGAATCAACTGGAAAAGTCAGTCCGCAGAAAAAATCACTCCCCGCAATCTTTCGAGTCTCAAGCCGCACTTCGAAGGGAACGGTCGGCACCCCGCCATCGTATCGTGACCCCGTCATCTCGACGCCTGGATCAAAATGAAGCACCCCATCGTTCCACTCCACCGCCCCTTCACCGCCAAATTGAATTGGCGCCCACTTTTCGGTATCCGGTTTTTCCCAAACTGCCTGATCCGCGGCCGGTTCAACAGGCTCAGACTGATCGCAGCTTACCAAAGCGAGGGAAAGAAAGGCAAGAAATCTCATTATTGCGATACGAGCAGACAAAGGAAATCTTCGCAGAAAAAGTGGCGGAGAGGGAAGGAATTGAACCCACCAAGCCCGAATTGAGCTTCAACGGTTTTGAAAACCGCGGCGACCACCAGGCACGCAGCACTCTCCGTCGAGAGGTTGGCCGAGAAGTTTGGATTGGTCAAATGAATGAGTGCTAGAATTTTAAACGAGTTGCCGATCTCCTTCCCTCTCGACCTCTGGCCTGATGGAGTATAGCTTTCCTGCCAGACGATGATTCGCAAATTCGACAGCTATTTGATCCGCCAGGTTCTGGCGACGACCATATTTGCGGTGGTCCTCCTCAATGGGGTGCTCGTCTTTGGAAATATCTTTAAGCAAATCCACGAGATCCTCGTCGAACGAGGTGCCGGGATTTCTTTTCTTTGGATTTTCTCGATACAGCTTCTCCCGGTCTCACTCGTCTATACTATCCCCTGGGGATTCCTGGCAGCCGTCCTTCTCGTCTTCGGAAGACTATCGGGAGATCAGGAAATCAATGCCTTACGAAGCAGCGGAATGAGCCTCGTCCGCATCGCCGCTCCGGTGATCCTCATCGGATTGACTCTGTCGATACTCTGCCTGTGGCTCAACGCCACAATCTCTCCCCGCTCAAAAGGCAACCTAAAGCAAATGCTCTATAACGAACTGAAAAGCGATCCCAACCGCCTTCTCGATCCCAGCGTGGTGCAGTCCCGACTGAAGGGACAGCGGATCTACATCGAGGAGCGTGATGAGGACAACAGCCTGCGGGGATTTCATTTTTATCAGATAGACGATGAAAACCCCGGCGCCCTTCCCCTGGCCTACGTCTACGCCGATCATGTTGTCCCTCCCGCCGAAATCATTCCCGGCTCGGATCGCATCGACCTTCGGCTCACCGGGGCCTACCTTGAAAAATATAATCGTGACGCAACTCTTCAATCCGCTTGGGCCGACAAAATCGAACCCTGGGCCCTCCCTCTCCAGGAAGATGAAAAAAGGCGCCCCAAACCGAAACATCTCGATAATAGTCAAATCGCGGAGTTGCTCAACGATCCACCCAAGGAATTCGATCAACAAACACTCAACAAGTATTCCTTTGAAGCCATTCGCCGGTATTCATTCTCCTTGGCTCCGCTCGCCCTTTGTCTTGTTGGAATTCCCCTCGCGCTGACTTCGCGGCGAAAGGAATCCTCTGCGGGAATCGGGCTCAGTCTCCTCGTGGCGTTTTGTTATTTCCTCTTCACCATTCTCGCCAAAGAAATGCAATCTGCGAATTTCGAGGCTTCTCTGGCTTCTCTCTGGCTTCCAAATATCATTTGTCTTGGACTCGGAATCATCTTATTCCAGAGAGCGGCCCGAAGTGCCTAATCTAGTCTTGCCGACAGCGGGCTGTGGGAGCATTATCTAAGTCATGGAGTGGCAAGTCCGGCGGAAGGTTCGTTCCGCTTATCGAGGGTTTCAACAATGGGTTGCCGAGAACCCACTCCAACTCATCCCCTTTCGTCACACCCTTCGAAAATACCGGAAAAAATGGTTTAAGGCTGATTTACGAGCCTCCTCAAACGTTGCGCTTTTGGCTGTTCCGCAAGGAATGGCCTACGCCGCGATTGCCGAACTTCCTATCCTCTACGGAATTATTTGTTCCGCGATTGCGGCCATTGTCGCCCCCTTCTTTGCCGGGTCGAGACACACCATTCTGGGACCAACCAATGCCACATCTCTGATGGTTTTCAGCTTCTTTGCNGCCAGCTCGTATACCCAGGCGGAAAAAATCGGACTCATGCCTCTNCTTGTNGCAATGGTCGGNGTAANCTGNATCATCGGAGCTCTCCTCAAGGCCGCCGACCTAGTCCAATANATTAGTCAAAGCGTTCTCGTCGGCTACATCACCGGAGCGGCAATCTTGATCATTTTCAATCAAGCCAAGCATCTTTTTGGCGTTGCCGAAATCGTCGAACCAGCGAGCAACTTTTTCGGGATGTTCACTGAGCTCATTCGAGCGAACGCACATTATTATTGGCAGCCCGCCGCGTTGGGACTTGGCACACTCACCCTTTATCTCGTTCTCTTACGATACCTCAAGGCTTTACCAAATTTCGCGATTTCTTTGGCCATCGCTTCTCTAGTCTCAGCCGTCATGGCTCATTCGAGCGACAGCTGGGCTGCGGCAGTGCCGACCTTCGGTTCCTTTTCCACTTCGGATCTCCATTTGCGCTTCCCTGATTACACCGATGCCGGGCTCTGGGGAGACCTCCCCTCACTCCTTGGTGTCGCGGTAGCCATCGCATTTCTTGCCTCACTGGAAAATACCGTAATGGCCAAATCCATTGCTTCCCGAACTGGTCAAAAAGCAGAGATCAACCAGGACATGATGTCGGTAGGATTCGCAAACATCGCCTGCGCCTTCACTGCAGCCATGCCCGCTTCGGGATCACTTACCCGCTCGGCTCTCAACTTTGAATCAGGCGCAAAGAGCGGAGTCGCCTCCATTATTTCGGGAATCTTTTGCCTAATCGCTATTTTCGTTTTCGCCCTAATCATTCCTAATCCAGTCTCCTTCATTCCAAAAGCCGCCCTGGCAGGACTCGTCGTGGCGGTCGCGGCATCTCTTATCAAATCCCGCAATATCCGCATTTGTCTTCGTTCCACCCCAGAGGATGGCGGAGTTCTGCTGGTGACTTTTTTCACCGCTCTTCTCGCCCCACTCTACATGGCCATTTTCATCGGGGTCTCGCTTTCGATCTTTCTCTTTTTGCGCAAAGTTTCCCGCCCCCACCTTGTTGAATACGAAATCTCCGAACAAGGAGAGCTTCGCGAAAAAGGTCATCAAACCGGACAAGAAACGCCCGGAATTTCCATCGTGCATGTTGAAGGGGCGCTCTTCTTCGGCGCCTCCGAACTCTTCCAAACCCAAGTGAAGAGGCTAATGCTCGACCCAAATCTCAAGGTCATCATCCTTCGACTGAAAAATGCTCACCACCTCGACGCCACCAGCGTGATGGCCTTACGAGATCTCATTCGCTTCGTACGCGCGCAAGACCGTCACCTCATCATTTCCGGCGCCACCCGGGACGTCTATAAAGTGCTCAAAAGCTCAGGAGTCCTGCGCACCCTTCAAAAAGGCTGCCGTCGTGAAGAAGGTGAAACGAATCTCTTTTTCTATGCGCCCAGCAATCCCAACATCTCAACTCGCGATGCTCTGATCCGCGCGCAGGACTTACTCGGAACCAAGAACGCCGAAGTGAAAATCTTCTTCGATCCTTCTCACGACACAAAGGGAAAGAATTAATATTCCCTAATAGTCAGGAATCCGGTAGAGTCTCCAGTCTTGAGCACCCTGACGGACATCGAAGTCGACCGCTTCATTGAATTCATGAGCACGGAGAAGAATTCCTCTCCGCGCACCCTTCAAAACTACACTCTTGCGATCCGCCTCTTTCGAGAATGGCTCGGTGACCGCTTTACTACCTGGCGTGAACTCACCGCTGATCACTTCCGGGCTTATCTCTTTGAGCTACTCAAAGCCGAGTTAAAACGAAGCACCATCCGCCTCCGCTTTGCGGCCTTCCGATCCTTTTACAAATACCTCGTGCACCGGCGTGGCTACCCAAAAAGCCCGGTAGCCGAAGTCGAACTCCCAAAAGCAGACAAACCACTCCCGGTCGTTCTCACCTTGGCCCAAATCGAAGAACTTCTCGCTCTTCCCCTTAAACTTCCCCTCGAAAAACAGGCCCCCGAATGGATGCCGCTCCGCGATGCGGCGATCCTCGAACTCTTCTATTCCACCGGACTCCGCCTTGCCGAATTAGCAGCTCTCGATGTTGAGCAAATCGACACCATGAACGAATGCGTCAAGGTCATGGGGAAAGGCTCCAAAGAACGCATCGTCCCCATTGGCTCCTACGCCCTCACCGCGATGCAGAAATACCAAAGCGCCGCCGAAATCCACCAAGGACCTCTCTTCCTTTCCAAACTTCAAAAACGCCTATCCACCCGCTCCATTGGGAATGCGCTGAATAAATACCTCCAACACTCCTCCATCGCCTTCAAAGTGACTCCTCACAAATTCCGTCACTCCTTCGCAACCCACCTTCTCGACCACGGAGCCGACCTAAGATCGGTTCAATCCCTCCTTGGGCACGCTTCTCTTTCCACGACGCAAATTTACACACACGTCACTAAAGAACGCCTCCGTAAAGCCTACGATGCGGCGCATCCTCGAGCTAAGTAGACTTACTGCGATTCACTGTGCCTTGCAGGGTCACATGTAAATGCCACTCGGTCATAATTTCACGAATCGAAATCATTTCCAACGCAACCAGCTCCTCGATCTCGTCCTGATGACTCTCAAAATGTTTCAGAGGAACCCAACCTTCACGGGCGGCCAAGTTTTGTCGGAGAACCTCTAATGATTGCGCCTTCTCAAGTGTAGCCGGAACCAGATTACCAAACTCTTCTCGAATTCGCCCCATCCAATCGGGGCCAGCCAGCACCATAGCCAGAATAGCCTCGCCCATTTGCACATAATGAAAGTCGCCCCTGCTGGCGATCCGCATACCGCTACGGACCTCCGACTTCTGCGCGATACGCTCCCAATTTCGTGGTCCGTGACGACGAAGATAGCGGATACCCAGATAGAAAAAAGTAAGCGCAATCGCGAGCGCCCTCAGAATAATATTCGTGGTGAGCGGACGGTTTGGTGTAAAGAAGCCAATGAGAATCCACCCGAACAAAAACAGCACCAAAAATACCGACAGTGATCCTATTGCAAAAAGCAACATCCTTCCTATACACTTCCGATTCGCCCGACGAATCAACTCCGGCGTTACGATGAGATAGGGTTTGGAGTTCACAACAAAAGAAACGCCTGCAATGACGCCAATCTTAGTGTGTCCATGGATTAAGAGTGCGCAAGAGGGCATACCAACGACTTGCCTTCACCTCCTGCGGAGCGATAACCTCCAGTTTGCTCCCGAGCGAGGCAAACTCGATCTCTTTTGATCTCCCCCAAAGCTCCCCATCAACCTCAACCGGGACACTTTCCTCGCAGCTCACCGTTAAGCCAGCCGCTTGAATATATTCCACACTGTCCCCGGGCGATTGCGGATCAATCCCTCCTTTGGCTAGGCCTCGCAAGGTGTCTCTTACAAATTGATATCCCGACTCTTTAAAAATTACGACATCGAGTAGTTGATCCGAATTATTGGCACGACGGAAGAGTGGAAACTGTCCACCGTAGAGTGCGCCATTCCCAACAAACATCGCCACTCCCTGAAACTCTCTGCCATCATCACACACCACATTCACCCGAGGAGGTTTGTTCTTTAGTAATTTGGCCGTCGTCAACATGTATGCCAAAGGCCCCAATCGTTTCTTACTCTCCCAGGTCGTTTGCTCAATAACCTGAGCATCAAAACCAACACCTGCCATTTGTACAAAAGGCGCGCCATTCATCGTAAAAAGATCCACCGATTGGCGATGCCCCTTATCGATAATATCCATCGCCTGATCGAGCTTTGAAATCGGGACTCCCATCTCTCGCGCGAAAACATTCATCGTTCCAGTTGGGAAAACCCCTAAAGCAGTTTTCGACCCTGCTAGGCCTTCAATCACCGCATTTAAGGAACCATCTCCCCCAGCCGCGATCACCAGCTCTTCACCCTCATCTGCAAACTTCCGGGATAATTCAATCGCCTCTTTGCGACTCCGGGTCGCATAAATGGTGAAGCGGGTAGCATTCGCCATGATGAACTTCAGCGCACGACGCCCCTTCTCACCCTTGGCCTTGGGATTCAAGATGAGTGGATAACGGGGCGGAAGATCGTCGTCAGTCATTTCACTTTCGGTGATGTAGGAGTAGGGAAACCAATCTTTGCCAATTGGTCGAGAACCAAGGAAACCGGCAGGCCGACGATATTGTCGTAACCCCCCTCAATTTTCTCTACCAAGAGATCTCCGTGATCTTGAATGGCATAGCCACCCGCCTTATCGAGCACCGGGACTTTCGAGAGGTATTCCTCGATGACCTCATCGGAGAAATTTCGAAATTTCACATAAGAAGTGTCCACGAATTTTGACATCACGGCGTCGTGATAAATCGCCACTCCGGTCATAACCTCATGAACCCGCCCTCGAAGCATTCGCAGGTTACCCGCCGCCTCTTCCAAATCCACCGGCTTCCCAAAAACCTGCCCTCCCAGCGTGACGATGGTGTCAGCAGCAATAATCGTAGAAAACGGATCCTGTCGGGCAACGGCATTCGCTTTCAGCTCCGCATTACTCAAACAAAGTTG
>PBTU01000062.1 GCA_002729295.1 Verrucomicrobiales bacterium | reverse complement strand
TGATGGGGGCGCCGATGGCGGAGGGAGCAAAAAAGAGCGGGAGTAGAAGGGTGCGTGCAATAGCTCGTTTCATCTGGGGGATAAGAAAACCTTCTCTTTGCGATTTCGCAAGCAGTCTTGTGATCAGGATGTGACTTCGATGAGGGATCTTCCCTCTTCGGTGACGCGATGATCGAGGTGAACCGGGAGGGATTGCGCGATGGCGAACTTATGGTGCATGTGTGCTGTGACTTGGCCGAACTCGCCGATAACGTTGTTGGTCAAACAGAAAGCGAGTTGTCGGGCTTTGGCCAGCCCGGAGGTATCCGCTTTTGATTTTAACGAGATGGAATTTGAGTTACTTCCCCTCAGATCGGCTGAGGGCAAAGTCCTCAAGTGATTCCTGGAGGAAGGATTCCCGTTCTTTCATTTTGGCGTTTATTTCTGCCTTTTTAGGAAGATGCGGCTCTCGCGGTAAGTGATGACGGCTTCGAGTTCGCGCATGTAGTCTGCCCCGAAAAGTCCGACCCACTCTTGTTGCTTGTTCTCCTGATTCCGTCTCAAGTCAGTGGCGAGAAGAATCCGGTTTGTGAGAGTGGCGTCGCCCATGGTGATCTTGTCAATATCCGTGGCAGCGGCAGGTGCAGAGCCCCCGATGCCGTAGACTTTCTTGTTCATTGGGCCGACCTTACAACCGGTCCTTTTGGCCCAATCAAGGTGGAGCAAGCTACTGTCAGCCCCCGTGTCAATCATCCAGAGGACCTCGTTGTCGTTCAGGGTTCCATCAACGAAAATGTGGTTCCCTTTGCGTTCGTATTGGAAGGATTGGAAACGGCGGAGGTCGAGGAGTTCCTCAATGGTGAGGCCGCGGCAGTGTGCCATGAAGTCGGCCTTCTCCTGGCTCCAGCCGACAACATAGGCAACGTCTTTGTCGGACATGGAGAAGGTAGCAAATGATTTACGCTTGCCGTTGAGTCCTTCAATAATGGCAGAGTTGCCCTCTTTGCCGACGAGCTTTCCACGGAATTGCTTCTTATCTTTCATCGTGAAGATCCGGAAACTGAAGTCATCGTCGTCTTTGCCATTTTTTTCGATTTGAGCGATGTCTGAGTTGTCGGGGCGGAAGAAGATAGTACGCTCCTTGTAAGAAATCACAGCTTCCAGCTTGATGAGATACTCGGCACCAAGGAGGATGTCCTCATTGCGTTTAAACCCCTTGGGCATATTATGGTCGCGGTCTGCAGCTTGAATTTCTTCGTCGAGGAAAATGCTGCTACCGAGTTCGAGTTTGGGGATTTCGGCGGTGCCTGCGGGCTGGAAGCCGGCAACACCCCAGATTTTTTGGTCCATGGGACCAATCTTGCACCCGGCAGCCGTGGTGAAGGGTGCGTGGAGTAAGGTGGTTCCGGCACCTGTATCGATTTGCACTTTGGCGGGCTTCCCGTTCAGCTTTCCGGTAATCATGATGGCATTGCCTTCGAACTTGAAGGGAATGGGCTCATAACCGCGGAGTTCGAGAAGCTGGCGGATGGTCAGGCCTCGGCATTTTTGCAGGAAGACTGATTTGGCTTTGGGCCACTTCTTGATGTATTCGAGATCTTCGGGGCTGATCTTGTCAAAGGGGATGGTCGAGGGGGTCGAGCGTCCTTTGACGAGGAGCTTGAAGGTTTTGTTTTCATCGTCGCGATCGACGAGCGCAGCTTGAATCTTTTTGCCGTCCACGCTGGTAAAGAGCCGGAGTTCAGGTTTGACGCTGATCTCTTCGGCTTCTTCTTCTGTTGAGGCCTCCTCTTTCTCGCCTTCTCTTTCCTGAGCAAAGGTAAAGGGTGCGAAGAGGAGGAGGAAAAGAGTGAGTGAAAGTGATTTCATCGGTGTAACAATTCTTATTTGAAGCTGGTGCTCTTAACGAACTCGGTCCANGCGGCCTGGAANTCTTCGACTGTTTCGTGGCCNAAGATTTTNGCGATTTCGATCGGTGCNGGAACCTGATTGCTGGACTCGATNCGGGTTACCATTTCGGCGAAGGCNGCGACGCGTGCTGAGTCGCTTTCNATNTAGTAAGCGAANGAATACATCAAAACGAGNTGCTCCGGGGTGAGGTCGGCCGAGGTGAAGGAAAGGAGTTTTTCCAAATCAGGGGTGACCTTGCCCTGTCGAACGAGCTTGCGAAGAGTCTTGGCCCAGGAGCGTCCGTCTTTAAAACCGCTGGCGGAAGAGATTTCGTCTTCTTCGCCATACTTACCGGCATCAAGGAGCGAGGTTTCTGATTTATCGGCGAGTTGGATTTCCTTGAAGTAGGCGTGACCGGTGGTGAGGGCAAAGTATCCGGTCGGCGAGATGTCGCTGACGCCTCCCATTTGATGGGAGATGAGCATGCCGGCGAGTCCGTGAGTGGGGAAGGGGCCAAAGACCTTTTTGTAGCTGCGATCGTTTCCGTCACTAATGCGGAAGACCTTTGCCGTTTCAAAGGCGTTGAATTCTTCCTGCTCGTCTTCAGGGAGGCGGATTGAAGTTCCGGCGACGCGCATCCAGAGAGTGCTGATCCGGTTGGATTGTTGCTGGGCTAGATTTTCGTCTGTGATGTTATTGCGTAGCCAGGTGGCATACCACTTGCCGAGTTCTCCGTAGACGTCTTCGTCAGTAGTGACGATGATGACTTTCTTTTTGTCACCCCAGTCTTCGCGAAAGTTCATGTGCTGGAAAGCCATGCCGTGCCAGAGGCGTTCGGCCATTTCTGCGAGAGCCTTGCCGCTGAAGCGTCCGGTGGAAGCGATGAGGAAGTGCTCGGACTCGATGAGGTTGAAGGCCAGATGGGTGCTGTCGCCAAACCCCATCTTTTTTTCGAGGGTCTTGATGGTTTTTTTGTCAAAGCGGATGTCTTCCTCGGGAATACTAAGTTTCACGTCGGTCAGGATTTTTTTATCGGCTTCGGCGAAGTCGACGAGGTGGGCGCGGTCGGCGAGGGAGAGGGTTGCGACCTTGACTTTGATGACCTTATTTTCCGGGGTGACCAGATGGACCTCGCCTTTATCCAGTTTTTGGAATTTGGCTTTGACGGTGCTGCCGGAAGCAGAGGTCCAGACACGGACCTCGGCGGCTTGCAATGGGCTAAGGCAGGAGATCGCGAAGAGCGTGGCGAATCCTCCCAATTGATGGAGTAGTCTCATAAGGCGACCACTATCATGCGTTTTGTTACTTGGCTACCCGTAATGTTACTTGGGCAACATTAGATATTTAGTTTATCTAAAGTAAGTTTTCCCCGGTGAAATCGACCTTTGCCAACGAGTTGGTGGGTAGCAAAAGTAGGATGAGGTGGGGGAGGCGCGTGGCTGCCATCATTATTTTTTTTCCTCCTCCCCTCCTGCGGGTAGGCCGTTGATCAAATTGGTGAACTCGGTGATCCATCTAGGAGCGGAATTATGGCTGAGATGTTCCTTGAGATGAGTGAGCATTCTAAGGGCAGCCGCTTTCTCATCGCCTGCCGAAAAGAGGTCGGTTTCCATGCGCCAAAGGAGGTCGAGGCGGCCTTTCGCCAACCACGTCTCCAGATCCGGGTTGCGATCTTTACCGACGTTTCCCTCATCTCCCCAGGCTTTGTGGATCATACCGGAGTGTGTAATTCGGGCAGTCCAGGAGCTTTTGAGCTGAGCAATATTGTCGGGGTTACGAAGCGGCTTCATGATGATCAGTTCATACATTTGATCGATGGCCAGGGGGGCATTGGGCCAGCTGGAAATCTTTAGTTTGTCGAGTTCATAAGCTCTGGCAAAGACAGTGCTGAGAACGGAACTTCCGAGTATGCCCTGATGGCCATCAAGGACTTTGGCATCGCGGAAGATGGCATCGATGGCGTTCGTCGCACGGGAGGACATCTTGTCCCGGGCTTTTGGATTTCCAGCTGCCTCAATGGTGGTGAGAAGCCAAGAGAGCTGGTGTCTGAGCGCTCGCTTAAATCCGGGATCGTCGTGGCGATCTTTATAACGACGTTTCCATTCGCGGAAGTCTTGGGATTTTCGCGCTTTGTCCTGAAAAGAGATTTTTTCGTGGCATTTGAGGAACAAAGCAAGAGCCTCGCTGTCGCTGTCGACCGCGCCCTTGAATGCGGCAAGCGCGACGCTATGGCGGCTCTGGACGGTTTGATTGGAGGTCTCTTGAATGGCTTTAAGTCTATCTAGAAGCAACTCACGGTCGATTTCCGTCAATTCGGATTGGGCAGAGGTTACTCCGAGGGAGCAGACCCACAGGGTGGAGAAGATGAGAGATTTCACAGGTTGGGAAACACTTTCAGAAGCTCTCGTCGCTGTCGAATCAGTTTCTGTCATTTGGCAAATTCGTTGAATTCCATGATTTCCTTCCGGATTCGACTCCGTATGCTCGCGAGATGACTGATTTGAACAAGATCTCTCGCCGGAACGCATTGGGTAATCTCGCCTCTCTCGCGACTATTTCGATCGTTCCCAGCCGGGTGTTGGGGCTGAATGGACAAACTCCTCCTTCTGAGGAACTTACGCGGGCTCTCTTGGGCTGCGGAGGGATCAGTAATAGCCATTTGGGTATGCCGGGTCGGATTCTGGCGGTTTGTGACGTGGACTCCCAGCGCATGGCGCAGCGTCAAGGTCAGGCGATCAAGAGAGGAAATAAGGACGTCAAAGCGTATGCGGATTTCCGCGAAATCATTGCACGGGACGATATCGATATCATTCATACCTGCACTCCGCCACACTGGCATGCCCACATGGCGATTGCGGCGGCTAAGGCTGGAAAGCATGTCTGGGGAGAAAAGCCCATGTCACGGACTATTGGTGAGGGGCTTGCGATGAAGAAAGCGATTCAAAAGGCCGACGTGAAATTCCGAATTAACACCTGGTTTCGCTTCAAGAGCACCTTTTACGGTTCCGGTGTCACCGCACGGGAAGTTCGCAAAGCGGTCGATGGAGGCCTGATCGGTGACGGTCCTTACAAAGTAACCTTGAGCGGCGTGACTGGCTTCAACTGGAAGTTCAACTGGGTCGGTAAAAAGAATCTCGAGGAGCAGCCGATACCGAAGCATTTTGACTATGACACCTGGCTCGGGCCGGCACCCTATAAGTCTTACCACCCCCACCGGACCCACGGGACCTTCCGTGGATATTGGGATTACGATGGTGGCGGACTGGGTGACATGGGGCAGCACTACCTAGATCCTATTCAGTATATCCTCGGCAAGGATGAAGAGCTTCCTGTTTCTGTTGAGTGTGACGCCGATCCGCAGGATCAAGATGCCGTTGGTTCCTTCCGTCGCATCACCTATACCTATTCCGACGGAACGCAGATCATTCTTGACGGTGCGAACAAGGACAAGAGCGCCGCGCTCATCGAAGGCAGCGAAGGCAAGATTATGAGGGGCTTCAAGTCCGATGTAAAAGGTTTCGCCGAGAAACTTAAAAAACTTCCCGAACCGGCACCGCAGGTCACCGATTTCCACCAGGCGATCCGCGAGAAGAAGAAGTTTGCGCTCAACGAAGAGAACGGATTCAACTCCTGCACCTTGATTAACCTTGGTAAGATCGCGCATCGGACGAACCAGAACTTGAAGTTCGATCCGAAGAAGATGCAGTTCATCGATAATGCCAAAGCCAATGTGCTGGTCCACCAGAAGGATCGCGACAAGTGGAAGCTGCCGAGCTAAGCGCAGCAGCAAATTTCAAAGGCCTGGTGAGTTAAATAAAACTACCCACCAGTTTTCGGCCCGCGGGGCTTCTTGGGCTTTTGCTGCTGCTGGCCACCGCCAGCTCCCGGGCGACCTTGTCCGGCTTCGCGAGCTTTTTGGGCGAGTTCCGCTTTTTCGGCGAGCTTTTGCATCAAGCTCTTTTTGCCGGCCTTCTTGTTGGCCTTCAGTTCGGGCTCGGGCATTTTCTGCATGAACCAGGTTTGCGCGATGGAAAAGATGTTCTGCGTCGTCCAGTAGAGGGCGAGAGCGGAGGCGAAGTTGTAACAGAAGAAGAAAAAGATGAGCGGCATCAGCATGAAGATGCGCTGTTGCATTTTGTCTCCGGTCTTCGGAGTGACCTTCATTTGCAAGACCATCGTGATGGCCATGAGGAAGGGAAGGGGGTTGATGGGGAGACCCATGACGTAGGTGACGGTGTCGGGCTGGGAGAGATCGGTGACCCACCAGAGGAAGGGCTCGTTGCGGAGCTCGACGGCATACTGGAGCATGGTGAAGAAGCCGAAGAAGATGGGGATCTGCAAGAGCATGGGAAGGCAACCGCCCATCGGGTTGACTCCAAACTCGCGGTAGAGCTTCATTGTCTCCTGATTCATCTTGTTAGGATCGTCGGCATACTTCTCCTTGAGCTTGGCCATCTTGGGCTGGAGCTTCGACATCCGCTTCATGGTGCGGGTGGACTTGGCGTGCAGGGGCCACATCAAGGTGCGGATAATGAGAGTCAGGACGACCACGGCCCATCCCCAGGACCAGTCGTTGTCCTCGCCGCCGAAGAGGGCTGAAAGCTTGTTGAGGGTCCAGTTGAGAATGTTACTGATCCAGCCGAAGAAGCCGTAGTCCATGACTTCGGCTTTGTTTCCATCGAGGCTGCGAATGAGGAAGTTATTTTTAGGTCCGACAAAGATATCGAATTCAACAACCTTGGTGCTCTTTCCCGCGAGGGTTTCGTTGGGGAGGGAAAGATAGTTGTTCAGGAGAGTGGCGCCTTTTTCGTCTTTGGCGCGGGGAGGTTTAAGGGTGATTTTCTTTGGGCTGACCCGGACGGTGGCGGGGTAGGGATCTTTAGGAGAAACGATGGTGGCAAAGAATTGGTTTTCTACGCCGCTGTATTGCACTTTGTTTTCCTTAGCTTCGCGATACTCGCTCTTTTCCTTACTGAAGAATCCTCCTTCAAACCAAGTTCCCGACTCGGAATCGAACTCGCCGTCTTCCTGCCAGAAGAAGGTGAGGTAGTTGGCGCGTTCCCCTTCGAAGACAGGCGCTGCGGAGCCAGCTGCGATGGCCATGTCGCCGAGGTCGACAGCGGTGTCGCCCAAGTTGGTGAGTTCGAGCCGAAGATTGAGTCGGTAGTTCGAGCCTGCGCTGTCGCCGACTTTGCTCCAGATTTTTTTAACGCCGAGGTTGTTGGAAGTGGTGCCGATATAGGTGATGGAATCGTCGCCGGCGTCCTTGGCAGAGTAGAACGGCTTGTCGAGAACGTCGCCGTTAATGGGGGTTAGGGCGCCGATACGATTGACGCCGAGGTCGTTCATTTTGACCTTAAGGGCGGGATCGTGGACTGATTGTTCATTCAGGAACTCGATGTTCTTGATGCCGCCTTCCAAGGTAGAAAGACGGAAGGAGGCTTCGGGCGTAAGGAAGTCGTGGGATTCGTCTTTTCCGGTGGCCTCGGGTGCCGGTGGCTTGTCGCTGGCTTCGAGAACGCCAATAGGCTCCTCGGGTGCCTTGGCGGCAGCTTCTTTCTTGGCTTTCTCTTCTTCTGCTTCTTTCTCGGCAAGTTCGGCGGCATTTTTCCTGCCGGACATGATATTGAAGACGAGCAGAATGCTGCAAATGGTGACGACGATCCAAGCTTTACGATCCATGATCTGTGATTGATTGAGTAGAAGATTTGGGAGAGGGAGAATTCCCTTCGGCCGGTGGCACGGGGTCATAACCGCACCCACCCCAAGGATGACAGCGTAAAATCCGGCGAATACCCATCCAGCTTCCTTTTATCGAGCCGTGGGTCTCGACTGCTTCCAGGAAATAGTGGGAGCAGGAGGGGTCGTAACGGCAGCCGGTACTCGGTCCGCCGAGGGCCTTAATGACCGGGCGGATGAGAAGCTGGTAGGCGCGAATGCCCAGACGGATGAGGGGCTTCATAGTTCTCCGCGCCAGATTTTGAGTCGTTTGGCCACCTTGATCCAGTCCTGCTCGAGTTCATCGAGGGTGGCCTCGGAGGCGCGCCAGCGGGCGATGGTGACGACCATTTGTTGAGGAGGAAGGTGGTCGCCCCATTTGCGAATGATTTCGCGGAGGCGGCGACGGACGAAGTTTCGGGTGACCGCGTTACCAACTTTTTTTGAGGTGATGAGGCCGAACTTACGGTCTCGGGAGGAGGAGTCCTCCAGCGTGCCGATAACGAGGTATCGCCCGGCGGCGGATCGTCCCGTATTGCGAACGGTCTGGAACTCGCCCCATAGGCGCATGCGCCGTTGACGAGTCAGCTTCATGACCAATTGGTTACTAAACAAGGAATACCGCAACCCTCAGGAGAGACACGGCATGACCAATTACTTGGTGTTGTTCTGCACCGTGTGGCGCTTGAAGTGAATCTCGGCTCCTTTTGGAAGAAGGCGCTTGCGACCCTTGCGGCGGCGGTTTTTAAGGATGCCGCGACCAGCCTTGGTGGCCATGCGGGCACGGAATCCATGTTGCTTCTTGCGAGTGCGCTTGGAAGGCTGGTATGTCATTTTCATGGCCGTAGAGAAAAGATAGATTTTTGAAAACTCCGGTTGAGAGGAGCAGGGGAGGCGGAGACTAGCTTGCGGAAACCGCTTGTCAACCCATCGTGGATGGTTTTTCTGAAAAGATCATGGAATTACTTAAGATC
>PBTU01000061.1 GCA_002729295.1 Verrucomicrobiales bacterium | reverse complement strand
CTCGTCGGCCTCATTTGGCTGACCAGTTCCGTTCTTGGATACCTCCAGCCGGTTCTCATTCCTCTCGCGGTTTCAGGAATCGTGGCCTACCTCCTCGACCCGGTAGTGCAGTGGCTTCAAGGCAAGGGCCTTTCCCGCATAAAAGGAATTGTCATCGTCTTTTCCACCTTCGTCCTATTCTTTGGGCTCCTTTTCTCGATCGTCGGAATCAAACTTTCCGGCCAAATCAAAAACGTCCTCAATAAAGATTCGGGAAGCTCCATGGGCTGGATGGAAGTCGACACCTTGAAAGAGTCGAAAGAAAATAGTCTTTATGGCTGGATCGTGCAGACCTCATTTCAAAAAGATCCCGAAGCGGTCCAGAAGCGTCTGCAGAACGGAGGTTCACTCACCGGCCCCAAAAAATCCAAGTGGCAACTCGACGCCAACACGGGAAAATTTGTCAACGATAATGGGGAAAATCCCTCCCCTCAATTGTCGGA
Organism: Verrucomicrobiales bacterium; assembly: GCA_002729295.1. Classification (GTDB taxonomy): domain Bacteria; phylum Verrucomicrobiota; class Verrucomicrobiia; order Verrucomicrobiales; family Akkermansiaceae; genus SW10. The sequence continues at coordinate 15,627 of PBTU01000061.1, read as the reverse complement.
GCTCTTCGATTCCAACTGGAACAACAGAATCGAACTCCCGGGCGAAACAAACGCCCAAGAGTTGATCGCTTTGGAAAACTTTGGTGTTACCAAGGGGGGACAATGGCTCTCCAATTTGGGTGAAAAATCGCTCGGTTGGCTTTCCAATAGCTCGGGAAAGATTCTAGGATTCTTCGGGCTCATTATTGGCTTCGCCATGATCCCCATCTACCTCTACTACTTTCTCAAGGAGAGCGAGGGCATTAAAGATGGTTGGACCGACTATGTTCCATTAAGAGCATCTCACTTTAAAGACGAAGTCGTGAAAACCCTTCGGGAAATCAATGGCTACTTGATCTCATTCTTCCGCGGGCAAGTCCTCGTCGCTTTCATTGACGGGATTCTCGTCGGAATTGCGCTCACCGTCTTCGGACTTCCTTACGGATTACTCATCGGAGTCTTCATGGCCTTCCTGGGCATCATCCCATACATCGGAAACATCCTCTGCCTGATCCCGGCCTGTATCATCGCTTACTTCCACGGGGCCTCTGAACCCTTTGGCCTGCCCCAATGGGGTTACGTCACAGGAGTGCTCGCCATCTTTATTATCGTGCAGCAAATCAACTCGCTTGTAACGGCACCGAAAATCGTCGGAGATTCGGTTGGGCTACATCCCATGACCGTCATTTTCTCCATGCTCTTCTGGTCGCTCATCCTCGGAGGATTTCTCGGAGCTCTCCTCGCAGTCCCGATGACAGCAGCGGTCAAAGTTCTCTTCCGGCGTTACGTCTGGGATCGCCAAACACCGGAGACCGCGGGGTGAAAAAGGGAAGGTGTTTTCGCAACACCTCCCCTTACACTCCTACCACTCGATGGTGGCGCCGACGGAAACCGCGCGACCGGCTCCTTCCAACTGCGTGCCGAAAATGTCCGAGATGAGATAATCCTCATCGAACAAGTTCTCCACCCGGGCGTGTAACTTCAGGTATTCGTTCACTTGATACTCACCGTAGAGACGCGCTACCGTGCGATCATCGGTCGGGATGAAGTTGAGTGGATCCGCACCATAACTCGCCCCGGCCACATGGGACACTCCGGCACCCACCAGCCAATCACCGCCACCGTAGCTGAGATCCAAACTAATCATGCGATCCGGCACATCAATCACCTCCTCCTTACCTTGTTCCGTCCAAGCGAGCCGGTAACGCAACTCCTCACGAATCAGCTCACCGCTCAAGGCCAACTCGACACCACTCACCCGCGAGGTTCCCGGGAGATTGTTCCGTTGGGTCGTGCTTGGAAACCCCGCCGCAATGGTGCGGGTTGCGATGGCGTTTTTCAGCTCTTGCTGAAAATATCCTAACTCCAGTTGATGATCTCCAAAGTCATGATCAATCCCAATTTCAAACCCAAGAATTTCTTCTGATTCGAGATCAGGATTGGCAATTTGAGTGGAAAACGCACCTCCAAAGCGAGCTGAATCCAGACGCGAGGGAGTCCGGTAAGCTTGGGAAACCCGTGTCCGAACTCGAGTCCCCGAACCACCTAATTCATAAGCCCCACCAAAATCCCAGGCCGTATCACCATCGAATTCACTGTGCTCATCGTATCGCACTCCACCTTCAATCAAGAAACCATCTATCGGCTTCCAGTTTCCGTGCAGATAAACACCCCCAGTGTGGTAATCCGTTTGACGGCCCGATGAGTTCTTAAAACTGCTATCGGAGTATTCCAGACCGGTAAGAAGTTCGAATTGTTCATTCAACTGAATCTGCTGATTCCAATTCACGGTGAGCCGATCAAAGTCCGTGCCAAAAATACTGGAGCCGAAACTCCCATCGAAATTGCCAAGATAGGATTCATCATAATACCCCAGCGTTAGCTTGCTCTGCCAATCTGGATTGACCTTGTATTCCGCATTAAAAGCCACCAGGTGAGTCTTGGTTTCGATATCGCTGTATGAGATAAACGGCGGACTAATCGACGTCGTTCCCAGTTGATTCTCACTTCCGCGATAACTGAATTTCAACATCACGTCTCCCCTCGCCCGCCATTGCAAAGCCAACGAGGCTTGATCTTGTTCGTAGTCGTGTCGCGGTAGAGTGGAGAAGGTATCATTTTCGGTTTCAAATCGACCCAGCTCGATGCCGTATTGCAATATGCCCAACTGCCCTTGCGAGCTGAAGGTCGAACGATAGGAATCAAAGGAACCTCCCTCACCGAAGAACCGATAGGTGGGCTCTCCATCCCCCACTGCTGTCTCGTATCCGATCACCCCACCGGCAGCGCCCGTTCCATAAAGAACACTCTGCGGGCCTCGCAGAATCTCAAGCTGCGAAAGACCACCGACATGGCCTCCCGCGAGAAAATTCCCCAGGCCATTGGTAGCATCGGTAATACGGACACCATCGACCACTACCTGGGTGTAGGGAGTTGGAAGCCCGCGGAAGATCGCTCCACCGGTATTTCCAACCAAGCCGGCCGTCGAGAGACCTTGCACGCCTGGAATGATGTTGAGCGCATCAAGGGTGCGATCCAGCTGCATTCTCACCAAATCCGCCGCTCCCACCACTCCGACCGCCGCAGCGGTGTCTTTGCGATCCGCTTCGAATTTCTTCGCAAGCACGGTCACTGGTTCCAATTCTTTAACCTTCTCCTGGGCGGATGCACCACCGAGGAGACCAACAAGTGCGAGCCCGGTTTGGGCCCTGTGTTTTGTCATTCTATTATTGTTTCTTCAAAGACCCCGAACTCCGCAAGGTCGTGTTGATGATCATCTTCAGGCTGGCGATCTGACTTATCCGGCATCTCGACCAGACTCACAGTGGCGGGACCGTTCCGTATTACAGCGCCGAAGCACCTTCACCGGATTCCCCATCTATTTCCTGCCCGTGCGACGAGCTTCCCGAAAATCACCCGGGTTTCCCCGGACACCGGAGTCCTAGAGAATTTTCCTCAGAATATCAACCATCTCATTGCACAAACTATCGCATCCCCGCTGACGGCCCGACATCAGCTTCACGGAAAACTTCAACGCCACCCGCAGTTCTTAAGGCGACTCCACACGCGCGCGGAGGAATTAAGAGATACGATCATAAAAAAGCCCCACTCGCTTTTGCGAACGGGGCTTTGAAGTTTTTTGGTTGGTCAGCGTTTAACTCACTTCACCGCGAGCCATTCCTTTTTCCTCGAGGGCGGCTTGCGCGAGGGCAAGACGGGCGACGGGGATGCGGAATGGTGAACAAGACACATAGTTGAGTCCGGTGCGGTGGAAGAACTTCACCGAATCAGGATCTCCGCCGTGCTCGCCGCAGATACCGATCTTGAGTTTCTTTTTGGTGGTGCGTCCACCTTTGACACCCATTTCAACAAGTTTACCCACACCTTCCTGGTCCAGACCGGCGAACGGGTTATTGTTGAGAACTTCCGCGTCCTGGTAGGTTGGGAGGAAGCTGGAAGAGTCATCACGGGAGAGACCAAGTCCGGTCTGAGTGAGGTCGTTGGTTCCAAAGGAGAAGAACTCAGCATGCTTGGCCACTTCTTCAGCGGTGATGGCAGCGCGAGGAATCTCGATCATGGTTCCGACGGTGTACTTCAGCTCGCTCTTCTTGAGACCAAGCTTCTTGCGAACCTCAGTGGCGGTGGTGTCGATGACGTCCTTCTGGAGTTCAAGCTCACGGGCGTAGGCCACGAGTGGGACCATGATCTCAGGGAGAACCTTGATGCCCTTCTTCTGAACGTCCGCAGCGGCTTCGAGGATGGCTTCAACCTGCATTGCGGTGACAGCCGGGTAGCTGATGCCAAGACGGCAACCACGGTGACCCAGCATTGGGTTCTCTTCGTGAAGAGCGTGGATACGCTTGGTGATGGCGGGAGCGCTCATGCCGATCTTCTTGGAGAGATCCTTCTTCTGAGCGGCATCCATGGTGCCGATGAACTCGTGAAGTGGTGGGTCCAGCAGACGAATGGTCGCGGGGCGTCCTTCAAGTGACTTGAAGATGCCAATGAAGTCTTTCTTCATGAAGACCTTGATCTTCTTGAGTGCCTTGGCACGACCGGCGTCGTCGTCAGCGAGAATCATCTCACGAACGGCGTCGATGCGGTTACCTTCGAAGAACATGTGCTCGGCGCGAGTGAGGCCGATGCCCTCAGCACCGAACTTGATGGCCTGCTGCACCTGCTCCGGTGTGTCGGAGTTAGTACGGACACCAAGCTTACGAAGCTTGTCGGTCCAGCTCATGAGTTCCATGAACTTCTTGTAGGTGTCGGAACGCTTGGCGGCTGCCTTGTTCTCGATGAGTCCTTGAATGACTTGGGAAGGAGAGGACTTAATGCTACCCTTGTAGACGCTTCCAACGAATCCATTCAGAGAAAGCTCGTCGCCTTCCTTGAGAGTCACGCCGTTTCCGGAGAGAGTCTTCTTATTGTAGTCGATGGTCATACCGTGGGCACCGCAGACGCAAACCTTACCCATCTGGCGGGCGACGAGAGCGGCGTGTGAGGAAGCACCACCTTCAGTGGTGAGAATTCCGTCAGCAGCGATCATGCCGCGAAGGTCTTCCGGAGAGGTGGCCTGACGAACAAGGATGACTTTCTCTCCTTTTTCGGCAGCTTTGACCGAGTCTTCCCAGTTGAAATAGATCTTACCGGAAGCAGCTCCAGGACCCGCTGGAAGACCACTACCAACTTTCTTGGCAGCCTTCTCAGCCTTGGCATCAAAAATTGGAGCAAGGAGGTGTCCGAGGTCATCAGCAGGAATGCGAAGGATCGCCTCTTCTTTTTTGATAAGACGCTCTTTCACCATGTCGAGAGCGATATTGACGGCAGCGAAACCAGTACGCTTACCGTTACGGGTCTGCAGCATCCAGAGCTTGCCTTCTTCAATCGTGAACTCAACGTCCTGCACGTCACGGAAGTGCTTCTCAAGTTTCTTACGAATAACGAGAAGTTCTTTGTGCGACTTGGGAAGATCCTTGGCCATCTTGGCGATGGGCTTTGGTGTGCGAACACCAGCAACAACGTCCTCACCCTGTGCATCGATGAGATACTCACCGTAGAATACATTTTCGCCGGTAGCCGGGTCACGGGTGAACGCCACTCCAGTTCCGGAGGTCTTACCGGTGTTACCAAAGACCATGGCCTGCACGTTAACAGCGGTCCCCCAAGCGGCGGGGATCCCATACTTCTGGCGGTAAACGATCGCGCGATCGTTCTGCCATGAGTTGAAGACGGCGTTGACAGCTCCTTTGAGCTGCTCGCGTGGGTCCTCGGGGAAGTTCTTACCGGAACGCTTTTTGATGAGCGCTTTGAAAGCAGCAACCACTTCGCGGAGGTCTTTCTCTTTCAAACCGGAGTCGTCCTTTACCTTGGCCTTGGCCTTGGCTTTATCGAGAATGACTTCGTAAGGATCGTGATGCTCACCGGCTTCGGCTTCCACTTCCATCACAACACTTCCATACATTTGGAGGAAACGACGGTAGGAGTCCCAGGCAAACTTGGGATTGCCGGTCTTCTTGGCGAGAGCTTCAACAACCTCGTCGTTGATGCCAAGGTTAAGGATGGTGTCCATCATTCCAGGCATCGACTCACGAGCACCGGAACGAACGGAAAGAAGAAGTGGGTTTTTGAGGTCACCGAACTTCTTGCCCATCGCTTTTTCAACCTTGGTGATGTTCTTTTCAACTTCTGCGTCGAGAGTCTTGGGATACTTCTTCGCGTTGTCGTAGTAGTGAGTGCAGACTTCAGTGGTGATGGTGAAGCCAGCAGGAACGGGAACGCCGATGCTGCTCATTTCGGCGAGGTTAGCGCCTTTACCCCCGAGGAGGGCTTTCATTGAGCCGTCTCCGTCGCACTTTCCAGCTCCGAAGTAATAAACGTTTTTGGTTTTCTTGGCGGCCTTTTTTGCAGCCTTGGTTTTGGTAGCCATGGGTCTTTTGTTTTTGCTTCTGTATTGGGTCAGAATTACGAACCGGCAGACGCAATTTTACGCCCCTCGCCGGGAAGGCGCGGACTTTAGCAATCAATCGGACCCTGTCAACTCGTGATCCGAGGTCGAAAAAAGACCTGCAAATCAAATTTTCAGTAATAAGCTCCTTTGACCAACTGTCTTAAAACTACAAATTATGAAAATCGCTGCACTTATTGTTACCGTCGGAGCTCTTATCGGGTTTTCCTCTTGCGCCAACGAGCCACCTCCTCCGCCGTCTGGTTGTTGACCTGGCACCGCTCAGTAATCATCCGGGCGATGATTCATTAACTTTATCGAAAGAGCCGAAGATCACCCGATTTTCGGCTTTTTTGCCCTTCCCTATCTATCCCCCAATGTCCAGATCCGGCAAAAATGCTCCTCATCCTCCAAAAAACAGTTGCATTCACAGTCCTATTCCAATAGTTCCTCCGCCCCGTCAACCACCGACCGACACGACCATGAATATCATCAACAAAATCGAAAAAGAGCAAATGAAGTCCGATACCCTAGACTTCAGCGTCGGTGACACCGTAAAGGTCCACAATCGGGTGGTCGAAGGCGGTAAAGAGCGCATCCAGATGTTCCAAGGCATCGTGCTTGCAATCGGTGGCTCCGGAATCAACCAGGCCTTCACTGTTCGCAAGATTTCCTACGGCACCGGGGTGGAGCGTGTTTACTCTTTCCACAGCCCACGTATCGCCAAGGTCGAGGTTGTTGCTAAAGGCAAGGTGCGTCGCGCCAAGCTCCACTATCTCCGCGACCGGGTTGGCAAGAAGGCCATCCAGGTCAAAAACGTCGATTAATCCTTCTCAGGAGGAAAAATTCCCGAGCCGTTTGGATTCATTCCAAGCGGCTCTTTTTTTGCACTTCACCTATGGCCCGCGAACACACAATCTAGGAACGCGTGCTAATTCACTGGTCCATCTCCCTCCTCGCCTCCCTCGGGGTGATCTTTCTAACCTGGCATCTCAGGACGAAGGACCTTGATTTTATGACTCCAGACAACACCCCGCTGCCCCACGAGGACTTAGGGGAGGACCTCGCTGTAGGAGTTTCTATCCTCCAGCCCGAGCTGAAGGAAACCCCCGAAATTCTCGAGCCCCTGGAGATCAATCCGATTAACCCAGAGGAACCGGAAGTCAGACCGATTACCGGCACCGAACTCGGAGATCTCGAGGCTGCCCCCGGTCTAAATGCCTATCGCGAATTTGCCCAAAATAATCCCGCTGAACGCCTCCTCCAACTCTCCTCCGTTCTGAGAACGATGGGACAATTCCAACGCTCCCTCCTTGCTCTGGAACGAATCATCGATACCACCGAATCCTCCCCCGTCGAACTTCAGGAAGCCGGACAAGGAATAGGCGCCTTGGAACCCTCGCTTCCCCCCTGGAATATTGATTCTGCGGGCGCATACAATCTCACCCTCAATGTGGGGACAGCCGGAGACGCCAGCCCGGAGTTGAAAATTGCCGCTCTCGACATTGCCACAATGATCAACAGGCATTCAGGCAACTTAATCGATCTCTCCCCCAAAATCATCCGAGGTGAATCCGAGAAAATCATTCCCAATAGCCCGATCACTCTCTGGATCTCTGCGACCCCCGACCCAAGAAATTCCACCCCCGTCCTCTCGGTCAAACCACCTGAAACACCGGACCAACTCGCGGACAAACTGATCTTGATGACTTTTCACTCCATCCGGAACCAGCTGGAGAAAGCGGACTACCCTCTGCCGCTCTCCATCGACGAGGTTCCGAAAACACTTCTTTCCACCCAGATTACCCGCTTAATGTGGCAGGACTTCGCTGAATCGCTCATCCCCGCGAAATCAGGCCTCCCTCTCGACCCAACCGAAGCCCCGGAACCCGGGAGCCCGGAGCCGAACGTGAATTAATTCTAAGATTATCATCTCCCCTCTCGTTACAATCTCCCGAAGTCATGCACCACCTCGCTACTCTCACTTTTCTTGCGGTCGCTCTTTTACCGCCTATTTTGCAGGCACAGGACCCAGCGCCAAAACCACCGAGGCCCGCAATAAAAAAAATTAACGACGCCGAATATAAAATCGGCAAGGTGCACCTCAATAAAGCCACCCGCGAAATCAGCTTCGGTGCCGGAGTCAATCTCACCGAGGGTCTTCTCGAGTTCATCATCGTCAACCAAAAGGGCAAGATTCACGAAAGCCTTTTCATCTCCGACATCTCCCCGCTCAATCTCAACATCGCCCTCAAGCTCCTCGGGATCAAAGAATCACCCGAGCTCTTTGAAATCGTGGATGAGGACTACCGTCCCACTGGACAATACCCAGAGGTAGATCCAAAAACCAAAGCCGCAGCTCGCATGGATATTTTCGTCGAATGGGGGAAGCAAAAAAAACGAGTCACCCTGAATGAGCTCATTTTAAACAACGTGACCGAGAAGACGATGGATCCCGGCCCCTGGCTCAATACGGGCTCCTACATCCACGAGGGGAAATTCAAAGCAGAAGTCACCGGCGATCTCATTGCCGTCTTTACATCCCAACCCGCAATGATCAACTACCCTGGAAAAGATCGTGAAAACGACGACATCTGGATTACTAATACCAAGCGTGCGCCCAAAGAAGGGACTGTTGTCAAAATCATCATTAAACCTCACCAACCATGAAGTCTCTGATCACCGCCGCGATTCTGTCCCTCTCTATTCTGCATGCCCAGCAAAACCAAGGTCACCTCTCCATCAAACTGGAGATGCAGGAAACCATTAAAAAAGGGAACGCCTATCTCCGCTCGAAACAGCATAAGGATGGCTATTGGGGAGAACCCTCCCTGCCCGCTTTCACCGCCTATGCACTTCGCGCTCAACTTTCCGATCCTTCACTTGACCTCAAAAAGCCACTTCCCGCCAATCTCGGGGAGGGTCTCGACTGGCTCGCTGCCCAGCAGAAGAAAGACGGCGGTATCTACAGCACCGGGCTTGCCACCTATAATACCTCTTCGGCTATTATGGCTCTCTACATCGCCGACCCGGTGAAATACAAAGAAGCCATCGTGAAAGCCCGCGGCTTCCTCATCGGACAACAAACCGATTGGGGTGTGAAAAACGAGAGTGACGACTCTTTTGATGGCGGCATTGGCTATGGCGGAAGCTATGAGCACTCGGACCTCTCCAATACTCATCTGGCACTCGAAGCCCTTTATCACACACGCTCACTCGCCACTGATACCGGCGAAAAGAAAGTCACCGAGCTCGACTGGGGCGCCGCCCTTGAATTCGTGAGCCGCTGCCAAAACCTTCAGGCCACCAACGACACCGAAAATGCCGGTAACGACGGAGGCTTCGTCTACTTTCCCGGCAACTCCAAAGCCGGCGAAGAACTCGACGAAAACGGAAAAACAGCCCTTCGCTCCTATGGCTCCATGTCCTACGCCGGCCTCCTTTCCCTCGTCTACGCCGACCTCGACGCCGAAGATCCACGGGTCAAGGCGGTCATTGAGTGGCTCTCCAACAATTACACCCTCACGGAAAACCCCGGCTTGGATCAACAAGGACTCTACTATTACTACCACGTCATGGCTAAAACCCTCGCCGCGGCAAACATTCCTGCCCTAGAAACCAAGGCTGGCAAAGAAGTCGATTGGCGCGGCGAACTCTCCACCCAAGTCATCAATGCCCAACGTGAAGACGGATCATGGATCAACAAAACCGCTCGCTGGATGGAAAATGACCCAATTTTGGTCAGCTCCTACGCCGTGATGACTCTGGAGCAGATCCACGCAACCCTGCAATAGGAGCAATTCGGCGAGATTTGAGAAGATCGGGAGGCTAGGTTGATAATTTCTTGACTCTCCCTCACCAAACTCCTATTCCCCGCCCTCCAGCGAACCTTTTCCAACAAGATCATGGCACTTACCGAAGTTATTCTCCGCGAAAAAATCAACTCTCTTGGCGCTGAAGCCGACGTAGTGAAAGTCAAAGCAGGCTTTGCCCGCAATTTCCTGATCCCTTCAGGAAAGGCCTACGAAGCAACGAAAGGCAACCTTCGTCAGATTGAAAACCTTCAAAAAGCCCGCGTTCAGCGCGAAGCCGAGGAGCTTGTTGTAGCTCAGGAGCTTTCCGGCAAGATTGCCCGTATGACGCCCAAGTTCACCCTTTCTATCGGCGCCAATGGCAAGGCATTCGGTTCCGTCACCTCTCTCGACATCCAAAAGGCTCTCGAAGACAAGGGCGTTTCCATCGACCGCACCGCGATCCACCTCGGCAAGCCGATCAAGTCGACTGGCAAAACCGAGGTTGAGATCAAGCTTCACGCTGAAGTGACCACCACTGTCACCGTGACCGTGGAAGCCGAAAAAGCTGCCGCTGCCGAATAAGCAAGGACACTCCAAGTTTTCCAGGGGCCCGGCTGATTTCAGTCGGGCTTTTTTATTGCCCTCATCCCCTAGCTCTCCAAGGTTCCCTTGTGATTGGAATGATCGATTCCGGTGTCGGAGGCCTCTCGGTCCTCCGGGAAATTCACGCCCTCCTTCCCGACACTTCCATTCAATACATCGCCGACACCGCCTGGTGCCCCTATGGAGTTCGCTCTGCGGAAGAAATCCGCGACCGGACCTCCGCCCTCACCGAGCTCCTCATCAAGCGAGGAGCCGAACTCATCGTCATCGCCTGCAACTCTGCCACCCTCGCCGCGATCGAAGCCCTGCGCGCTCAATTCCCCGTCCCCTTCATCGGCATGGAGCCCGGCGTCAAACCCGCAGCCGCTCTCACAAAGACCGACACCATCGGCGTTCTCGCCACCGAACTCTCGCTCAAAGGAGACAAATTCCTTCACCTCGTCTCCGCACACGCCCGCGACCTCCGCGTCATCACCCAACCCTGCCCGAAGTTCGTCGAACTGGTCGAAGCTGGCACCCTCGAAGGAGAACTGGTCGAATCTGCTATCACCGAATATACTCACGACATGATGGCAGCCAGTGCAGACGTCCTCATTCTGGGATGCTCCCATTACCCCTTTCTCCGGCCAGCCTTGGAAACCACTCTCCCCGACCACATTCAACTCATCGACACCGGTAGCGCCATCGCTCGTCGCGCGGCCAAACTCAAGCCACAAAAAACCACCTCACCATCGATCAGCATCCTCACCACTGGATCTCTGGAGAAGATCAACTCACTTCTCCCCAAACTTACCCCTGGGCTCCCCGCGGAATGCCAACCGCTCTTCATGTCATGAAACATCTTCCTCTCATCTCTGCGATCATTCTTCTCGCCGCCATCAGCTTCCTCTACTTCCAAAAGGAAGAAACTCCAGCAGAACCGGACCCCAAAACAAACACCGAGCCCCCAAAGCCGCAGCCGAAGCCCGAAAAGACCGTCGAGTTGCTCGACCCGCCTGCCGACCCAGCAAAAGCCTCTTCGCCACCAGCGGTCGGCAAACATTGTGTCATCGGAGAGAAAACCCGCGATGGTATCGGAATCTATTATCAAGGTCGTGAAATCGCTCACGTCATGGGACACCCGGCGATCAACTGGCTCGAACGTGACAATCGCGAAGCCGAGGAATCCCCCCGCATGGCCATCAAAATGATCGAGTTAAAACCCGGTCAAGTGCTCGCCGACGTCGGGGCAGGTTCCGGCTACCATAGCCTTCGCCTTGCCATGAAACACCCCGAGAGCCAGATTATCGGCGTCGATATCCAACCTGAAATGCTCACCTTCCTCGAGAAACGCAAAAAGCAACTCGGCGTCAAAAACATCAAGACCCACCTAGGAAAAATTCACGACATCAGCCTACCTCCCGAAAGCATCGATGCTGCCCTCATGGTCGACGCATACCACGAGTTTTCCCATCCCTACGAAATGATCAAGTCGATCTACGACGCCATGCGACCCGGCGGACGCATTTACCTNCTTGAATACCGNGCCGAAGATCCAAACGTTCCTATCAAAAAACTCCACAAAATGACNCAGGCCCAAGCTAAAAAAGAAATGGCCTTCGTCGGATTTGAATGGGAAAAAACGATGGACCAACTTCCCTGGCAGCACTTCATGATTTTCAAAAAACCATGAAGCCACCCGATTGGCTGGACCCCGAAAACGACCACCTGCTAGGACTTTCCGGCGGACGTGACTCCGTCTTCCTCGTTCACTGGCTCCATCAATCCGGTTTTCGAAACATTACCCTCTGTCACCTCAATCATCAATTCAGAGGAGACGAGGCCGAACGCGACGCCGATTTTTGCAAAGAACTCGCCCAAGCACTCGACTTACCGTTCCTCGGTGATTCAGTCGATGTCACCGCTCTCGCCAAAGAACAAAAACTCTCTCTCGAAGCCGCAGCCCGTCAAGCCCGCCACAACTTCTTCGCCCGCTGCGCGGCACAAACAAACTGCCCCCGTATCCTCTTAGCCCACCATGCTGAAGACCAGGCCGAGACAATCCTCTTCCGCCTCATCCGCGGCTCGGCAGGGATCAGAGGAATGGCTGCTCAAAAAGAAATCATCGTAAACGACACCCCCCTCCACCTCCTGCGACCAATTCTCGGTCTCCGCCGAAGCCAAATCGACGCCTTTCTCTTAGGAGAGCAAATCTGTTACCGGGAAGACGAAAGCAATAGTAAAGCTTTTGCCGTCCGAAATCGTATTCGGCACGAAGCCCTCCCTCTCCTGAGCAACATCTTCTCCCGCGACCCCATCCCCACACTCTTGCGCGCCGAAGAACATGACCGTGAACTACGCGAACTCATGCGCTCCCAACTCGATCAACTCAACCCACTGGACCCCCAGGGACGCCTCCACCTTCCAACGCTGAGAGAGCTCCCCCGCGCCATTCAACGTCAAATCTTTCACGACTACCTCCACGATCACGATATCCATGAGCTCTCCTGGGAGCTTATTTCCAGGTCCCTCAAGCTCCTCGAAACAGAATCCCCGCCCGCCCTCGCTCTTCCAGGTGGCCTTCGCCTCCGCCGCCGCCAATCCCGCATTTTCATTTCACAATGAAATACCTCACCCTGATTCTCGCCCTCGGCCTCTGCTCCTGCAGCACCTCGGAAGAGGATCCCGAGGACAAAAATGACCCCGATAAAAAGGACATCTCGATTAAAAAACAGATCATCGGGCGCATCGCCTCTGTTTCCTCCAGCGGAGGATTCGTGCTCATCCAAAAGTATAGCGCCGGCAAAATGCCCGTGAATACCATCATTCAAACCAGCGGGCCGGGTGGTCGAACAGCCAGCCTGAAGCCCTCAGGCGAAAGAGTGCGAAACTTCTTCGCCGCCGATATCGTTAATGGCGAAGTCCAAATCGGGGATGCCGTTGCCGCCTATTTCGATCAACAGAAGAGGAGGAGGGACACACCACCCACCAAATACGAGGTCAAGAGCGAAAAAGAGGACGAATCAGCCGAATCTCCAACGGGAAAAGACGATCCCAAGACCTCAGATTAAAAAAAATAAAACCTAAAAACATTGGGGTTTTCTCGATAAAATCACCATTCTAGGCACTTACAGCCGATTTATTTTAAAAAAATTAGTATTTTTGGCTTGGAAGTTTTACGACTTTCTAGGTAATGTGAACAACGAAGCTGCTGGACATCCTAGATTGTCCAAAAATAACCGAAAGTCACATACCTCCATGAAATCAAATTCCGTTAATTCCTCTGCGAGTCAAATTGATACAAACCGACTCGCCGACTTTGTCCTACTCACGCAAAGATCCTGCATACTCAACCTCTCGAGCGAACTAAACAAAGGAAACCTCTCTTTCCCTCAGTTCTTTCTTCTGACTTACCTCTCCAGCGAAGATTACCTGACCATGTCAGCCATCGCCAAGAAAATGGGTCACTCCACCGCTGCTGCCACCGGCCTTGTTGACCGCCTCGAGAAGCTGGGCTTCGTCGAGCGCGTGCACGCTGCGGAGGACCGCCGCAAGATCATGGTTCGCATCACTTCCGAAGGAAGCGCCATCGTTTCAACAATGCGTGGACACATCGCTTCCGAACTCTCCTCAATCATGGAGGATATGGACGACGAAGAAGCCCAGTCGATCGCCGTCGCTAACGACGCCATCATTGGTAAGGACCTCCACTAAAGAAAAACTTCTCGATTGCCGCCTTGGAAACTTGGCGAAGCAGGGACGCTTCCGCTACGATTAGTGCGTGCAGGAAGCGTCTTTCTTTTTAAACCCCTTGATAAACATCGAGGGTGTCTGCACTGATTTCGTGGAGCGGGTCCCGGGCATCCCCACCTCGACCAACAAGGAGGAAACACTTTCCAACCTGCTCCCCCACCATGCGCTCGCCGCATTAAAATTGGGCTACACCTCCACCCACCTGGCCGAACAGGTTCATGGACCGAAAATCATGACCGTTACTCCGGACACCCCACTGATCTCCGACGGGGCCGACGGACTTATCAGCAACAGGCCGGGAACCCTTCTTGGTATTCACGTCGCCGACTGCGGAGCAGTTTATCTCGTCGACCAACGAAGCAAAGCGATCGCCCTCCTCCACTCCGGAAAAAAAGGAACTGAAGCCAACATCACCGGTCAAGCCATCGAGAGAATGACAAAAGAATTCGACAGCAAGCCCGCCGACCTCATCGCCGTCCTCACGCCCTGCATCAGACCCCCCCACTACGAAATCGACTTCGCCTCGACAATCCGCGAACAAGCCCTCGCCGCTGGTATTTCTGCAGAGAATTACCACGACAAAAATCTCTGCACTGCTTCCAATCTCGAACGTTACTATTCCTATCGCGTCGAGAAAGGAAACACCGGCCGTATGCTCGCCTTACTCGGAATTCTTCCATCATGACAATCTCCGCTCCCGCCAAAATCAATCTCTCCCTCCGCATCACCGGCAAACGAGACGATGGATTTCACGAACTTGAAACACTTGTTCTTCCCATTGAGAGCCTTGCCGACGAACTCACCTTTACCGAAAGCGATCAATTCTCCCTCCACTGCAACACCCCTGGCGTTCCGACTGACGAAAGCAATCTCATCTCCCGCTCCCTTCGTCTTTTTGAAAAGAAAAACGGCCTTGCCTGCCCTTACAAAATCCATCTCACCAAACACACCCCGCACGGAGCAGGACTCGGCGGCGGCAGCTCCGATGCCGCGCACACCTTTCTCGCACTCAACAAACTGACCAAGGCCAACATCCCTCTCGAAACCCTTGCCGAATGGGCTGGTCAACTCGGCTCAGACATTCCCCTCTTCCTCTACCAAGCTCCCTGTTGGTGTCGTGGACGCGGCGAGATTATTGAACCAACACAACTCGATTGGAACCGACGCATCCTCCTCCTTAAACCCGCTTTCAGTATCCCCACCCCTTGGGCTTACTCCCGATGGAAAGAATCACGCGAAATTCCAGGAGTTTCCTACACTGAACAAACTGCCCGCGACCAAATTCTCATCAACGACCTCGAACGCCCCGTCTTCGAAAAGTTCCAGTTCCTCGCCGAACTCAAACAATTCCTTCTGAAGCAAACGGAAACCGAAGCTGCCATGATGTCCGGATCAGGCTCCACCGTCTTCGCCGTCCTCAAAGATGACGCAAACGCCGAAAACCTCCTCTGCCGCACTCTCGAAGAACTCGATCCCACAATGTGGCATCACCTTACTCCGGCATCCGATTCTAATTGATCAGACGCAGAATCTGAACTTGGTTCATGGCCATATCGCAAATCACCATTTCATCAA
>PBTU01000060.1 GCA_002729295.1 Verrucomicrobiales bacterium | reverse complement strand
CCAGAGAATCCTCCAAGACGCTCCCGGCAAGGAAATCCCCTCCCACATTCTCTCCTGGCTCGGCGTCCAACTCTTTCACGAAGGAAATGCTAAAGGGGCCGTCACATATTTAGAGAAATCGACAGATCCCGAAAACCCGGCCAAAACAAAACCCGGAGTCTGGCGAACCTTGGCCAAGGCTCAAAACGAAAGCAATAATTTTGCCGCAGCTCTGAAAACCGGGACGATCATTCTCGGCCTCAAACAGGAAAAACGATGGGAAGCGGATTCCATGCTCGATCTTGCGCTCTCTCAGATCGGACTGGCAAAATACGACGAGGCCATCGAGACCACCAACAAGGCTCTCGCCATTGATGTGAGGGGGCCGCATCTCGCCGGGCTCCATCTGGTCAAAGCGGAAGTTGCCCTGCGCCAAAACCGGCCTGAGCAAGCCCTGCGGGACTACCAAAAAACAATTCAAATGGTTCTCGATGATCCACTCATCAAACCAAGGGCCCTCGCCGGCGCGGCCCAGTCTGCCAGACTTCTGGGAGAAGAAGGAAAAGCTGCCCAATACCGTCTGCAACTCAAGCAGGGGTTCCCAAATTGGAAAGTTGATCCTATCGAAATCAAGCAAGCTGAAAAGGAAGGCGAAAAGTAGGCTAACTAGCCGTTTTTGCCCATTGCGCGAAGAATCACTGGCTTCAAGGTCAGTCCTTGAACCGCAATCGAGAAAATGACCACGATATAGGTCGCCATTAGAATGGCCTGCCTGACCCCATCTTCAATCCCCTCCTTGGGAAGAGCGAGAGCCAGAGCCACGGAGATTCCTCCCCGAAGCCCTCCCCATGTCAGAATCCGAATGATTCCCGGAGAAAATGCCCGGGAACGCTTCAAGACAATCACAGGCAAAGAAACCGCAACCATTCTTGAACCTAGGACAACTCCGATCAAAATGATTCCGGCAACCAATGCAGAAGAATTCCAACTCAGCACAAAGATTTCCAGTCCAATCAAGAGGAACAACACCGCGTTAAGCATCTCATCGATCAACTCCCAAAAGAGGTCAAGATGATGCCTTGTAGTCTCGCTCATCGCCAACTCCCTACCATGATTGCCGATCATCAGACCCGCAACCACCATGGCCAACGGACCGCTAAAATGAAAATAGCTCGCAAGTTGATATCCACCCGTCACCAAAGCTAGGGTAATCAGAATCTCCACCTGATAATTATCAATGGATTTCAACATCCGATAGGCAACATATCCGAGCAGGCCACCCAGTAGCAAACCACCCCCGACTTCCTCGATAAACAGAAGTCCCACGTCCATCGCGCCCCGGTCCCCACCTCCAACTGCAAAACCAATCAAGGCGATATAGACGACAACCCCGACTCCGTCGTTAAACAAAGACTCTCCGGTGATCTTGGTTTCAATCGATTTTGAGACACCTACTTTCTTGAGGATTCCAAGCACCGCAACCGGATCGGTCGGCGATATCAACGAACCAAAAACAAGACACCATAGAAACGGCACATTCAACCCGGTCCATTTGAAAACAAAGAATGCCACACTTCCCACCAGAAGAGTGGAAACAAGCAGGCCAACGCTGGCTAAAATAGCCACGACATACTTCTGGTTTTTCAAATCATTTAGATTCACGTGCAGCGCCCCGGCAAACAGCAGAAAGCTCAACATGACCTGCATCACCGTCTCGTTGAAGTCGATCTGAGTGACAAACGAATCGGCATTATCCCGCAGCGCGGGCCAGAAGTTACCAAACAAAAGAAGAAGAGCGCTCAATACCAATCCCAGGAGAAGAATCCCGATACTGTTCGGAAGCTTGAATACACGGTGATTAATGTATCCAAAAACAGCAGCGAGCGTGAGTAATATGGCCGAAGTATCCAGTAAGTGCATTTCCTTAAGAGTGTGCGTGGGATTCCACCAATGCCCGGGCTTCTTCAGGAACCCACTTTTTCCATTCTTTCCTATCAGAGGCATTTGCCATAATTTGCCTCCCTGTCATTTCCAATAGTTCCTCGTTTCCACATGCGATACTTTGAATCATCCCATTCTCAAAAAAATGCTGATACAAGTGCCTCAATCTATCGGGGGCTCTAAAATTATCAGCCGTCACCAACTCACCTCCGTTTCGATTTCGCCAAGGATAAACCAATAGCGCGATCCCGGTTTTAAACAATCTTCCAAACGACTCCAAAATTCCTCCCGCAAGATTTTCTGACCACTTCTCTTTGAAGAGCTCATTAAGAAGCCCAATCGATAGAACCATCCCCACCGGCTCACGAGTATAGAGGCGCAGCATCGCGGCAACCCGATGAAATTCAGGAGCATTGGAAATCATCACAACCTTCCCCAAGGCCTGCAGAGTATTCGCCCGATCTAGGAAGGACACCAAATCAACTTCACCATCCCGCAGGAGATTGCTCAATGAAACCTCACAAACTTCACGGCAGGGCCGAGCGTTTTCGGAAACTCCTTCATTCGGAAAAACCTCTCCGGCCTGCATCAACATATCCAAATGCAAATTGGTAACCGGCAGAAAGCTTCCCCTCAATAGAAGCAAGGGAGTTTTATAAAACGCCTCGGTCGCCTGAACAACCTCTCCATCGGGCATGAAAACCGTAGCAGGAGTCACCCCCTGCCTTACCAGCTCCAAGGCACAAATCCGGTTGTCAACCATCGCAAATGGTGCACCCGAAAAAGTCAGCATATCGATTTCAACCCGTTCCACCGACAGGAAATCGATCAATGAAGAAACAAACGCGCTCAAATTCCTGCTATGATGATAAGCAGCCCAAATCAGATTCACTCCGAGAATTCCCAGAGCCTCCATTTGGTCAACATTCTCCTCATCCAGTAATCGCACATGCAGGAGAATCATTCCCGATTCCTTGAAGACTTGCTCCTGAAACCGAACCGCCAACCATCCATGACATTCTCCGGAGTCCTGATAGCCTCGCGCCCTCACAGTGTTGGCAAAAGAAAAAAAGCGCGACTCACTCCCACGTGATTCGCCGAGTCGCTCCTCTAGTAATTCATACTCGGAATTGACCATGTCCACGACACGACTCTTTGAAACGTAACGCTCGCTCTTTCCGTAGAGGGCGTCGCTAATTTTCATATCATACGCCGAAATCGTTTTTGCCACTGTTCCAGCACTCGCTGAAGCACGAAAGAACCAATTGGCAACTTCCTGACCTGCGCCGATTTCAGCAAAGGTCCCGTAGATCGATGAATCCAAATTTATGGCCAGCGCTTTAGCATAAGACGACCTCGGTAAATCACTCATCTTTCTTTTCTATTTTTGGAATATCTTCAATCCACCCTTGCCCTAATAGCTCAACGATCTCCACTTGATCGCCTGAACGGGCATTCTCGGGATAGCGAATTTTCAAAGTGTAAAGCAATTCCTCTGAATCCCGGAATAACTCAGCGAGAATCTCTCCCTCCTGAGAGTTCCGGCGTGCATACGCCAACAGAGCACGATCGCTGTTTCTGAAATCCAGCCGGTAGGCTGCCCACACCCGGTCATCGCTATACTCGTAGTTGTAATAAGAACCCTGACGAAGTATGATCCTCAGCAATTTTGGTTCCGTAGGCTTCACCCTAATAAGATCCTCTGCCGACATCTCGCAATACCCCACCCAACTTTCCCAATCCACTCGATAGGAAAAGTTATCGCCATCCTCAAAACGCTCGACCGCAATTGGCCCCGATGAGAAATCTCCAATCCTGACGAACGATGTGAAAAAATCACCACGGTATCTGATTTCACCCCGATTGAGTTCTTCGAATCCCTCCGGCTCAAACTCCTCATTACCGTAGTATTTCTCCATCAATGGCTTCACTCGCTCCGGGTCCCTGACAAAGGAAAGGCGCTCTTGGATACTACCCGATGTCACAAATCCCTTCACGGCATTTTCGATCTTAACAACATCAAATTTTTCATAGCCCTCGACTGTCTTCTTGATCACATCAATACCTTCCTCATTTAAGTAGCTGGTATTCTGAGGAAGTTGTAGGCTTTTTTCCAATGCGGCTGCACTCGCCGCACCACCGATCACAGTAGGCGTAGACGTTCCTTTTTTACTGGGAGCATTCTTCACCAGAAAGATCCCGACCGCCGATAAAACCGCCACCATCAAAGCACAGCTCCACACCACCATCCATGAATATGATTTGCCCTCCTCACGTTTGCCCTCCCAATTCAGACCCTCATCGGACTCTCCGATATATCTTCTCTTCCTCTGAACAGGGCTATCCTTCCAGGATTTAACTTCTTCCGGATCTTCGACCCGAGCCACTGCGATGGTTTTTGCCTCGGAAGCGATTTTCTTTTGCTTCTGGACCGGAGGATACTCCTCCCCGAACACGGGCACAGTCAGGAGCACGCGACACTGGGGACAATATCCCCGCCTTCCCGTATTTCCTTTCTGCAAACGAAATAAGGCAAAACAGGTCGGGCATTGAAAAGGCATCCAACGCGCCGCGGTTTTCTCAGAATCACTCGTAGCAGACACAATTTCTGGTTCTATCTTTTAAGTTCAAAACGCAACGGCTTAGGGAGTCGTAGCAAGGCTTCACGCTCTCCCCTTACCTTGTCTCTGACGATAAACAAATTCTCAACTCCCACGTAACCTTGATCATTCTGGCCTTCCGGATCCAAAGTTGGAGTTTCACTTTGGTATGGGTCAAACCCCAATAAAAACGGCGCCTGGGGCTTAATTGGAATCATCGCCAAGGCTTCACGACGGGTCGGAATTGAAGCCAATTCTTCGGGGTTCACTCCACTTCCGTGAATAGTACAAATTCCATGGCTCCTTCCTTTGTGGAAAAATTCGGGATAGCTGGTGGAGCGAAATGTCAATTCTCCGGTCTCCGGATCCTCTACTGCTTCACTGCAATAACGTGTCGGCTTCATCCCCGACACCCGGCATGTCGGAAGACGCACGACAGAGGCGGGCTGGACAATCTCCCGACCCCGGAAATCGGAATAGGCCGCATTCATCGCTTCTTTCCAAACTGGGAACGCGAGATCCTTGGCAAATGCCTCGCCATGGATTGGCGTACGGTTTCCCTTATAAAATCCCATCCAGACCCCGCAGGTGATCCGGCTATTGTATCCTACCATCCAGGCATCACTAAATCCGTAGGGAGTCCCTGACTTACCACCTCCTGAAAATGGGGCATCAATGAGTTCATCGGAGACGCTGGCAAGGTTACCAGTCTTCATCACGTCGTTTAAAATCGAGTGCACCTGAAATGCCGTTGCCTCGGAGCAACTCGGCTCACTCTCAAGTGAGGATAGATCCGATCGATACCGCGACTCTCCATTTCCATCCTGAATCGACAAAATATAATGAGTCTTTGCCACGCGGGAGCCTCCTCTAGGAAACGTAGTATAAGCCATAACAACCTCCGGCAGACTCACGAGATCCCAGCCAACAAGAAGCCTGTTCAGCAACTTCTCACTCGAAATATCGATCCCAAAATCCTTGGCCATTGCGACAACCTTCCCCAGTCCCAATTTAACTCCCATCCCAACGGTTGCAGAAATTTTCGAGGAATTCAGTCCCCTTCGTGCGGTAATCTCGCCTTCGTAACGCGGCTCACGAACTTCCATCCCCCACTCACCAACGACACCTTCCATTCCTCCAACCATCAACTGACGGGCATTTAGCTGCTCGTCCAATAGTTGACTTGCTGGGTTCAAACCGTTTTCAAATGCTGCCGCATAAATAAAAGGAAAGAGAGCCGTTCCCAGCGGCCGTCGTCCCAGCTCCACAAAATCATATTGCGAATGAGCATAATCCCGTCCTCCCACGTGAACCAAAACCTCTCCAGTCGTATGATCCACCATCAACGCAGATCCCTGTATGTAATCCGGGCTCTTTTTGCTCCCCGGGTCAAAATCTTGATACCTCTGATGCTGGTATCCCGGCCTGCTCTCGGCTTCTTCCAATTGAGCCCTGAGGGATTCTTCAACCTTGTTCTGGTAGGCCAAATCAATAGTGGTTCGGATAATGTAGCCGCCTTGCGAAAGCGCTTCTTCCCCCACCAATTGGTTCGCCTGCCCGGCAATTAACTCATATAAATGCGATTTACCCCGTCGAATCGGATTCGGTTTCATCGTGACTGGAAGGGCAATCAGCCGATCCCGATCCGCGTCGGTGATCATTCCCTCTTGGGCCATTCGACGAAGCACATGATCCCTGTTCTTGCGATTAACCTCGGGAAACTTCAGAGGATTCAATTTTGAAGGGTTCTTCAAACAAGCGACAATGGATGCACATTCGTGAGCCTCCAGATCAACCGGCTCCTTTCCATAATAACCCAGAGCCGCGGATCTCACCCCGTAAAATCCCGCCCCGAAAGGGACTCGATTCAGATAATACTCGGCAATCTGATTCTTCACCTTCTTCTTTCGCTCCAAAAAATCAGGAAAGTCACCTTTCAATTGCATATGGAGATCTTCCTCAATCCTCAGCGCCAGAAAGGCTTCGACAATCTTACGCTCGTATCCCGACCACCCCTTGTCTTCTGCATCATTGAGAAGGTTGAAGGCATTTCGAGCCAATTGCATTGTAAGCGTTCCTGCTCCCTGGGTCCTGCGTCCACTCTTGTAATTCAAGTATGCCGCACGGCCCACACCCACCCAATCTACACCCTCATGGTCGTAAAATCGCTGATCCTCCTGAGCCAACACCGCGTTCAAGAAAACCGGAGGAACCTCTTCCAGCGGAATATTGTGTCTGTTCTGAACAAAAATTCGGCCCAGCTCGCGTCCTTTACGGTCCAAAATAAAACTCGGCTGCTCCACCACGGGAATCAGCGCGAGGTCGTATTCCTCAGCGATGTCACGATAGGGCTGCAACTCCTTATCGACATGATAGCTCCCGATCCCCACTATCATCAGGCAGAGAGTCGTAAAAACCCAAAAGCCCTTGCGCTTGAACAAGCTGCGCTTTTTCCTCTTTTTCTTTCGTCCAAACATGAGCTTTCGCATAACTGCCAACCCAGAGGGCCTGCAACAGGCATTTCCTTATCCCCGATCCGGCTCCGGGGCAATCTCTGACTTGGCCAATGAGCTCATTACGCGAATCTCAAATAATGGCCCCACTCCCTTTCATGATTACATGGCGGAATGCCTCTATCATCCCACCCACGGATACTATTCCCGACCAGAAACACCCACGGCCTCCAAGGAGGGCGATTTCATGACCAGCATTTCCGTTGGCCCGGTCTTCGGTGAGCTCCTCGCACGACGTTTTCACAAATTCTGGACCGCCAACGGATCGCCCGATTCCTTCACCATCGTGGAAATCGGAGCCCACGACGGAGCCCTCGCCCTCGATATCCTCGATTCCCTCCCCGCTCTTGATCCGCAGTTTGCCAAAGCTACCCATTACATAATTAGCGAACCGCTTACCAAAAGATGTCTCTTTTTGCAGGATCGCCTCGGTGAGCGAGCCACCATCGTATCGAACCCTGCGCACATTCAGGCTGAAATCGGCGTTCTCGTCGCCAATGAGGTCCTCGACGCCCTCCCCGTTCCGCTTTACCTCAGAACCCAAAACGAATGGTGGGAAGCTGCCGTCGATCATGATGGAAAGGCTTTTCAGTGGACCACCTTACCTGAGCCCATGAACCTACCCTATGATGGGGATTTTCCCAACGGATTCGTCACCGAAGGCGACCCCGACCTCAATTCCTTTTTCGGACCACTCTCCGGGCTCTTCAAAAAAGGACTCTTCACCTTCATCGACTACGGAATGGACGAGGCATCCCTCCATCATCCCGCCCGTACGACCGGGACCCTCCGCTGCTACCGCAATCACAAGTCGAATGCCCACCCTCTCGATTTCCCCGGAGAGCAAGATCTCACCGAAGACGTCAATTTCACCTCCGTCGAAAAAATTGCCTTCCATCTGGGCCTCACCCAACATCCGGTAACTGCCCAAGGACGGTTCCTCGTCCATTGCGCCAAGGAGTGGCTTCTGCAATCGCCATCGCCCAGAGAAGTTAGTCAATTCCAGACTCTTATTCATCCAGGACAATTCGGAAACCGCTTTTACTTTTGCGAGCTGACCAAGGGAGATGTCGATTACGCCTTTCCCGGCGATTAATCTGGCCTTGCAAATCCCTTTTCGGGAAACTCCCGCCATGCCCGACGCACCAATCCTCGACCTCAAAGAAGATATTCTGCGCCTCAAGAAAGAACGTAACGCCGTCATCCTGGCCCACAACTACCAAATCGGACCCATTCAAGATCTCGCCGACTATGTCGGCGATTCCCTTGGTCTAGCATACAAAGCTCAGAAAACCGACGCCGACGTCATCTGCTTCTGCGGTGTCCACTTTATGGCCGAGACCGCCAAGATTCTCAACCCGAACAAAACGATCATTCTTCCCGACAAAGACGCCGGTTGCTCCCTCGAACAAGCCTGCCCCACCGACAAGCTCGAAGCCTTTCTCAACGAGAACAAAGAGAAGAATTACTACGTCATCGCCTACATCAACTGCTCCGCTGGCGTGAAGGCGCTCTGTGACGTCATTTGCACCTCGGGAAATGCACCCCACATCGTCAATCAAGCACCAGCCAACCGCCCAATCCTTTTCGTGCCCGATGCCAACCTCGGACAATGGGTCATCGAACAAACCGGCCGCCAAATGGATCTCTGGCAGGGCTCTTGCTACGTCCACGTCGAGTTCACCCGTGAGTCGATTCAGGAAATCAAGGACGAATATCCCGATGCCGTCGTGGTAGCCCACCCCGAATGCGCGCAAGCCGTTCGCCTTCTCGCCGACGAAGTTTGCTCAACCGAAAAAATGATCAAGTTTTGCAAGGAGGCCGAATCACAAAACATCATCATCGTCACTGAGTCAGGAATGCTTCACCGCATGCAAAAAGAAGTTCCCGAGAAAAACCTCATCCCCGGACCGACCGATCACTGCGCTTGCGCCGATTGCCGTTACATGAAGATGAATACTCTTGAAAAACTCCACGCTTGCCTGGAAAATCTCAATCCGCAAGTGGAGCTCCCTGAAGACGTTCGCGCGGGGGCCGAAGTCTCATTGGTGAGAATGCTTGAGCAATCCAAGTGACATCACTAGACAAACAGGAAGGCNAGTGCTAACAATGNCGCCTNCACTATNATGGAAACACTGAAAGAATTCCTCTTCACTCCCTTNGCTGGGGGCCTCCTCCTTGGNCTCCTTTTCACTTTCTTCACTTGGAAATCAGGTTTCTCCGCCCGGCAAACCCTGAAAAAGGAAGTTACCCGGGTGGCCGCAGAAAGCAAAGAACTTCAGCAACACCTCAATACCCAACTTAAAGTCAACGCCGAAGGAAACGAGAGTATTCAGAAGAAACTCGAAGATCTTCGCGCGCAGAACGAAACTCTTCGCGTCAATCTCTCAACGTTGCAGCAAAAGCCCGGCCGCGCCGAGCTCCGCCAACTCACCATCATCGAAAACGCTATCGGCCTGATGCGCGAGCAAGCCCCCGGCTTCGCACCCGCCTGGGAAAAAGCACACCGCCAGGCCGAAGTCGACTATGAGGAAAGCGAAGGCGGACTGAAGAAATTGGTCCGGAGAGTGCTTCCTTCCATTGGACACTCCTCAAGCAAACACGAGGAAGAAAAATCAAAAGAGGCGTGAAATAAATAACTTACGTCACCCTCGCTGCTTATCTGCGGAGACCAATCGGGAACCTTTTTCAACTCACAGACAGACGACAAGGGCGCCACGAATCCTTTGAAGGGTTTTCCGCAACCCAACAAAAAAAGCGCGGTCTCCCGCGCCTTTTTCTTAGATTAATTCGAATCAATGCGAACGGCAGAACTCTTCGAAGCGAGAAACTCCTTCGTTTAGAACATCGAGGGTTGTGCAGTAGCTGAGACGAACGCCCATGTCGTGTCCAAAGGCAATCCCCGGAACAGCGGCCACCTTGTAGCGAGTCAATAACTTGTCGCAAAGATTGACCGACTTAAGCCCCAGATCGGAGCAGTTGACGAAAAAGTAGAAAGCTCCTTTTGGCTCAATTACGCTCACATTGGGAATCTCCTTGAGGCGGGCCAACATGAACTGACGACGAACATCATACTCCCCCTTGAGGTTGGCGATAAAGTCAGCGGACTCGTCTGCTTTGAGAGCAGCTAAAGCACCATACTGACAGAAGGTCGTAGCATTGGAACTAGTATGCCCCTGAATTGACGAAAGTGCACCGGCAAATTCAGGAGGAGCTGCGGTATAGCCCACACGCCAACCGGTCATGGAGTGGGACTTAGAAAAACCATTGACGGTTAGAGTCAGATTATAAGCGTCTTCGTTGACCGAGGCGACACTCACGTGCTCGGCATCTCCATAGACGAGGTGCTCATAGATTTCGTCAGCAAGAATAATGATGTCCTCGTATGAAGCCACTTCAACAATCGCTTCGATTTCCGAACGCGAATAAACTGATCCAGTTGGGTTACCCGGGGTATTGAGAATAATCATCTTTGTCGAGGGAGTCATCGCCTCTTCGAACTCTTCCGCGGTGATCTTCCACTTGTTGCTCTCCTTGGTCTCAACCAAAACGGGAACACCACCGGCAAGCTTCACCATCTCAGGGTAGCTCACCCAGTATGGCGAAGGAATGATCACTTCGTCACCTTCTTCAACAACCGCTAGGATGGCATTAAAACAAGCCTGCTTGGCCCCGGAGGTTACACAAATCTGCTTGGGGTCGTAGTTCACTTTGTTGTCACGCTTCAGCTTCTCGGAGAGAGCTTCGCGCAATTCAGGAATGCCCGCAGCAGGAGTGTATTTCGTTTTTCCTTCGGTGAGCGCGGTGTAGGCCGCCTTCTTAATAAAATCAGGAGTATCGATATCCGGTTCACCACCGGCGAGACCGTAAACTTCTTCACCGGCAGCCCTGAGAGCCTTGGTTTGATTTGTGACCGAAAGAGTGAGTGACGGTGTCACTGAGGCAACGCGCTTTGAGAGACTTTCCATGATAATCTATATTAGTAGCACTCCGAAAACCGGGGCAAAGACATCTGTGGAGGCGGTTGGCCATCTTCTCCCCGGGGAGCGGGGTTTTTCTGCACAGGCAAGCTCTCTCTTGCAAGAGAAATGCAGCTTGAATCGACATTTTTTATCGATTTACCAGCGGGCGGGATCAAGACCGTAATATTTCGCCAATTGCTGGTAGAGCGGAGGATGCTCCTTCTCAAGCTGTTCCGCTTTTTCAAAAAAGCACTCCGTGGCCACGGAAAAGAACTCCGCTGGATTGGTCGCACCGTATGGATCCATCACGGTACGACGTCCGGCGTCGAGGTCCCTGCAGAACCCCTCAAAAGCCTCCGAAAACGCATGCGCCCACTTTCCGATCGCTTTCCGATCCCGCAGGACCGGTAATCCATCGGCCCGGTCATTTTCCTGATCCAGCTGATGAGCAAACTCGTGAATGACGACATTGTGCCCATCCTCGGGATTCTCGCCCCCCTTCCAAACACTCCTCCACGAAAGCACCACGCTCCCGGAATCCCAGCTCTCGCCAAGCCGCGTTTGATCCTCTCCATCCTTGCCCTTCCCCTGGTAGGCATCCGGATAAATCAGAACACTCCTTAAATCCGGAAAAAAATCATGCTTCCGGCCCAGCAAAAGTAAGGCCGCTTGCGCCATCACGACAATTTTCATCTCCCGCGTCACCTCTTCCAACTCACCACACGCCTCGAAGTTCTTCTCCCCGACCAAAACCTGAATGATCTGCTCAAATCTCTCCCTCAACTCTTCAGGAATCATCGTGGCAATCCGCACATGTTCCTCAAGGAACCCCCAATCCTCTTCACTCAATTTCTTCATGGCATTCTTCGCCCGCAGCTTGGCCAACTTCTGTTTTCGAAATCCACCCCAGGCCCAAAAAATGATCCCAATGATCACCGCAATCCAAATCAGCCACACAAATCCGTTCATTAAAAACTATCTTCTTCTCTTCTCCGCCTCTGACAAACAAAAAACCCCGTCCCAATAATCGAGACAGGGTTTTAAAAGTTTGGGATGCGTTGAACTTAACGCGAGTAAAGTTCCACGATCAGCTGGAGGTTGACTGGTGAGTCAAGGTCTTCGGTCTCAGGGAGACGTGCGACGGCTCCTTCCATCTTCTCACGGTCGAGAGTCAACCAGTCCTGCAAAGGCACAGACTGAGTGAGGTCGAGCATGCGGAGTCCGAGCTGCTGTGAAGAAGCGCGGCTACCAATCTGGATCGTGTCTCCCGAGCGAACTTGGTAGGAAGCGATGTCCACTTTCTTACCATTCACGAGAACGTGACCGTGGTTCACAAGCTGACGAGCTGCCTGACGGGTGTTGCCAAAGCCGAGGCGGTAGCAAACATTGTCGAGTCGGGTCTCAAGCAACTGAAGCATGATGTCACCGGTAATTCCGCGGCGACGTCCAGCTTCATGGTAGTATCCACGGAACTGCTTCTCAAGAACGCCGTAGATGAACTTAAGCTTCTGCTTCTCGCCGAGGGCGATTGCGTAGTCGGACTTCTTACGACGTCCGGAACGGAGTCCGTGGGGACCCGGAGGGTAGTTACGACGCTCGAGAGCTTTCGAAGGTCCGAAAAGCGGGACTCCGAAGCGACGATTGATCTTATCTTTTGGACCGGTATAGCGTGCCATTGATCTGTCTTTCTATAGTTAAAGGTGAGAAGAATTAAACACGACGTGCCTTCTTGGGACGGCACCCATTGTGCGGAACTGCAGTTACATCGAGGATAAGGCTCACGTCAATTCCGAGACCTTGCACGGCGCGAACAGCGGATTCACGACCGGCACCAGGGCCTTTGACGCGAACCTTCACTTCCTTAAGTCCGTGGGCCATGGCCTGACGGCAGGCATCCTGCGAAACAACCTGAGCGGCATAAGCGGTGCTCTTACGAGAACCTTTGAAACCCATTTTACCGGCGCTGGACCAACCGATGGTATTCCCCATCTCGTCAGTCACGGTCACGCAAGTGTTGTTGAAAGTCGCAGTAACATGAACGATGCCCTTGGCGACGTTCTTGCTCTTCTTGGATTTGTGAATCTTAACCTTGTCAGGTGATTCCTCTCCGAGAAGCTCAGCAAAAATGTCGCGCTTCTCCTCTTTCTTGGCCGGGGCATCTTCGCCCTCGGCTGCTTCGCCCTCAACAGGAGCATCTTCACCCTCGGCAGCAGGAGCTGCTTCGTCAGACGCCTCTGGAGCTGCTTCTTCAGCAGCCACCTCAGGAGCTGGAGTTTCCGCAGGGGTTTCCTCGACAGCAGGTGCTGCGTCGGTGACTTCCTCGGTCTCCTCGTTTTTGTTTTCTTCAGCCATTGTATGGATAAAATCGTAAATTCAAATAATCCGAACGGGATTACTTGACCACACCCACAGTCCTCCGCTTACCCTTGCGAGTGCGTGAATTGGTTCGGGTGCGCTGTCCGCGAACTGGAAGGCCACGCTTATGACGAATTCCGCGGTAACAGTTAATGGAAGCGAGGCGCTTCATTTGTCCCTGACGCTCACGACGGAGGTCACCTTCAATCATGATGCCCTCGTTTTGGATCACAGACGCGATCTTAACGAGTTGCTCTTCGCTCAGCTCACCAGTGCGAATGTCTGGACTCACACCTGCGTGTTCAAGGATCTTTGACGAGGTCGATGGACCAATGCCAAAAATGTACGGAAGAGAGGCTTCGATGCGCTTCTCGTTAGGGATGTCTGTGCCAAAAAGTCGTGCCATGGTCTTAAGATTGATTCAGGAATCAGGCCACGAAATCGCCTGATGCGGTCTCGCGGGGCGGGTTCAGTAGCAAAGTTCCCCTCACAGGCAAGAGGAATCCGGCACTTTTCCACTAAATGACCGATTTATTTAAGATTCCTTAAAAACATTCAATCAAAACTCAGGATTGAGTGAACTCACCAAGCTTTTATTTCCCCAGACGAATGCCTTTGATTTTCACCCAACCTCCCTGATCCGGCTCAATCACCGGCTTCACCATCAAATAGCTCAATGCCCCCAGATACGTTGGGGCCGATTTTAAATCGACCTGATAGGTCCGCAATTTGCCATCCCCAATAATATCGAACCGAAGCTGGTTCTCCGCCTTGAATCCGGGATTGTGCCCATCAGCCTCATAATTTGTCCAGGCCACCATCCCTTCCTTTCGCTCTGTCTTAAACGCAGCCTCAATAAAAAGCATCGGGGCCTCTTTTGCCTGCCACAAAACCGGNGGACTGATCGCCGCAATGNAAGGCTTTCCGAGATCAAGCTGAAGATGNCCCTTGATCGGCCAACCCGCATCCGCACCTTTTCCGCCATTCGNCTCGTATCGCCAATGCTGACGGTCACTNNCAAATTTCCAGTCCGGAGGCATTGTGCCCTTCGCTTGCTCCAAAGCGTAGCCGCGGATCTCATCGAGGCTGCCAAGAATTAGGGAGTAGTCGTACTCGTAGGTAATATTGTGATCCAGGATCTCCGTATGCAATGGAGCGATGTATCCTGTCGGGGAATCATGCGTGCCGCCCCGCCCTTCCTTTCCAGCAAAGCCTCCGATGAACAAGCTGTTGTTTGGTTTATAAATACCAAGACCCCAGTCATCATCATTCACCAAAGCGGCCCAGTTCTCCGTCGCTAGCCAATATTTCCACGGAAATCCTCCCCCGACTTTCTTGGGAATCCGGGCAAGCTTGTCGCCGGTGAATGGCTTATTACCACGATAAGTCATCAAGCGATAATACTCTCCGTTGGTATAAACTGCAGGGAGTTCCTGATGCCTCCCGGGATACTGGGTCTTGTCCGAGCGCGCGTTCACAAGCCGACATCTTACCTCAACCGTATTCCCCTTCAGCTCGACAAAGCTCTCGTAAGTGCATTCGCCAGGAATGTTATTCAAAGGCCACTGCTTGGGAATGCACTTCACGTAAAGACTCATCTCTTTCTTGGTGAACTCGACTATCTGAGATCCATTACCATAGTCATCACCGGCTTGAATCGGATTCCAGCCGATATGCGCCCAATGCTTTTTCGGCTTCTGACCCCTCTCCTCGTAGGGCACGGGACCACCAAAAAAGGACATTTGAATCTGCCTCCCCCAGTCATGATTGTTGATGACATTTTTGTCACGGCCTGACTTGGACAGGTAGGTGATGGCTCCGCCCAAGTCCGGACTCACTCCCAGTTTAATCATTCCGTTGTCAATAAACTCCAGCTTCGACTCATCGAACTTTTTTCCGGCCGAGGCGCTCAACACAAGCAGGGTAATCCCGAGGAGCCCTGCAAATACTCGCAGCGCGACCAGGGCGGGAGAATGGCAATAGAAAGAAGTATTCACAATTTTAGACAGCTTACTTGGCGAGAAAAGAAAACTACCAAATCACGAGCGACAATTCAGTTGAATTTTTCCCAAACCGGGTCCATCCTTCGCCCAGCAAGTGGGGGCGTTCTGGTTTCGACTGAACGCTGGAAACGCTAGCTGCATGGAGAGGTTGATCGGTTGGCCTCTTAAAAAAGCCGTTCAAAACAAATAATTGCAGACTCTAACGAGCTCGCACTTGCTGCTTAATTGACAGCAACGTTCCAATCCTGATGTCTGTTACGGTGCGGGGCGACTACTTAGCAGACTAGTCATTCATCCGGG
This sequence comes from Verrucomicrobiales bacterium, assembly GCA_002729295.1. Lineage (GTDB taxonomy): Bacteria > Verrucomicrobiota > Verrucomicrobiia > Verrucomicrobiales > Akkermansiaceae > SW10. The sequence goes on along the minus strand of PBTU01000060.1, from coordinate 2,572 downwards.
GATCCGGGAAGATTGGCGAAATTCAAACAGGATTATCGGATTGTCAGACGGGCCGGGCGAGGCCTGACAAATCTTAAATCAGTAAATGCCCGGCTATCCATGTAGACGCTAATGTGAAAGGCATTTAGGACAGGGGTTCAACTCCCCTCGCCTCCACCATTACCTTTCACTAGAAGGTTACAACGTCTGGCATGAAGACGAATTAGCTGATTTTTTTGCAATTCAAACCCCATCTTTCTTCAGTCAAAAAACGACTATTCACCCCCACTCTCCCCAATGTATTCCGCCAAACCCAAGGTTAAGCGACCTTTCCGCCTTAAGCAAATTCCTAGCAGTCGAATTCTCATGGATTCTCATGACAATCCCGACCACCAACGTTTCTTCCTCTGACTCCGTGGTTCACGAATCATCCTGAGGCGGACCACTTCTCCGGTCGGTGACATTATGATCCGAGCTCGATCGAGGGTATCGCCACTCTCATCGACTGCTAGGAAATTTCTTTTCTTCCATGGGATCAGATTGCACCCGCAGATTCATCGGAATGAATACTCCTAATAGACTTCCTCAGAGTATCGGTGTCTAGGAGTTGTGTTACGATCAAGTAACCGATAAAAGTTTTTGACTAATGCTCTTCTAGTTTCTAGAGATATGAGGTCAACTTTCATCTTATTACCGCGAAAGCGAAGATCAAAAATTTAAAATACAAAGAGTAATGAGCCGGGCTAGGAATAGATCTTTAGAATCAGCGAAGCAGACGAACAATGCGGCCTTGGCCACGGGGGGCACTGCTCTAATGGCGTTAAGTATGACCACCGATGCCCAAGCGGCCATTGTGGTAGGGACAGACTTTCGATTTAACGGCCAGATAGTCGGTATAGCAGTTTTAACTTCATCAGACAATGGAGATTCTCTTCAAGCCTTCAGGACAGATGGTGGGGCATGGAAGGCCTCTTGGGTAATGAGTTCGGCTAGTACTTCATATATTGGTTTTAGTACGGGAAACAACAATCCGATATTTAGGTATGGTAATAACTACTCAACCTTTGATTTAGTCCCCTCAGGTTTCAATATTGGTCCGGGCGGACCCGGAAACTTTAAGGACTTCGGTTGGCCAAACACCGTGGGTAGTGGTTACATCGGAGTAAAAATTCAAGAACACTATGGTTGGATTGAAGCGGAGCGCGCTGCAGACAATAGTGTAACCCTCAAAAGCTGGGCTTATGAAGATGTTCCTGGTGCCGCCATCGAAGCTGGGGCTATTCCCGAGCCTGGTTCTCTGTCTTTACTCGCTCTTGGTGCGGCTGGACTCATCAGTCGGCGCCGTAGATTGTTGTCTCAGTAAGTCAGACGGCGAATTCTAACCTCGACCAAACCAGCTACCGGGAAAAACTTCGGTTGCTGGTTTTTTGTATTAGCATCACTTATGAAAAAAACTGTTATTGATCGGGGGGGACGCGGCTGACTGGAAGGTAATCACTCGCCTGATGGATGCGGGCAAAATGCCTAATTTGCAGAAGTTCGTAGAACGGACTGCCAGGAAATTGCTCTTCGTCCAAGGGGGCAGATTCGCTGCATTGCTAGGGATTGGAGGGGCTTTAGCTAGTTTTTACCCGGTGTTGATTGGATCGCTGTCGGAACCATTTCGGCGGTATTTTATAATCTACCGATCGTTGAGAAGGTATGTCAAAGCCGAAGAGCAGTGACAAATCAGATGCAGGGCAATGGGAAGAACTAGATTTCGTTCTCTTTCCAATGCTCATCAAAACAGGGGGGCACTATTGCCGCCATTGGACATCAATTGATTGCAGATAAATTGCGCTAACTGAGTTCAGTATTACGCAAGTTACGTGACTAACCTTCATCCAGTGTAGAACAGGCTCGCCTGTGGGAGAGATCTTGCTTTGGCTAGGACGTCTTCGAAAGCAGAGTCTGAATCCCTTCAGACAACAGAGGGTCTATTTTCGGGGAACACCATGCGACACTCACCGCGTATCCACCTTGGGGGTAGGCTTCCTTGGCAGGGATGTACCACGGGCCACCATCGCCATAGGCAGCGCAGGCGACGAAGCGGTTGGGAGCGGCGGCCTGGGCGCGGAGTTGAAACTCGATGAAACTCTCGGCAGGCAGATGCAACAGCGAGATGTTGTTCACGCGCAGCGAGCTGAGGGTAATTGGAATACCTGCCTTCACCCGACGGATAAAGGCGACCGTGTAGGCGGGCAGGTTGCGGTCCACCACTTGGTTTTCCTTATTTCGAATTTCTTTCATTAGCTGCTTCTCGTCAAAAAGCGGATCAAGCGGAGGCAGAATGTCCTCAGTTTCCCAGGAAATTGATTCGATGGGTTGGGGATTGAGATCAGCTTCGGATGCAGCAATGCCATCGTAAATGCGTTGCGTCAGTTCGACCCTTGCTTCCGGGGAGCCATTATTGTATTTGCCAGCTCCAATGTTGCCGCCGCAGCCATTGAAATAGAGGTGCATGCAACTTGGCTCATCCTTTTGTCGGCGGCGGCGCGCAAGCCCGCAGAAGTCAGAACTGACTCGGCCATCGCCGTAATAACTCATGGGATGA
>PBTU01000059.1 GCA_002729295.1 Verrucomicrobiales bacterium | reverse complement strand
CTTTCGTGCTCATGCCATAGCTGCCAGGCTTGTTGAGGTGGGTGAGTGAGGTGTGTTGCCAGGGCGCGGCGGGGTTTTTGAGAAGAGGGATCAAGTTGCGTCCGTCGTTATCTTTTTTGTGTGGAATACCCGCGAGCTTGGTGAGAGTGGGAAAGAGGTCGAGGAGGTTGACCGGCTGATTGCAGACCGAGCCGGCGGCGGTTCCTTCGGGAAGTCCGGGCGCGCAGTTTTTTGGAAAGCGAACCATGAGAGGGACCCGGGTGACAGCGCGCCAAGCCGTGAATTTTTGCCAGTGTTGTTTTGAGCCGAGATGCCAGCCGTGATCACTCCAAAGAACGACGATGGTGTTGTCGGCGTTAGGGCCTTTCTCGAGCGCGTCGAGGACTTTGCCTAGCATTGCGTCGGCGAAGTGAATCGAGGCGAGGTAGCCCTGAATGCCTTTCTTCCATTGGCCTTCGTTTTGAATGTGCGCGAAGTAGCGGTTGGGCCCGATACGCTTGCCGGAGGGCGGGAGGTCGTCGAGATCGTTCTCTTTGTATCCCGGTGGCAGTTTGATGTCTTTGAGCGGGAAGGGCTCGAAGTATTTCTTGGGAACGAACCACGGCTCGTGTGGGCGGTAAAATCCGCAGGCGAGAAAGAGCGGCTTGTCTTGTTTTATTGAGAGCTGCTCGCTGACCCATGTGGCAACACTCCAGTCCCCGCCGAATTCCTCGTCGGTGGCATCGAGCGGGCCCCAATCGGTCTCGACATACTGCCAGGGACCACCGCGGGGCAGCGAGAGCGGGCGGGTTTCGGGATAGAGGGTAAAGGGGAAGGGGTTTTCTTTTTCCTTCTCTGGAAAATATTCGTCCCATGAACGGGCATCGATGAAGTAGTGGAGCATCTTGCCTGACCCGATGGATCGGTAGCCGTGATCACGAAAGTGTTGCGGTAGGATTTTGGCATCCGGAAGAGTCTCGCGCATGTTCTGCCCGTTTTCGTAGAGCCCCGAGGTATGCGGTGAGAGCCCCGTCATGATCGCGGTGCGCGATGGGTTGCAGGCCGCACCCGGACAATGGGCATTGGTGAAAAGAACACCGCTCTTGGCAAGGCGGTCAAGATTCGGTGTGATCGTTTGAGAATTTCCGCCCATGCAGCCAATCCAGTCATTCAAATCATCCATCGCAATAAAGAGGATGTTGGGTTTTTGTTTTTCCCCGAAAACGACAGAAGGCAAGAGCAGGAGCAGAGCGAGAAGGAGACGCATTGGTCGAATCACAATGCAGAATACCTGAGGTAATAGAGCTCTGTTTCAAATTGGTTCATCGGGATTTTGGGAGGAGGAAAGGGATGAGTGACAGAGCTCCCTCCAAAATGAGGGAGGCGTGGTGTTTTCGGAGTTGGATTCTTCGGGCGCGACAGATAAACTATTCCCCAAAGTATCTCATTACCATGAAACCAGAATCATCTTCGCTCGACCTTGGCCGCCGCTCCTTTCTACGCCAATCCAGTGGGGTCGTTGCTGGACTGGGATTGGGGTCACTTCCGATAATTGGAGCGGAGAAGAAGGCGAGTTCGGAGACGCTTGTGAAGACTTTTTACGACACGCTGACCGAGAAACAACGGAAGGCGATTTGCTTTCCTTTTGATCACAAACTTCGTCTGAAGGTGGACAACAACTGGATGATCACGAAGACGAAGGTGGAGGATTTTAACAAGGATCAGCAAGCGATGATCAAGGAGATCTTCATGGGGCTTCACAGTGAGGAGTATGCCGAGAAGGTCTTTGATCAGGTGGAGTGGGATAGCGGGCTGGATGGTTTCGAAGGTGGATCATCGGTGGCGATTTTTGGAAAGCCGGGAACCGGGAAATTTGAGTTTGTCCTTACCGGACGTCACTGCACGCGTCGCTGCGATGGTGATTCAGTGGAGGGCGCGGCTTTTGGCGGCCCTCTTTTCTACGGACACGCTGCGAAGAGTTTTAACGAGAAAGCGGACCACAAGGATAATGCTTATTGGTATCAGGCGGTGCGGGCGAACGAAGTTTATCAAATGCTCGATGGCAGGCAGCGCAAGGTTGCGCTTTGCGATACTAGTCGTGGTGAACATGGCAATAAGACGATCGAATTGACCGGAAAGAAAACCGGACTCGATGGTATTCGCATGGGCGATATGAGCGGCGACCAGAAAGGCCACGTGCGCAAGGTGCTCGGAGATTTGCTGGCACCTTTCCGCAAGAAAGACTCAGCCGAGGCGCTCAAGCTAGTGGAAGCGGGCGGCTTTGACAACATTCACATGGCCTTCTACCAGAAGGAAAATATTGGAGACGATGAAGTCTGGGATGTCTGGCAGTTGGAAGGCCCCAATATGATTTGTTACTTCCGTGGCAAGCCGCACGTGCATGCCTGGATGCACATTCGCAAGCCGGTTTAGTTTTTCTTCTGGGAGAAAAGCCACTTCCAGGTTTGCGGACTGCGATAAGTCTGGGTCCAGGAATCGTGGCCAACACCTGGATACTCGGTGAGCTTGACCTTGGCGCCCGCGTCTTTGAGAGCCTTGGCCATGACGCGGGAGCAGGCGACAGGGACGACATTGTCGGCATCGCCATGGAAAACCCAGAAGGGGACCTTGGCCATTTTGGTAGCTGTTTTGGCATCGCCTCCTCCACAAATCGGCAGAGCTGCAGCGAAGAAATCGGGACGATGCGCGACGGAGCCGAAGGTTCCATAGCCACCCATGGAGAGCCCGGTGACGTAGATGCGGTTGGGGTCGACCTTGTGTTTCTTGGCGAGCTTGTCGACGACTTCGAAGACCATGCTGAGCATGTCGGAGGGCTTCTTGCTGAGGGTGCCGTCCTTGGGATCTTTGAAATTTCCACTGAGGTCGGCCCACCACGTACCGCGGTTGCACTGCGGGGCCACGACGACGGCGCTCTCCTTGTTGACCTCGAGCCACTTCAGGAGATCTTTCATGCCGTGGACGAGCTGTGACTTGTTGTTGTCTCCCCGCTCGCCGGCTCCGTGGAGAAAGAGGACGAGGGCGGGCTTTTCGGAGTCGCCGGTTTTAGTCCAACGATAAGGGAGCGACTTACCGCGTTTTTCTTGAACTGCGGCTTTCATTTCTGGAGGAGTCACCGCCATCGAGCTGGCAATGCTGGCGGTCAGAATGGCGAGTATTTTTGTCATGGTGGGAAACTGCCGAATTGAATCGGCTATGGCAAGGTTCCTTGAACCAAAGGATGGATGTTACGTCGGAAGCCAGCTTGCTTTTCAGTCGTCCCCAGCATTCCCCGTTCCCGCTTCCTTGTGATTGTGCAAGGAGCGAGCCATACGTCCGTCCTACTCCTGAACCGGATGACCCGGTGCTTTCCCCGCTTGTCTTCGGCATTTCCGGAAGTGGTGACGTGGCTGGTAATGGTGATTTCTTTCCCGACGAGTTCGGTGATGAGTCATTATGAATTCATCACAAATCGAAATACGCGTGTGGATGATGACGAATGGAAGCAGAAGCTCCCGACGGGGCACTATCCCAAGCGAGGCGACTGGAGGCGTGCCTGCCTCGTTTCCGAGCCAAGGGCGGAGTAGCAACTATGATTTCTTTCGCGCGAGGAAGTTGATCGCGCGGGTCATTTGAAACCAGCAGAACATCCCCAGGGCGATGGTGAGGGCGAAGGTGCCGAGGGGAATCTGGTGGTTAGGATTTGTCAGGTCGGTGGGCCAGTCCCCGGCGATGAAGTGCATCAGGATCAGGCCCTGGCTAACGAGGAAGACAATCGGGAAAAGGAAGAAGAAGGGCTTCCAAACTGCGGAGGCCAGAGAGAGGCCGGGGTGGGTTCGCTGGCTGCGATTCCAAAGTCTGGCCCAGCTGTAAAGAGCGACGAAACTCCAGAGGGCATTGAAAAAAGGAAGGAGCATAAAGCGAACAGCTTTGCTACCATTGAGTGTGGCTCCGAACATGTGCATCATGTCCCAGCTGCGGTGAAGGTATGTCAGGCCAAGGACAAGCCAGTGAATTCCGGCGATGCCTCCGAGGCAAAAGGTAATGAGCCGAATGTCACGCTCGGGAATTTGAAAAGCTCCTCCAATGAGTGCGCTCATTGCGACAAAGGATAGGAACAAGTGAAGAAAGCTGGCGTTTCGGAGATGGGGGAGGTAGAGCCCGCCGGGTGGGCCATCTTGAATGGTGGAGGCGCGCGGAGTGGCGTAGGGATCGTCGTCGCTGAGTCGTGATTCCGAAACGGGCTCCTGAGAATCTTTTCCTTTGGGTTTGGCCTTGGGAAACAGACCAAGAATCGTGCTGGCTTCTTGTTTGTCAGATTCGTCACTTTTCCAGACCAGAGTGTCCTTACCGATTTCCTGATTGACAGCGAGTTCCTTCAGGCTTCGGAAATCCAAGGGGCCGTGGACTTTCCCACCGAATTCACAGAACCACCCTGCCGGTCCTTGTGGAGCGGATTGCGACGGATGGGGGAGCCGTTTCGGTAGTTCGGCCACGTGGCCTGTGCAGGATTGGAATTCTAGAAGTGGATGGCATGTCCGTCGGCATCGAGGGTCGCTTCGTGAATGCCTTCGGCCAGAGTCGGGTGAGCGTGGATGGTGGCGTGAATGTCGTCGATGGTCGCTTCGAGCGAGAGAGCCAAGCCCATTTCGGAAATGAGGTCGGTGGCGTTTTCGCCAACGATGTGAGCGCCGAGAACTTCGCCGTGTTCTTCTCCGAAGAGAAGTTTCACGAAGCCTTCGGTTTCGCCGCTGGCTTGAGCTTTGCCGAGAGCCTGATAAGGGAACTTACCGACTTTGTAGTCGATGCCCTCCTCCTTGAGCGCGCGCTCGGTTTTTCCAACGGAGGCGACTTCGGGNTAGCAGTAGGTGCAGCCGGGGAATTGGTCGACGCGTTTTACNNCGTGGCCTTNCACGAACATNCCGTCGACGCACTGGACTGCNTCGAAGCTCGCAGTATGGGCGAGCCAGGGAGGTCCGGCGATGTCGCCGATGGCGTAGACCCCGGAAATGGAGGTCTCGTAACGCTCGTTAATTTCAATCCAACCACGGTCGGTTAATTTCGGTTGCTCGCCGCCGGGAAGGACGGGCGAGACCCCGATCGCAACGAGGCAGGTGTCGGCGATGACTTCCTGCGTTCCTTGATCGTTTTCAACGGTGATGGTGACCGAGGATCCATTGTCGCAGGTGCTGACGACCTTGGTATTGGTGAGGCAATTTACGCCGGCTTTCTTGTAAATCTTGGTGATGGCATCTCCCACTTCATCGTCTTCGACGGGAAGAAGATTAGGCATCATTTCGATGAGCGTCACCTCGGTACCGAAGGTATTGTAGATATAGGCGAATTCCACTCCAATGGCACCGCCTCCGATGATGACCATCGAGTGGGGTTGTTTATCGAGAACCATTGCCTCCTTGGAGGAGACAACTGAAATGCCGTTGACGGGGAGTCCGGGCAGTTCGCGCGACGTGGCACCGGTGGCGAGAATAATTTTATTGGTGTCGAGTATCTCAGTGGAGCCATCCTCTTTTTTCACTTCGACTTTCCCTTCACCGGCAACGGATCCGAAGCCTTTGACGTAATCGACCTTGTTTTTCTTAAAAAGGAATTCGATTCCACCTGCGAGTTTACCGGAGACGTTGCGTGAGCGCCCAATCACTTTCGACCAATCGTAGCTGAGGTTGTCGAAGGACAAGCCGAAAGTGGCCGCATCGTGTTTGAGCTGGTGGTAGAGGTGCGCGTTTTTGAGGAGGGCCTTGGTCGGGATGCATCCCCAGTTGAGGCAGGTGCCGCCGGCGCGGTCCATTTCGACACAGGCGACTTTTTTTCCCAGTTGACCGGCTCGGATAGCGGCGACGTAACCGCCTGGGCCTCCTCCGATAACGACGAGATCGTATGACATGGGGAAAATCTGCAACTTGGAATCGGAACAATCAAGGCGTAAGGGGAGGGGATTTGCTGAAAAACTGCGCTTGCGGCAATCCCTTGTTAGTTTACCTGTGAGTAGACATATTCCCTACTTCATTACTCATGAGTTCGACCCTTACTGTTCAAGAAGCCCGCGCCCAACTGGATTCCCACACCCGGGAGCTGATTAACTGGCATTTTTCGCCCGAAACGGGATGCCCATATTGGCTCGATTGGGCCAAAAATGCGGGCTGGGATCCCCGCGAAAAGGTGCAGTGCTTCGACGACATCATGCATTTTGATAACTTCGACGACGAAGTGCTCCGGAAGGAAGATCCTTCGAAATTCATCCCGAAGGCCTACGAGGGCAAGCCCTACAATGTTTTTGAAACAGGCGGCACGACCGGAATGCCCAAACAGCGGATTGGCTGGGAGGACTACAAAACGGACTATACCGAATTCTCAAATCACTACGGACCGGACTTTTTCCCGCAGGGAGGAAACTGGCTCATGGTCGGACCGACCGGGCCGCGACGTCTGCGTCTTGCCATCGAGCACCTCGCCAATATTCGCGGCGGAGCGGCCTATTTTATCGATCTCGATCCTCGCTGGGTGAAGCGCCTTATCGGCATGGGTGAAATGCAAATGGCCAAGGCCTACCAGGCCCACGTCATTGATCAGGCCGCGACGATCATCCGGCATCGCGACATTCAATGTATCTTCACCACCCCGAAGCTTCTCGAATCTCTCGCCGAGCGAATGTCGCTTGCTGATGCCGGAATCCGGGGTGTTTTTGCCGGAGGCACCACGATGACTCCGCAGTATGTGAAGTTCATCCAGGAAGAAGTTCTTGAAGGGAAGATCAACTACGCTCCTACTTACGGGAACACCCTGATGGGACTCGCCATCAGCCGGAGGCGGGAGCCGGGCGAATATTCGCTCACTTACTATGCTCCTCAGCCGCGCGCGACTTTGCGAGTGGTTGATCCCAAGGATTCCACCAAGGGCGTCGAATACGGCGAGTATGGCCGCGTTGAGCTGACTACCATGACCAAGGAATTTTTCGTGCCTCGGTTCCTCGAGCGTGACGAAGCGATCCGACGTTCCGAGTGTGATGAATTTCCGTGGGATGGAGTGGGCGATGTCCGTCCTTTCCAAAGCGGCACCAAGGCCGTCATCGAGGGCGTCTATTAAACATCGGCGCGTCAGCTCCAAAAATTAAGCGCCAATCGCTAAACGTAAATAGCCAACCCCGAAAACCAACTGCTCCTTTTATCATTATGCAAATTCCCATTCTCCGCCTCGGTGAGGATTACCATTCCGCCGACCTTGTTGAGTTGAACGATAATCTCGTTACTCACACTGCCAACCCTGGGCTCATCCGACGCGATTTGCTCCAAATCGAAAAATCCAAGGCGGCTCTCGATGCCATCCCGGCGGAGACGCTGGCGGACTACTGTGAAGCGGCGGCCGAATTGTTCATGCACGCGGATCTTCCTTGCGGAGACTCCACCCAGAGCCCGGCGGAATATATCGAGTCGCTTTCTGCGCTGACCCGCCTTCCCCACACCTTGGTGAAGATGAATATGGGAAAGATTTACGAGGCAATGTCTCAGATTCGCACTGTCATTAGTGGACTGACCCGTGGAATTCCTCTTGAGATGTTTGACGCCGGACTGGCTTCTCTCGATGGGCTTGACGTCAATTATTACCCCGCTACCTCCTCTCTCGGTGTCTCCCTTCCGAGTAATGCTCCGGCAGTCAATTCTCTGTGGCTGCCCGCTCTGGTGATGAAAATCCCAGTGCTCCTCAAGCCAGGTCGGGAAGACCCCTTTACGCCACTCCGAATCGTTCAAGCGATGATTCAGGCGGGCTTCCCTAAAGAGGCTTTCGGATTTTATCCCACCACTCATGAGGGTGGCGACACCTTGCTCACCACTTGTGGCGCCGGAATTTCCTTTGGATCTGATGTCACGGTGCGGAAGTATGCTCCTTTCAAGTCAATCCAGGTTCACGGCACCGGACGTTCTAAAATCCTCATCGGTGAAGACTTCATCGATCGTTGGGAAGAGCACATCGATGTTCTCGTGACTTCGATCTCAGCCAATGGTGGACGCAGTTGCATCAATACCTCGTCCATTCTCGTGCCCTCGCATCGCGATGAGATCGCCGAGGCTCTCGCGGCCAAGTTGGCACAAATTGAACCGCTGGCACGCGATGACGAGAACGCCCTCCTCTGCGGTTTCGCAAATACCGCGATGGCCGAGGGCATCGACGGCATGATTGATGACCTTCTCAAAGAGCCCGGTGCCTGTGATGTCACGGCTTCCCATCGTGATGGAGATCGCAAGGTCGAAGCTCACGGGCAGACCTATCTTCGTCCTACCCTAATTGCCTGCGACGACAAAAATCACTCGCTGGCCAACACCGAGTTCATGTTTCCCTTCGCGAGTATTGTTGAGATGCCACAGTCGGAAATGCTTGATAGTATCGGCGAAACTCTCGTCGTGAGTGCGTTTACCGAAGATAAAGCTTGGTCGCAGGACCTGATGATCAGCCACAATATCGAGCGACTCAACATTGGGCCTTTCCCAACGAACCGCGTTCAGTGGGAGCAGCCACACGAAGGAAACCTCTTTGAATTTCTCTACCGCCGCCGCGCGATTCAGGGTGACCTCTCGGTGGTCGGTTAGACTTCTTTGAAAAAGGCATCCCTTCTCTCCAGATAGATTGCTAGGTCATGATGATCTCAGTGCAGATGTGCTAATTTTCATTGTCCGTTTGCATTTTTAGAGCAGGTGCTGCTGCCAACAAGAAGGGGCGGTGTTTGCTCCAAGATTCTGGGCTTTCCGTGTGCCAGTCTCATGAGGCAAACCAATAAGATCAAAATTCACACCCCTAAGACTTGCTGCCACACTCCTCTGACTCAATCAAAAACCACGATGTCTTTTTCCGTTGATGATGCCTGGACCATGGTGCTTTCCAAAAAGGAGGGCACTGAAGAAACTCCCCTCTGTCCTGAAGTCCTTGTTTATAAAGTCTGCGGAGAGATGTTCGCGACTCTTGGGTTTGAAGATGAAATCGTACGAATGAATCTCAAATGTGATTCCGAACGCACCCTTGAATTGAGGGATGAACACGAGGAGATCGTTCCAGGCTATCAAATGAATAGGGAGCACTGGAATACCCTCGTGTTTGATGAATCACTCCCTGCTTCTTTGGTGACCGAGCTAGTTGGTCATTCCTACGAGCTCGTTGTGAAAAGCCCTCCCGCCAAGTTGCGCAATCCTTCATCGGGAGGTGATGACTAATCTCAGGAAGGTCCGCGAATCAAGATTGTCAATTGGGATTCGGTAGGTCGCGGTGCCATCGTCGTTGAACACCGAAGCTTGGGTCGGCATGGGAATTTCCTCCCAATTGACCAGGTCGTCGGATCGCTGCGGAATGGCGATGAATTCATCGGCTCCAAGCCTCACATTGAATTTATAGACATTGGGGAGAGTTGCCTCTGGTAGTGTGACTCCCAAGACAAAGGTGGGCAGATCGTCGGGCTCTCCTGCGAAGACAAGAGAATCGTCAGTGCCCGGAGAGCCATGGCGGGCGGCGCTGCATCTCCAGTTCGATGCCAACGATAGCTCCGGATTGGCTTGAGCCTGAATGAGAGTCAAGGTGCACCCCTCACCGTCGGCAAACTCGGGCCATGGATCCTTGTCGTTGTAGGTGAAGTCGGCAATGACGGAGCTATCGGCGGCGGAGAGGACGAGTGACTCTCCGGAGTTGGCGAGATTGGTCAGTTTAGAAAATTCCCCGGCAATTTTCATGAAGTCGCCATAGAGGTCTGTGAAGGCCGTAATGTTTTCCACCAGGACGATGCGTTCTCCCGGATCGAGGAGAGTATTAACTGGGAAAGTGAAGTTCAGGCCGGCAGTGAAAGCCACTTCGGTGAGATCAATGATTTCGGTAGGGGAGGTATTGAGGAGTTCAATAAATTCCGTAGCGGGGTAGTTTTCCGAGGGATGGTAGTTGATTTCGCTGATGGTTAAATTGTCGGCACTGGCCGGAGTCCCAGTGACAAAGGTCGCGCGGCGGATGGCGGACCAGTTCCCCGAATCAGTGCGAACACGGGCGGAGATTTCCATGGAGACCAAGGGTATGATTTGACCATCAAAAGCGGTCAAGGTTTCCTTGGGGTCGCGCTCATCCGTGGAGTAGTAGATTGTTCCATTTTCTCCCGTGGTATTGGAAATCGTGAGCTGGAATCCGGGAGAGATCACTCCTCCATTTGAACTGAAATCAGGGGGCGGGAGGAAGTTGGAGTCAATCCAGTTTGCCCGGGTTTGCAGCCAGGATTTCATCGTGGCGACCCGGCTGGTCCAGGAGGACGCGCTTAGCCCGGATTGTTGGTCGGCGAGAGCAGTGGTAATTTCAGCGACCTGGCTGTCGATGATCGCTGACATGTTCGCGTTGGAAAGCGGACCTCCTCTGAGCTCAAACCAACGGTCTTCATACTCTCGTTGAAAAGTAGGATCGTCAAAGAGGCGGTCATACCACAAACGATCCGGGCGGAAGTAGAGAGTCCCGGTCGTCGATCCTCCGTAGGCGCCGTTGTTAAAATCCCACATGGGGCCCATGCGGAGTTTACGATCTCCCGACGAAACCCAGGGGAACATACTCAGAAGCAGTCCATCGCCTTGTTTCGCCAGAGTGAGCATTTGGAAGTAGTCGATGAAGTCCGTGGTATCGAGGTGGCGCCGATAGCCGATGTCGGGATCCTGCCAAATATCATTGTCGTAAAGGACATCCTCGAATTGCCGATACCACTCCTCGACGGCGGCCCGTTGAGGAGCGCTGATTGCGTATCCGTTGGGATCTTCGAAGTTGATGAAGGCATTGTATTGGCGGGGAATGTCATCGCCGGATCCGGAAACGTTTGGCGAGGTGGACTGGATTCGATTCGGTCCGGCGGTGTGAAAGAACTGGGGAGTCGTTGCTCCATTCTCGGCGGGAAATCCCTCCACCGGAATGGGGTCCATTCGGTTGATGCTGTTGATCCAGCCACCTGTGAAACCGTCTTGCGAGAGCTCGTCGAATTCGATCCTCTTCGAGTCCCGCTTTGGTTTCTCGAGAAAGACATAGACTCCTTTGCGGTCGGCCAAGGTAAGATCTCCTCCGTCCTCGTTGACAAAGACATCGACAAATCGAAACTCCGGAGCCCATCGTCCCGTTTGCCGACTCAATTCCCAGATGAAGGTATTGTACAGCATCGTCCGGTCGTATCCCGGGTGGGGATAATAGAGTATCCAGTCGGATTCGGCGGACATCCCCAAAATCTTGATCGAACGATCGCTGTCTTCGTCGGTTTTCCAGGTTTCCAGTGAGTAGGGTTTAGGGGTCCAGGTTGAGGAGAAAGCTCCTCTAACACGAATGCCAATGCGCGATGATTGATCGGGAGCGCTCTGGAAATCGGCGGTGTTACCGGTGAGGTCGCGGTCATAGATACCGAGGAAAGCCGGCTGGCGGGTCAATTGTTGTAAGCCGCCTCCGGTTTGTGTGCTGGTGCTCCAGTTCTTGTTGGGAACGGAACCAGTCGCGAAGTTTTCAACGACCATGATGGGGAGGTTGGAAGAGTAGCCTGCGAGATCCGGGCTAAGTTTTACATAGGACCGGGTTCGAATGGCCGGAGCTTGTCCCGGGAAGAATGAGGCTGCTCGTACTTGGATGGAAGTGGTCACCGAAATTGCACTGTCGTAAACTAACCCGTTGTCCGTACCGGGAAGAGATCCATCGAGAGTGTAGACGAGGGTCGCTCCCGGTTCGGAGCTTGTGAGGGAGAGAGAGAAGTCCTCGCTGAAAACACCCTCTTCTTTGGAGAAATCGGGCTGTTGCGGATCCGGGAAGACACAATTGACGGCTCCAATGAGAGTGATTTCGACGAGCGGGTTTTCAGGATCGTTGGTGGTGAGAGTGAGGGTTTCGCTAAAGCAGCCGTCGGCGGATGGAAAGAAAGTGAGCGTGAGATCGATCAATTGCCCGGCTTCGATGGTGAGGGAGTCTTCGGCGACAGAAAAAGAACTGCCGATGGGAAGGCTTGGGGTGACCGTGAGATCCTCCACTCCCCCGAGGTTGGAGATCTGAAGCGGGTGCTGATTCGGGCCGGGGTTGCTGCCGAATGAACCAAAGTCTACGAGCCCGGCTGTCTCGATGACCGGGCTGGGATTGACCGGAGTGTTGCCGAGAAAGCGGACTTCCCCGAGCCCGACCCGATCTCCGCCACCGACGGCCTCGAACCAATTGTCGGTGAGGGTCAATC
>PBTU01000058.1 GCA_002729295.1 Verrucomicrobiales bacterium | reverse complement strand
AATGGATGACCGATCATCTGAGGACCTTCGGCGGCTACGAAGTGCCTGCTGGTATTTATAAAGGAATGCTCGCTGAGGCGATCGATGCGGTAGAGTAGTAGGACAAGTTGTCGCTACGTGTCAAATGGTTGCAGGGTGATGCGTGTCAAAGTGACGCGCTAACATTGGGGGAAGTCGCGGAGTTTCCCGTAGAATAAAGGATTGCGGCAATTGGCACGGTGCGGGCAGGGAGTCTTTCAGAATCGCCAGGTAAGAACTTTGGCGCCAATCGTATTTAAGGAAAAAAATCATGGGTAAAATTTTAGGAATTGATCTCGGCACCACCAACTCTTGCATGTCTGTCATGGAGGGTGGTGAGCCAGTAGTCCTCGAAAACTCGGAAGGTGCGCGCACCACCCCGTCTGTTGTCGCTTTTGCGAAGAACGGAGAACGACTCGTCGGTCAGGCCGCCAAGCGTCAGGCTGTCACGAACGCGAAGAACACCGTCTTCTCCGCCAAACGCCTGATCGGACGTAAATTTTCCGAGCTTACCGCTGACGACAAGCGCGTCCCTTACGAGCTAGTGGAAGCTGACAATGGCGATGCCCATATTCAAGTGGAAGTTGAAGGAGAGAGGAAAGTCTACTCTCCTCAGGAAATCGCAGCTATCATTCTTGGTAAACTCAAGTCTGATGCCGAAGCCAAGCTCGGCGAGGCCATCACGGAAGCAGTGATCACTGTCCCCGCATATTTTAATGACTCCCAGCGTAATGCCACGAAGGCAGCCGGTGAAATCGCTGGTCTCAAAGTGCGCCGTATTATCAACGAGCCCACCGCTGCTTCGCTTGCATACGGACTTGATTCCAAGATGGATCAAAAGGTAGCGATTTATGATCTTGGTGGGGGAACCTTCGACATTTCGGTATTGGAAATCTCCGATGGTGTCTTCGAGGTGCTCGCGACTGACGGTGACACCCAGCTCGGTGGTGACGATTGGGACAATGCGCTCATCGATTACATCGTGGCCGAATTCAAATCATCCGAAGGCATTGACTTAAGCGGTCAGCCCGACGCTCTTCAGCGGATCAAGGAAGAAGCCGAGAAAGCCAAAATCGCTCTCTCTTCATCGCAAAACTACGACCTTAATCTGCCCTTCATCACTGCCGACCAGACCGGTCCCAAGCATATTCAGTTGAGCTTGAGTCGCGCTAAGCTCGAGCAGCTGACTGACCACCTTTTTTCTCGCACCAAGAAGCCGGTATCCGACTGCTTGAAGGAGGCTGACGTCAGTTCCGGCGAGATCGACGAGCTCGTTCTCGTGGGTGGCATGACCCGTATGCCCAAGGTTGTTGAAACTGCTCATGAACTCGCCGGTAAGACTCCGCACCAGGGAGTAAATCCCGATGAAGTGGTGGCCATCGGTGCGGCCATTCAGGGAGGTGTTCTCCAGGGTGATGTGAAGGACGTTCTCCTTCTCGATGTGACTCCGCTCACCCTCTCTATTGAGACTGAAGGAAGCCGCGCCACCGCCATGATCGAGCGTAATACCACCATCCCGGTGAAGCGTAGCCAGATTTTCTCGACTGCCGCTGACAACCAGCCCGCCGTTGACATTCGCATCTGTCAGGGTGAGCGCCCGCTCTTCGCCGATAATAAGTTGCTTGGAAATTTCCAGCTCTCCGGAATTGAGCCCGCTCAGCGAGGCATGCCCCAGATCGAGGTGACCTTCGACATCGATGCGAATGGGATTCTTCACGTTTCAGCCAAAGACAAGAATTCCGGAAAAGAGCAAAAAATCTCCATCGAAGGCTCCAGCGGACTGTCCGAAGACGAGATTGAAAAGGCCAAGCGCGAAGCCGAGGCTCACGCCGAGGAAGACAAGAAACGTGCCGAAGCCGTCGACATCAAGAACAAGGGCGAGAACATCGTCTATCAGGTCGAAAAGCAGGTAAGCGAACTGCCCGAAGAGGCTCCTGCCGATCTAAAAGAGATGCTCACCACTCAACTCGACGCCCTCAAAGGTGCGCTCAAGGCCGACGATCTCGACCTCATCAAATCTACCACGGAGGACCTCGAAAAGTCTCTCAACGAACTCGCTCAGGCCGCGCAAGCTGCCGGAGCGCAGATGCCCGACATGGGAGGCGCCGCACCCGATGTGGCTCCCGCTGAAGATGAAAGCGACGAGCCTCGCCAAGCAAAAGGAAAGGTTGTCGACGCCGAAGTCGTAGACGCTGAAAAGTAAACACTCTCGCCCGCGATATCGCGGGCAAAACCAACCACAAACAATAAAAACAAAAAACAATGGCTAGTATTAAACCACTCGGAAACCGCGTCCTCGTGAAGCGGCTCGAAGCAGAAGCAGTAAGCGCAGGAGGCATTGTCCTTCCTGACTCTGCTCAGGAAAAACCCCAGGAAGCTGAAGTGACCGGACTCGGCACCGGCGGAACCGACGAAAACGGCAAAGACATCGTCTTTGACGTTGCTGTCGGCGACAAGGTTCTTATCTCAAAATACGGTGGCACCGACGTCAAAGTTGACGGCGAAGATCTCCTCATTCTCTCTCAGGCGGACATCCTTGGTGTCCTCACTGACTAATTTCTCAAACGATTAAACACTAGAAATACCACTACAATGGCTAAACAACTCCAATTCGACGAAGCAGCCCGTCAGGCACTCCTTCATGGTGTCGAAAAACTCGCACGCGCGGTCAAAGCAACCCTCGGACCGTCAGGTCGTAACGTAATTCTCGACAAGAAGTTCGGTTCCCCAACAGTCACCAAAGACGGTGTCTCTGTTGCCAAGGAAATCGAGCTCGATGATCCCTACGAGAACATGGGCGCACAGCTTATCAAGGAGGTTTCCTCCAAGACATCCGACATCGCTGGTGACGGAACAACTACCGCTACCGTGCTCGCCGAAGCCATCTACAAAGAAGGTCTTCGCAACGTGACTGCCGGAGCCAACCCAATCAGCCTTCAGCGAGGCATCATGAAAGCAGCTGAAGCCATCGTGGCCCAGCTTGCTGACATTTCCAAGGAGGTCTCCGATTCAAAGGAAATCGCGCAGGTCGCTACCGTTTCCGCTAACTGGGATGTCGAGATCGGCAATATTATCGCAGAGGCCATGGACAAGGTCGGTAAGGATGGCACCATCACGGTGGAGGAAGCCAAAGGCATCGAAACCACTCTCGACGTTGTTGAGGGAATGCAGTTCGACAAAGGGTATCTCTCCCCATACTTCGTCACTGATCCTGACACCATGGAGTCTAACCTTGAAAACGCCTACATCCTCATCAATGAGAAGAAGGTTTCTAACCTCAAGGACCTCCTCCCAGTGCTCGAGAAAATTGCCAAGACCGGTCGTCCTCTCCTCATCATTGCCGAAGACGTCGAAGGAGAAGCTCTCGCTGCTCTCGTCGTGAACAAGCTTCGCGGCACCCTCAACATCGCAGCCGTCAAGGCTCCCGGATTCGGAGACCGCCGTAAGGCCATGCTCGAAGACATCGCGGTTCTCACCGGCGGACGTTGTATCACCGAAGATCTCGGCATCAAGCTAGAGAACATCGAGCTAGAAGACCTCGGAGAGGCCAAGCGCGTGACCATCAGCAAAGACGACACTGTCATTGTTGAAGGTGGAGGTGGATCCGAAGCAATCTCCGGCCGCGTCAACCAGATCCGTAAACAGATTGACGATACCACTTCCGACTACGATCGTGAGAAGCTTCAGGAGCGTCTTGCCAAGCTCGCCGGCGGTGTTGCAGTGATCAACGTTGGTGCTGCCACCGAATCTGAAATGAAAGAGAAGAAAGCTCGTGTTGAAGATGCTCTTCACGCTACCCGCGCTGCGGTTGAGGAAGGCATCGTTCCAGGAGGTGGAACCGCTCTGATCCGTGCTACTTCGCAAGTCGGAGACCTCGGTCTTTCCGGCGACGAAGCCACTGGTGCGGACATTATTGTTTCTGCCATCGAGTCTCCACTTCGTCAGCTTGCAGCCAACGCTGGAATCGAAGGCGCGCTCATTGTTGAGCACGTCAAAAACGAGTCCGGAAACAACGGCTACAACGTTGCAACTGGCGAGTATGTTGACCTCATCGAAGCTGGTGTGGTTGATCCGACCAAGGTCACTCGTTCTGCTCTTCAGAACGCAGCGTCCATCTCCGGACTTCTTCTTACCACTGAAGCTCTCATCACCGACATCCCCGAGCCTGAGCCTGCTGATGCCGGTCACGGACACGACCACGGTGGCATGGGCGGCATGATGTAAGTCGCTGCTTCCAAACAACCTTCAAAAGCCGGACGGGAAACCGTCCGGCTTTTTTTTGGGAGAAATTCAGAAGTCAGCTGTAAAGGTGGAAAAGAGCGAGGGTCAGTATCATCCAAGGCATGAATCCGTCGCCGAGAAAGTGAGTGATGAGAGCTTTTTGCTTCATAGTTTATAGGGATTACAGTGGCTTTTCTGGGAGGTTCCGTTCTGAGCTCAAAATTTGGAGGATTTGTTTTCTTTTCGTTGGGGGGAGCTCGTTCAGAATGCTCCGCTCATGAGCAGCGGGCTTACTCGAATTGGATTTGTCGGAGCAGGGTGGATGGGATCCACCTTGATGCAGCGGTTGACGGAGCACCCGGAGGCTGAGGTGGTGGCTTTGCATCAACGGTCTCGGGGGAATGGTGTCGAATCGCTCGCGAAGATCGGGTTACCGGAATCGGCATTTTATGAGGATTACGCGGCGATGCTGGCGAATCCAGAAATCGATGGCGTTTTTCTATGCAGCCCGAATAGTTCGCACGGTCTGCAATCGATCGCGGCTTTGGAAGCGGGAAAGCATGTCTTTTGTGAGAAGCCTTGCTCGACGACCTTCGTTGATTTCGAAAATCAACTTGAGTTGGCTCAGGCGCATCCCGAGTTGATCACTTACGTCAACTACCTAATGAATTTCGATTCGATGGAGCATCGCTTGCAAGAGATGGTGAAACGCGACGCCTTTGGAACGATCACGCAGCTGCAGGTGAACTACCGGCATCCGATTAACATTGCGGAAGACAAGGTGTGGAAGCTGAGCCGTGAGATCATGGGCGATGCCATAGGAATGGGAATCATCCACGCTCTCAGTGTGATGCTGAATATCATGGCGGCTCAGGGCGCGACGCCAGTGCAGGTTTACGCCACCGCCAGCGGAGAGCAAACGCGCGCTTTTGAGGCGGATGTGATTTACAATATCCACGTGACTTTCAGCAATGGAGCTACCGGGCTTTGTTTTGGGAATGTCGATCAGGCGAATGGTTACGATGCCTATCACAACATTCATGGCACGAAGGGTGGCTTCATTTTTGACAGCTATCTCGAGCGTTCGCACAAGGTGCGCTACTGGTCCGAGAGCGAGACGAGAAAGGAGTGGGTTTATCCGCTCGATGAGGGACGTTCGCTTGATCATTTCTGGGGCGACGAGACGACGACTCCTGACAGCGGAGATGTCATGGAGCACCAGACCGGTTCCTGTGTGGAGCACTTCATCGATTGCGTGCGCAAGGGCGAGCAGTCGTTTTTGAGTTTTGTGAATTCAGCCTCTACCGCGGAATTGGGCTGGGCGATTTTGCTTTCGGTGGCGAAGGGGCAACCGGTAGAGTTGCCCTTGGATCGTGAAGAGGCGAGAGCTCATTTTAACAAGACTTCCTAGATGAACCGTTTCAAACAACTTCTGAATTCCTTCGGTCCGGCCATTATCGTTGCGGCGGTCGTGTTAGGGCCCGGGAGTATTTTGACGAGTTCTAAGGTAGGGGCGCAATTCGGATACCCGGCGATTGTCGCGATTGTTCTCGCGGTGGTGCTGATGTTTGGGATGGTGGCTTTGGCGGGAAGGATAGGGGTAATTTATGATGACAGTCCGTGTGATCAGTTGGCGAGGAGATTGGGTAGGCCGGCGGCGGTGGTGGTGGGTGTAATTGTTTTTGGTTTGGTGGCGATTTTTCAATTTTCCAATAATGTCGCGATTGTTGCAGGGATTGCTCCATTGTTTGAGTCGGAGGATTTTTCGCTCATGGACGGGGCGACTCCGGCGATCATCTTGATCTCATTCAATGCCTTGGTGATTTTTTGTCTCTACTGGAAGCGCTATCTTTACCAATCCATTGAGTCGTTGATGAAGATTCTCATCGGTTTGATGGTGGTGGCATTTCTGGTTAACTTCGTTGTCGTTTTTTCTTCTCCACAGAAATACGTGCCGGTGGAGTCGACACAAGTACCAGACATGATGGTGTTGCTTGGATTGATGGGGACGACATTTTCGGTGGGTGGGGCTTTTTATCAGGCTTATTTGGTGAAGGAAAAAGGGTGGAAGTTACTCGATACGGGAAGGGGATTGAAGGATTCGGCATTGAGCATTAGCGTGATGGGGCTGTTGACGATCGTGATTCTGATGACGGCCACCCGGGTGTTTTACGGCTGGCCGGAGCCGGTGGCCTTGGGCAATGTTGGAGAAGTGGCAGTGCAGCTACAGCCCTTGTTCGGTTCTTGGGCGAAGGTGATTTTTTGCCTAGGGATTTTTGCGGGGGCCTTTAGTTCGTTTTTGGTGAATGCCCTGATTGGGGGAACGGTTTTTTCGGATTCGTTGGGGACGGGGTCGCGGTTGGGAGAAGGTTGGACCTTGCGATTGACCACTGTTGCTCTGCTGAGCGGGATGGTGGTGGCTTTATTGACCTTGAGTGACAAGGACAGCACGGTGAACCTGATTATCTTCGCGCAGGCGCTCACGGTTTTGGGGATTCCGGCTTTGGCTGCGGCTTTACTTTACCTCGGAACCCGACCTGATTTAACAGGGGAGCGAAAGGTTCCTGCCTGGATCATTAATTTAGGATGGGCGGGATTGGTTGTCGCGGTGGCGTTAGCTATCCGCACGACCATTGCTGTGTTAGACAAACTAGGATTATAAGATGAGACGAATTGGAAAAATTTTGGCTTGTTTGGGAATGGTTATTTCGGGGGAAGCGGAAGTCATCCGGATTGGAATGATTGGTCTCGATACTTCACATGTAGTGGCCTTCACCGAGACGATTAATAATCCCGAGGCGAAAGGCCATGTCTCTGGAGCGAGAGTGATTGCGGCCTTCAAAGGCGGGAGCCCGGATATCGAGTCGAGCGCTTCGCGGGTCGATGGCTATACCAAAACTCTTCAAGAGAAGTATGGGGTGAAGATTTATGACACCATCGAAGAACTCTGCAAGAATGTCGACGCAGTGATGATTGAGTCGGTCGACGGCCGCCCGCATTTGGAGCAAGCTCGCAAGGTGATCGCGGCCAAGAAGATCCTCTACCTCGATAAGCCGATGGGTGGATCTTTGGGGGATGTTCTGGAGATATTTCGATTGGCCCAAGCGGCCAAGGTTCCGGTGTTTTCGTCGTCGTCTCTACGATATGGAAAAGCGACTCAGGCGGTGAGGAATGGTGCGATTGGAAAAGTGCTTTCAGCTCAGACCAGCAGTCCGGCGAAGATTGAAGAACATCATCCGGATCTCTTCTGGTATGGCGTGCATGGATGTGAGGCGTTATTCACTGTGATGGGGAGAGGCTGCGAGTCGGTCATTCGAAGCACGACCGAAGAAGGGAAAATTGTGGTGACGGGAATCTGGAAGGGAAATCGCACCGGAATCTTTTTGGAAGGGAAGGGATACTCGGGAATTGCTAAAGGCGAAAAAGGCGAGGCCAAGGTCGGATCTTTTGACGGCTATCAGCCTCTCGTTGCGGAAGTGGTCAAGTTTTTCAAAACCAGAAAGCCGCCCGTCTCCGCGGGGGAAACCATCGAACTCTTCGCCTTCATGGAGGCGGCCGACGAGAGCAAGCGTCAGAATGGGAAGACTGTGCTGATCGCAGATGTTCTCAAAAAGGCCGGAAAATAGTTGGCCCGGGGCTAATGTGTGACTGCGTTTTGTGAATTAGAAAAATCCTCCGCTCTCGCCTTCTGCCCATTGGCGGCGTTTGCGTTTGGTGAGGCGGCCTTGATCGCCTTCCCGGCGTTGCTCGCGGTTTTTTCTATTAGCTAGCCGACGGCGCTCGGCTTCGGCCAGGATTTCACCTGGCGTATTGTCGTTGTATGCTTCGCGGGCGAGGGGAGCCCCGACGCGTTTTTCGATGAGCTGGATCACCTCAATGATACGTTTGTAAGTACCGTCGGGCGAGGGGACCTCGATCGAGTCGCCAACTTTTAAGGCCGCGCTCGACTTGAGGGCTTTGCCCGCACGTCTAATTTTTCCGGCCGAGCAATCGTGTGATGCCTGGCCGCGGGTTTTATAGAGCCGGATGGACCAGAGCCATTTGTCTACTCTCATCTGTCCGAGTGGGGAGGAATGAGGAGGACGATTTCGCCCTTCACTTTTCGTTCGGAAAAGTAGGCGTCGAGTTCGGTAGAGGTGCCGTGGTGGAGCGTTTCGAAAGTCTTGGTTAATTCGCGGGCAACGCAGATTGGAGTGTCGGGTGCGAGTTCCTTGAGAATGGTGAGAGTCGAGGGGAGCCGGTGGGGGGATTCAAAGAAGAGAGTGGTCTCGGCAGAGTCAAGAGCGGCTTGCAGTTGCTTGCCGCGTTTGCCTTTTTTGACGTGAAGGAATCCGTGGAAGGAAAAAGGGTGAGGTGGAAATCCGGAAGCGACGAGCGCGGTGGTGATGGCGGAGGGGCCAGGGAGGACGGTGAACTCGACGTTTTGATCGCGGCAGGCTTTGAGAAAGCGGTGCCCGGGATCGGAGAGGCAGGGAGTGCCGGCGTCCGAGATAATGGCGATTTTTTCGCCGCCCTTTATGCGGGTGATGAGTTCGGGGATGCGATGTTGCTCGTTGTGATCGTGGAGCGAAATGAGTGGTCGGGAAATCTCAAGATGGTTGAGAAGGCGCAGAGAGTGGCGGGTGTCCTCGCAAGCGATGAGATCGGCTTTGCGCAGGGTCTCGATGGCCCGCAGGGTGATGTCGCCGAGATTCCCGATTGGAGTGGGGACGAAGATGACATGTGGAGAGTTTTTAGAATCCATCGGCGATGCGAGAGACAATCGATTGAGCGGCGCGGTGGAGGGCGTCGGGAAGAGCATTGGCCCTGGCAGTTTGCAGGTTGTCGTCGACGAAGAGACGGGTGCGCCCGCTATTGGAACCCTCTTCGAGCGGTTTCCCCGGACGTTTTGGGTCGACGAGTTGCCAGCTAATTTTCACTTCGAGGGTGAGTTCCTCCGAGCGGAGGGTGTCCCGTCGGTCCGAGGTCGTTTGGCGGTATATGATTTCCTCGAGGGTGAGGAGCAATGTGGCGTCAGAATTGGATGTGGTGCCTATTTTGTAAGTGCCATCCCGGGTGATGGCGTCGACGACAAAGTTGGTGGTGAGGGCCTCCGAACGTGGAAACAAAGTAAGTGTTTTGGCGAGCGGCACGTAAAGAGAATTGACTGAGGCGAGATGCTTCGGCTTTTCACCGCCAATCCGATATCCTGCGCAGGACGAAAGAAGGCTGGAGCAGCAGAGGGTGAGAAAGAATCGAATCATGAGTGGTTAAGATCCTCCCAGTTCGGAAATTTTGGCCTGAGCCTTACTGCGAAGGGGGCCGGATTTGGAGGTGCGGACGACCTCCTTGTAGTAGAGAATGGCTGACTTGTTTTGCCCTTTCTTGCGGTAGAACTCGGCAATGTCGTAGGAGCGCTGGATGTCTCCAGATGAAATTTTGGCAATCTGGCGCTTGGCATCGGCCGCGCGCTTGCTGCCCGGGTGACGAATGAGGAGGTCCTCGAACGCGTTGCGGGCGCGGTCAAGGTTGGCGGCGTCCTGGTTTCCGCTTTTGGCTTCATCGAGAAGCATGGCGCCGATTTGGTATTGCGCTTCAGAGGCATATTGGGAGAGCGGGTAGTCCCGGGTGAGACCGCGGAAGGCTTCGATAGCTTTCTGTGGATTCTTGCGGCTCCGGTATACCGTGCCGATGGTAAACTGGGCCTTTTCGGCGGAGACGGAACGAGGGGCATTGTTGCGGACCTTGGTGAGCATCTCGGCGGTACGTTTGGCATCGATGCGTGATTTCCATCCGAGAAAGGAATTTTTTATCTGACCGTTGGCGACATTGTGGGCGATGACTTCCTGTTGCTTCATCGCGTCGGCGTAGTGGGACGAGGCGGGATAGTTTTTGAGGAAGCTGTCGTATGACTCGAAGGCTTTGAGGAGTTCCCCATCGTTTTGCAGGAGACGGGAGACGCGGTATTGTGAATCGGCCGCGACAGGGGACATCGGATAGAGGCGGTTGATCTTTTTGTAGCCTTTGACGGCGCTGCTGACTTGGCCTGCTTTTTCGGCGTCGTAGGAGGCGTTGTAAAGGCCCTGGGCGAGTCCGTCGAGAGCGCGGGCTTCGCTAGAGAGGCGTGCTTGATCAGGGTCGGAACTGCAGGAAGAAAAAGCGAGAGTTGCACCCAGAAGGAGCAAGAGGCTTGTCTTGGAAGAGAGCATGTCGGAAATCTAGTGCTTTTGTGGAAAATGAAAAGAGAGCAATTCAGGAAGGAGGATGAACGTCAATGAGGAGGTTGCGCAGGCGTTGGTGATAGCGGGAGGGGATTTCAGTGGGAAAGGAGACTTTTCCTGCTCCATCGGTCCAAATTTCGGCCCCGGAAATACTGAGGCCTGGGAAGATCTCCTTTAGGTCTCCGATTAGGCCAGGGGTGATTTTGCCTTTTCTGCAGGTGATATTGGATATGGTGATGGAAATTACGGTGACCGAAAGGAGGCGGGACAACCATTTCATGAGAGAGGTTCCAGAGTAAATCGCGCGGCAGAGAATCCAACCTTTTTGACAGAATTTAGGGGGAGTCTGTGGTATTTTCCGCGTGGGATGACGAAGGGTAAGATATTGGAATGGTTGCTTCGATGGTGCTTGGGGGGATTGTTCGTTTGGAGTGGGGTGGTAAAGTTGCAGGATTTACAGGCATTTTTGGAGTCGGTGGGGAATTACCAATTTGAGTTTTTGAACGAGCCTTATGATGCGGTGGTCACTTACACTCTGCCGTGGGTTGAGGTTTTTGCAGGCCTGGCGGTGATCAGTGGATTTGGGAAGTCGGGGGGGCTTGTGATTATCATGGGAATGTTGGCGTCCTTTTGTTGGGCGCTTTTAGATGCTTGGTCCAAGGGGCTGAACATCAATTGTGGATGTTTTAGTAAGAGCAGCGAGCCGGTGAATTATCCGCTGAAATTAGCCGAGAATGCCGGGATTTTTTTTGTGGCGCTTGTGTTATTGATCATGGCATTTCGGATGAGGCGGAAATCGGAGGGCTAGCGCTTGTGAAGATGGGCAGAGGTGGTTAGAACGTTTCCATGACCTACGCTAATCGTCTCAAGAATCGTCTGGAAGTAACCGGGTCCGCGCTCTGTGTGGGGTTAGATCCTCGCCCGGATTCCACGAAAGGAGGAGTTGACGGGATTGCTGAGTTCTTGCGCCGGGTAGTAGGTGAGACCGCGGAATATGCCGCAGCCTTCAAACCGAACATGGCCTATTTCGAAGCGATGGGGCTCCACGGGATTGAGATTCTCGAACAGCTGTTGGAGGAAATGCCAGATGAGGTTCCAGTTATTTTGGACGCCAAGCGGAGTGATATTGGAGAGACCCAAAAGTATTACGCAAGGTCCTATTTTGAAAACTGGGGGGTTGATGCGGTGACGCTGAATCCATTTCTGGGATACGATACGCTCGAGCCATTTCTCGATTGGGACGGGAAGGGGGTGTATCTTCTCGCGGTGACCTCGAATCCCGGCAGTGTTGATTTTCAGCGGAGAGATTGTGAAGGAAAGGCGCTCTTCGAACGGGTCGGTGATCTTTGTGACCGGGCAGCGAGTGAGGGACGAAAAACAACGACCGGACTGGTGGTTGGTCTGACCAATGCTGACGAAAATGTTCTCGCGAATCTTCCCGATGTGCCTTTGCTCATTCCCGGGCTGGGGGCACAGGGTGGAAGTATCGACGCGCTCAAGGGCAGCGGGAGGCAGGCAGCCAGCGTGATCAATGTGTCACGTGGAATCACCTACGCGGAGGGAAATACCGACTATGCGGGATTAGCGAAATATTGGACGGAAGAAATTGCGTCGGTGATCGTCTAAGACAGCAGAGATGGCGAAAGAGTCTGAAAAGAGGGAAGGGTATTCCGGAGTCCTGCCTAAGAGAGGGTGGCCGGCGCGCAATTATTATTTTTGGCGTCATCGATTGATTCTGCAGCTGCATAAGAAACGTGAGGGTTCAACTCACGAGCCGATTTTGATGCCGCCTGAGGATGGCTTGTTACGGGCGACCTGAATTGGGCACGCATCATTTCTGGTTAAGCCCCGAGGGGCATTCCATTATCTTTGATCCCAATTGGGCGAATTGGCACGGGCCGGTGAAGCGTCAAATAGAGCCGGGATTGCATCTTAACAATCTGCCGGAGTTGGATTTTTTGTTGGTATCGCATGCGCACTTTGATCACCTGCATAAAAAATCACTTCTCGAGATTGATGCCGGACAGGGGATTGTGGTTCCGCAGGGGAGTGGGAGTTTGGTTAAGAAATTGGGCTTTCCCAATGTCACTGAGATGAAAGTGTGGGAAGAGCGCTAATATCCGGGTGGGTGGCGAACGACGTGGCCTGTGGATTTTCGCGTCCATGGTTTCCATCGGGGGCCGGTTCGTCGGCTGGAGCCGCCCGTGTCAAGACGTAGGCCGGCGACGGTCATGAAGACGTGGCCATTGCGGGCGTAAAGGGTGATCCATTTCCCGTAGCCTCTCTTGCCGTAGTTCAGAAAACCGCGCGAGGACATTTGACCGTTCATGAGTCCGGCTTCGCGGAGGACGTAGGAGACGGCGCCGGAGCAATCGTAGCCGGAGTCATTGAGTCGGGCGTGGCCACCGCCCCATTTGTAGGGCTTGTTTTGGAGGCGGTTTCCAGCGGCGATGGCCAGTTTGACCTTGGTGGGAGCACCTCGTGGGGCGTAGGCCCAGCCGTTGTGGTAGGCGGCTGTTCGTTTCGCTGTTCTTCTGTAGGTGACTGGATCCCCGGCCTCGACCTGACTGCTGCAGGAAGAGAACAGGAGGGCAGTCGTGAGAGAGAGAAGCAACGCGAAAAATCGAATCATTAATATTTCTAAAGTATATTTAGCAAAAGAGCAACTCGGGAGAATCATGTGTTCTTTATTTGGCGGGGAGGCGAATGATGGCTCCGGTCGCAATGCTCGCTTTTACGATTCCTCCAGAGGGCGGCGTCATCGTGACGGTTGCTCCTCCGTGCGAGAAGAAGGCTTCGGCAGCGATATTACTGTCGCTTAAAAGAGGGAAAGGGGAATTAGTTCTGAATAAAGTGAGCCGCCCCTGCGTTCAATATTGTGTGCGTAAGTTCGTTGGTGCTATGATTGGCTTTAACCTTGTTTTGGTGAGCTGTTCGTCATTCCGAATGGTGGATGGGGACCAGGTGGCTGCGCCGGGTGTTCAGGTGAGTCGGACGGTCCTGCGCAGCAATGTGCTGGTGAAGAAGGGGAGTCATTTGGCAGTAGCGTATAGCTCTGGGAATCGCTTTTATGTGAGCAAGGGGGGCGTTCTCTCTGGTTTTCATCGGGGAGCGAGGGATACCACGATTTTTTCGGAAACGGGTGCGCACTTGCCGGAGCGGAAGTTCCTAAGTCGGATCAAGGTGGTGAAAGTGGACAATGCGGAGCGGGCTTATCAGCAGAGATTTCGTGAATTGCCCCCGCTGAAGAAGCTTTTGGGAGGGGGATCGTGGAGTGACGAGGATGTTGATTACGAATATGATGATTACGAATATGATCGCGGGATTCGCGCCGTCTCTGTGAGTCCGGATTCTTATCGCAAGAAAGATTAGCTTAAAAAAAGATGAAAAATACTATGAAGAAAAACTGTCTGTTCACGGCTCTGTCCTTGATTTGTTCTGTCGCCATTTCGCAAGCGCAATTCGGTTACTCCGGAGGAGCGGTGGTTATTGGAGGCGGATACTTGGATAAGCCCGGCACGGCCTATGGCTTTGGTCAGATTCGCGGAATAATTTACGAAGATGATTCGGTAGCCCACTCGGTCTTTCTGGACATCTTAGGTCATCGAGATGAGGCCATCCTTGAATTCGTGGATCCTGGCGGGTTCAGTTTTTTCGAGAGTGGAGACATTTCTTTCGTCAACATCACGGCGAACTATGAGGTGGAGGCCAAATTGAACGGTGCGCTTTCTTTCTACGCCGGAGGCGGAGCGGGAATCGAGCTGGTGAGTATCGATGATCGCTTTGATGATGAACTTGATTCGGATGCAAATTTCGTAGCGCAGGCTTTTGCTGGGTTTCGGGCGCACTTCCCAAGTGGGGTGGTGGCCCAGGCCGGAGCACGGTATATCTTCCGCGATGACTTCCAGCTTTTGGGTGACCAATTTATCACGGAGGATAGTTTGGCCTTTGAGGCTTCGATTGGATTTCGGTTTTAAGGTTTGTCGCTTCAATTCCAGTGTTCGGCTGCCTTGAAAGATCCCGGGATTGGACCATAGTCCCCAGGAATGCATATATTCCTAACTGGCGGCAATGGATACATCGGTTTGCGCCTTCTTCCAGAGCTTCTGGAAGAGGGTTACCGGGTGACGGTTCAGGTTCGTTCAGTTGAGCGGTTTCCTACTGGACAATTTTCGGCTTTTATTGACGAGGGAAGGCTTGCTTTTTTTGAGGCTGACTTTCTCAAAGAGCTGCCCCCTGTTCCTGATGACATCGATGTGGCCTATTATTTACTGCATTCGATGGGGTCGGGTGCTGATTTCCATGAGAAGGAGGAGGCCTGTGCGAGGGCCTTTCAGCAATGGATCAGGGCTAATCTGATCGTTTACTTGAGTGGTTTAATTCCCGAGGGCGATTTGTCACCCCATCTGCAGTCGCGGGAGAGAGTGAATGACATTCTTCGAAACGGTGATGTTCCGGTAACAACCTTGCGTGCCTCTGTTATCGTCGGTTCGGGATCGGCTTCTTTTGAAATCATTCGTGATCTCTCGGAAAAGTTGCCTTTCATGTTAACGCCAAAGTGGACGGAGACTCCCTGCCAACCCATCGCGATTCGCAATGTGGTGGGCTATCTCATTGGAGTGTTGGGGCAGAGAGAAATGTGGGGAGAGGAGTATGACATTGGTGGTCCCG
This sequence comes from Verrucomicrobiales bacterium, assembly GCA_002729295.1. Classification (GTDB taxonomy): domain Bacteria; phylum Verrucomicrobiota; class Verrucomicrobiia; order Verrucomicrobiales; family Akkermansiaceae; genus SW10. The sequence continues at coordinate 19,567 of PBTU01000058.1, read as the reverse complement.
AGGTCCTTACCTATCGGGATCTTCTTGTTGGTTATGCGGAGGCAAGGGGATTACGGAGATCAATTATTTCGGTTCCTTTTTTGAGTCCGGGCCTTTCCGCAAAGTGGCTTTATTTGGTCACCGCGACGAGTTACCCGCTGGCTCAAACTTTGGTGGAATCGTTAATCAATGAAACGGTTTGCCACGATGAGGGAGTAAGAGAGATTATCCCCCAGATATTACTGAGCTACGAGGAGGCGATCGAGAAGGCTTTCGTTAATATCGCTCAAAACAGGGTTCCTTCCTCTTGGTTTGGTTCTCTGGCCTCGGGAGATATTGATCCGTTCTTTTTGAAGGTGGTGCGGGTTCCTGATCACGGGGTGTTAAAAGACGGGCGATCTGTTCCCTTAAAAGCACCCCGTGAAGATGTGATCGAAACGCTTTGGTCTGTCGGGGGGAAGCGGGGATGGCCCAGTATGAATTGGGCGTGGAAATGCCGGGGTTGGATGGATCGACTTTTTGGAGGAACCGGTTTGCGGCGAGGTCGTCGACATCCAACCGAATTGATTCCCGGTGACGCGCTGGATTTTTGGAGAGTGGTTTTAGCAGACCGAGATTCCGAGGTGGCGAGGTTGATGCTCGTGGCGGAAATGAAGATGCCCGGCGAGGCATGGCTCGAGTTTGAGGTCTCCGAAACCGGCCTTAAACAAACCGCGACGTTTCGTCCGAAGGGCTTGTTGGGGCGGGTCTATTGGTATTCGGTCCTCCCTTTACACTTTATTCTTTTTCCGCGAATGGCGCGTAAGATCGCTTCAGGGCTGACGGCGAATGAGGATGCGGCGTGAGGCTAGAAAAGGCGAAGGCTGGAGAGACCTCCGTCGGGGCGGAGGATTTGCCCGGTAGTGAACCGTGAAGCGTCTGAGAGGAGATAGCTGACCAGTTCCGCGCTGTGTTCTGCTTGTCCGATCATCTTAAGAGGATGGCGCTCGGCTGCNGCTTCGCGGCGTTTATCGTCGGCCAAAATTCCGGCAGCNAGGGGNGTTTCGGTGAGAGACGGAGCGATGGCATTCACNCGAATTTTNGGGGCCCANTCNGCGGCGAGGCTTCGGGTGAGTCCNTCGACCGCGCCCTTNGCGGTGGCGATACTGGCGTGCATGGGCATGCCGCATTTNACAGCGATNGTGCTGAAGAGAACGACGGAGGCGGAAGGCGCTTTTTTNAGNGANGGAAGAGCAAGTCTCAGTGCGCGGGTAGCCCCCAGAAAATTGACTTCCCAGTCGGCGAGGAATTCCTGATCAGTAAGTCGATGGAAGGGTTTGAGGTTGATCGTGCCGGGGCAGTAGACCAAGCCATCAAGGCTCTCAGGAATGCTAAGAGTGGCTTGCGGGTTGGTGGCTTCGAAAGTGCTCCGGGAAGTGGCAATGACTTCGTTGCCTTGTAATTCCAAGAGGTTTTTTGTCGCCAATCCGATGCCGGAGGAGCCTCCAATGAGGAGAATGTTTCGTGTCATAAGGGATTATGCGCGAGGAGGGGAATTTGTCTTCGGGTTTCTGTCCAATTGGCGGAGTTTTTCGAGATAGGTGTTATCGGGGGCTGGCTTTTCGGGTGAAGAGGGAGTTGCCAGCATTTCCCGGGTGGTCTCGCTGCTAGTGGCGATGAGTTCCTTGATGATTTCTGCTTCGGGCAGGTTCTTCCAGTATTTCTTGGGCATCTCGGATTGCATTGCTTTTACCTTGAGGCGGGCGGGGTTGAAGATGTTGCGGTAGTAGGTTTTCCAAAGCTCATCGAGGGAGTCCGAGTCGGGGGCTTGGGTTTTGTCGACACCGTCGGTGAAGTGAATTTTCTGGCCGTCCCAGTGCATGCATTCGTCCGGGGTGAGAATGGACCAATCCATGCCGGTGAAGCGTTTACGAAAGAAGGCGGAGGTGAGGCGCACGATGCGATGTTCGGTTTCGAACCAGGCGACGAATTGCTCGCGATTGGTTTCCGGTGCGTCATTGACTTTTCGGAACCGGACAAAGGCGTGCATCTTATGAATGTCGCGTCCGATGTGCTTTGCCATCGTTCTGACGCGGTGAATTTGAGAGTCTGTGGAAAGCGCGAGGAGATGAGCTTCACCGTGGGTGAGTCGCCAGAGAAGGGAGTAGAGGAGTGCCCATTGATCTCCCGAGCGATGGCAGGAGACGGTGCGGGCGAGGTCGATAAAGGCCTGGGGAACTCTGGGGAGATTTCCGGTGCCTGGGGGCAGTGGTGCTTCGGAGAAAAGCCCGAACTGTTCGCGGCTCTGCCAAAGAAGATCCTTCGGTGGGATTCCAGCAGCGAGGAGGGATCGGGCGACCCGACGCCAGTCGTCGAATTTTGTGGGATGGACGATGGTTCTCATCGTTTAGAACTCACCTCCGATAACTTCGCTTTTGGGGATAGGCGCGGAGAAATCGAGTTCCAATTGTTGCGCGGGAGGGGCATGGAGAGCTCGGATTTTTTCGGAATCCAGTTCGAGTGAGGCAGGTTGATGATCGGCGGTGATTATGAAGGGGAGGCATTTTTTCAAATTGGCCCGCATCTTGATGAGATCGTTCACGCGGATGTGATGAAAGCGGCGGGCCGTGGTGATCCGTTTGGCATTCCGCACTCCAAGGCCCGGGATGCGTAGGATTACTTCGTAGTCGGCTTTGTTAAGATCGATGGGAAAGAAGTCGCGATTACGCAGCGCCCAGGAAAGCTTTGGGTCGATATCCAGATCGAGGTTGGGTTGGTTTTTCGTGGTGATTTCATCAACTTTGTATCCATAGAAGCGCATGAGCCAATCAGCTTGGTAGAGACGGTGTTCACGGACCAAGGGAGGCGATTTTAGTGGGAGGCGAATCGAGGAATCCGGTATGGGGCTGAAGGCCGAGTAGTAGACGCGCCGGAGTTGGAAATTTCCGTAGAGTTCACCGGCGCGTCTGAGAAAATGGGCGTCGTGTGATTGGTCGGCCCCCACGATCATCTGGGTGCTCTGCCCGGTCGCGAAGGGCGACTTTTTGCAACTCTTCTCCGCTTTGCTTTCGGAAATTTTGTCGCTGATTTTGTGCATCGCTTCCCTGGTGCGGGAGATGTTTTTTTCCGGCGCGAGATTCTTGAGACTCTTTTGTTGAGGGAGCTCGATATTGATGCTGATGCGGTCGGCGTATTTTCCAGCCTGGGCGATGAGTTCGTCCGAGGCTTCTGGGATGGTCTTGAGATGGATATAGCCCCTGAAGTGATGGACTTCGCGAAGCGTCCGCGCGACTTGCACCACTTGCTCCATGGTGAAGTCGGCGCTGCGCACGATTCCCGAACTGAGGAAGAGGCCTTCGATGTAATTGCGTTTGTAAAAATCGAGAGTCAGAGAAACGACCTCCTCGGCGGTGAATCGTGCCCGGCGGACGTTGCTTGAACGACGGTTGATACAATAGTGACAATCGTAGAGGCAGACGTTGGTAAGAAGGATCTTTAGGAGCGAGACGCAGCGTCCATCGGGTGTATAGGAATGACAAATGCCGACCCCACCGGTTGAGCCGACTCCTTTTCCGGTAGAGGAGTCTTTTCTAGAGGCGCCGGAGCTGGCACAGGAGGCATCATACTTGGCAGCGTCCGCGAGGATCTCTAATTTGGTTATAGTGTTAATATGAACAACATGTTCTTATGAATATTTTTTGCAAGATACTTATGCCCGTAAAAACGAAACTTTCGGCAGGCAAAGGGCTTTTTCTGGATTTTTCAGCGGGCTTCAATCAAGCGCTGGCCGGATTGAGGCGTCTTCGGGAATAAGTTTTGACTCTTGGGATCGAACTGCATTTGCAAGATGTCGAATTTCAAGAAGGAAGAGTGGTGCGAGGTGTGGGACGGACTTTTTTGCCCCTTCGTGGAAGATCATCGCGATTTTTTTGAGGAATTATGGAGGAGTTGAGTGTCTGATGATTGTGGTCGCTAAAAAACTGTCCGTCAGGTTTGATTTTTGGTGCAGAAAGTGAAATATCGGTTTGTCGTGGCCTGTAATTCATTGGGAAACGCGTTTCAAATGGCAAACAAACTGCAAAATGCTGACCGGAGTCGCTATCGGGTTCCTATCTTGGACCGGGCGCTGGCTTTGGTTGAATTGTTGGGGTTACACCCTGAGGGCTTGAATGTGACCGAGTTGTGCGAGGCCCTTGCTATTCCCAAGAATAGTGCCTTCCGAATTGCGGTGACTTTGGAAGAGTCAGGGTATCTTGAGCGGCTGGAGCCGAGTAAGAGATACCGTCTGACTTCCAAGTTTGTGACGGTGGGTGCGTCTTCAGTGTCGGAGATGAATCTTTTTGAGAAGTCGCTCGGTATCATGCGGACTCTGCGGGACCAGCTGAAGGAGACTGTTCTTTTGGGGACTTTAACGGGGAGCGAGGGCGTAGTGCTGGATCAGGTTCCGGGGCTTCACGCCTTCCAGTTTTCGGTGGATCCGGGAACGCGCTTTGTGTTGCACACGGCGGCGCCGGGGAAAGCGATCCTGGCTTTTTTGCCTAATGAAGAGTGTCGGAAGATTGTTGATCGCATGGAGTTTACTCATTTCACTGAGAATACCATTTTGGATAGGGATGAGTTTTTGTCTCATCTTGATGAAGTCCGGAAGAGAGGCTATGGCTTTGATTTATCGGAGGAGAGAGAAGGGCAGTATTGTGTGGGAGCTCCGATTTTTAATGGGAAAAATGATCCAATTGCGGCTTTGTGGATTACGGCACCGTCATCGCGTTTGCCGGACTGTGATTTGGACGGGGTGGCCCAAAAGATTCGGGCTGCAGCCGACGTGATTTCGAGTAAACTTGGGTGGGATTCAGAAGGATGAAGATGAGGAAGCAATTATTAGGAATGCTGATATGCGGTTTTGTTCCGTGTCTATCAGCCAAGGAATTCTCACCGGAGGATGTCTCCTTTTTCACCAAGGAGGTTCGTCCTTTGCTTGAGGAGAATTGTTTCCGTTGTCATGGCGGTAAGGATTCCAAGGGTCATCCGAAGGTGAAATCCGGGTTTCAGATGATTAGCCGGAAGGGGATTGTAATCGGGGGAGACCATGGTTCGGCCTTCAATGAGGCGGAACCGGAGAAGAGTCTTCTTCTTCATGTGATCAGCTATGAAGACGAGAATCTCGAAATGCCGCCGAAAGGAAAGTTGTCCGAAGAGGCGCGCGGCGTTTTGTCGGACTGGGTGAAGCGGGGAATGCCTTGGACTCCGGAGGACGCGGATGTCCTCGTAGAGATGGAGGAGGACGACAAATCCATCACCACAATCAACGAGTTCAGCAAAAGTCGGTGGTCATACAAGCCAATGGCGCGCCCGGATGTTCCGGTTGTGGGCAATACTGAGTGGAAAGCTCCGATCGATGCCTTCATTTATGATGGGGTGAATAAGATGGGGCTGAATCCTAATGCTCCGGCTCCTCGGGCGGAGTTGATTCGTCGGGCCTACTACAATTTGACCGGGCTTTCTCCCTCTCTTTCTGAAGTGCAGGAATTCGAAAATGACAAGTCTCCCGAGGCCTGGGAAAAGGTGATCGATCGCCTTTTGGCTTCACCCGCTTACGGGGAAAAGTGGGCACGTCATTGGTTGGACTTGGTTCGTTATGCCGAGACCAATGGTTTCGAGAGGGACAGCGACAAGCCCTTTGTCTGGCGTTATCGCGATTATGTCATCAAGGCTCTCAACGAGGACAAACCCTACACTCAATTTTTGACCGAGCAGTTGGCTGGAGATGAGTTGGCCAAGCCGACTTTCGATTCCATGTCGGCGACGGCATTTCATCATTTGATGCAGTGGGACGATGAGCCCTCCGATAGGAAGCAGGCCTACTACGATATTCTCGACGACAATGTTCGTACTACGACCGAGGTTGTATTGGGAATGACGGTGGGATGTGCCCGTTGTCATGATCACAAGGGCGATCCGATTTCGCAGAAAGACTACTATAGCTTCATGTCCTTCTTCAGAGGGATCGTGCCATTTTCACGTGGCAGGGGCCCGGTGGAGAAAATGGTATTCGAAGGTATTGATGATAAATACGAGGCGACGATGGTGGCACACCATCGTCACATTGAGAATCTTAAAAAGGAACGTGCCAAGATCGAAAACCAGCTTCTTACATCGCTTGGGAAAGGGACGGTCGGTAAGGATGGCGCTTCGGTGGAGCCCGTTCGCTGGCTGGTTTCTGATGCCCGGACAAAGACTCCTCAGGAATGGCATTACTCGACAACGGTTGTCGACGGATGGTCCGAGGTGGGGTTTCGCGCTGAGAATCATCAGTGGAAGAAAGGGAAGGCCGGATTCGGAACGAAGGGGCCAAAGATGGTTGTGCATACCAAGTGGAATACTCCCGAGCTATGGTTGCAGACTTCATTTCTGCTTGAAGAGATTCCGAAGAGGCTGAGCCTGAGTCTTCATCATGACGAGGGTGTCGAGATTTTCGTCAACGGACAACCGGTGATTAAGCGTGAGGGTTTCCGGGATGACTACGATGACTTTGCCGCGGATAAGAGATTCCTCGATTCTCTGCAGGTAGGACGCAATGTGATCGCGGCGTTTGTCACTCAAACAAGCGGAGGACAGTTTTTTGATTTTGGGGCCGGTATCCCATCGGGTAAATCACTCTCTCTGGAAAAAGTACTCAAGTCTAAGGAGGGAGCGAAGGCGGAGAAGGACCTCGTGAATCGCTGGAAGCGTCTGAAGAATGAGATCCGCAAAAAGGAAGCTGATCCGCCCAAGCCGGGAGTGGAGATCTTGACGGCGAGGGAAACCGGAAAAGATCTTCCTCCGACCTACGTGCACATTCGCGGCAGTGCCAATGCCGAGGATAAGGAAAAGGAGGTGGCCCCAAGAATTCCGGGGATTTTTGGAGGCGAAGAATTGAAGGCTGAGGCTCCGGAGAATGGGCGCAATTCCAGTGGGCGGCGGACCGCTCTGGCGAAGTGGATTTCCCGGGATGATAACCCGAGAACGGCTCGTGTAATGATGAATCGCGTATGGCAGCATCACTTCGGGCGTGGAATTTGTCGCAGCTCGAATGATTTTGGTTTCCTAGGCGAAGATCCCACTCACCCGGAGTTGCTCGATTGGCTGGCGACGGAGTTTGTGGCGCAAGGATGGAGCCTGAAAAAGATGCACAAGTTGATCATGATGTCGCGGACATTTCAAATGTCCTCGAAGGCGAATCCTGATGCTTTGGCGAAGGATCCTGACAATAATAGCTTCTGGCGCTTTGACATGCGTCGTCTGACGGCGGAGGAAGTTCGCGACTCGATATTGGCCGTTACAGGAACCCTGAATCGCAAAATGGGTGGGCCGGGTGTTTTTGTTCCGCTGCCCGAAGAGGTTTTGGCGACCTCGTCAAAAAAGGGAGGCTCGTGGGGGAGATCGTCTCCTGAAGATGAAGTGCGCCGGACGATTTATGTGAAGGTGAAGCGTTCGATGGTGCCGCCGCAATTGGCAGATCTTGATGTCGCCGACACTGATACGAGTTGTCCGGTGAGGTTTGCGACGACGGTGCCCACTCAGGCGTTGGGTTTCTTGAACAGTAAGTTCATGAATGATCAGGCTAAGGTCTTCGCCGAGCGATTGCGTAAAGAAGCCGGGGATGATCGCAAAGCCCGTGTCCGGCTTGGCCTCGAGCTGGCTCTGGCGCGTCCGGCCAAAGAAAGGGAGCTGGAATACAGCCATGAATTTTTTGATGCCATGCGCGACAAGCATGGTCTGAACGAAGAGGAGGCGCTCGATCGCTTCGCGCTGCTTGTATTAAACTTAAATGAATTTATCTTCTTAGACTGAACCCATGAAACATCCACAGAACACTTTTTGCGGCCGGGTTGACCGGCGGGAATTTCTTCGCGATATCGGCGGTGGCTTCACTTCGGTGGCCCTTACCGGAATGTTGGCGAAGGAAGGGTTTTTCAACAAAGCACATGGAGCGACCTTGGATTCTTATGCCAATCCGCTGGCTCCCCAAGAGTCGATGATCGCGCCGAGGGCGAAGTCGGTCATTTTCCTCTTCATGTATGGTGGTCCAAGCCACATGGATACTTTTGACTATAAGCCGGAGCTTTATCCGCTTGATGGGAAAACGGTCAAGATGAAGACCTTCGGTCGTGGCGGGAAGAAGAACCAAGGCCGCGTGGTTGGGCCGAAGTGGAAATTCAAACAGTATGGGGAGTGCGGAAAGTATATCTCCGACCTTTTTCCCAATTTGGGTGAGTGCGTCGATGATATGGCGTTCCTTCATTCCATGACGGCGGATTCGCCGATTCATGGCTCGGCGATGTTGATGATGAATTCGGGCTCCTTGCTCGGAGGGAAGCCCTCGATGGGATCGTGGGTGAATTACGGACTGGGATCGACCAATGAAAACCTTCCCGGCTATGTCGTCATGTTGGACAAAACCGGTGGTCCGATTTCCGGAGCAAAGAATTGGTCATCGGGATACATGCCGGCGAGCTACGCGGGAACGGTCTTTCGTTCGAAAGGGGATCCGATTCTTAATCTCAAAAACTCTCACGGCATGCCGCAGGATCAGCAGCGGACTCTGATCGATCACATTAATCTGATGAATCGCGAGCACCTTGGGGTGCGGGGGAGCGAGAGCGATCTCGCAGCGCGGATTGCAAGTTACGAATTGGCTTATCGGATGCAGTCCACTGCGCCCGATGCCATCGAGTTGGAGTCGGAACCTGAGCATGTCAAAGAGCTCTACGGAATGAACGAAGGGAAGACGGAGGACTTCGGTCGCAAGTGTCTCATGGCGCGTCGTCTCGTTGAGCGGGGCGTGCGATTCATTCAACTCTATTCCGGTGGCGCCCACAATGACGACAACTGGGATGCTCATGGTGATTTGGAAAAGAATCACAACCATCACGCCGGTCGGACTGATAAACCGATTGCCGGTCTTTTGAAGGACCTCAAACAACGGGGGCTTCTCGATGAAACGCTCGTGGTTTGGGGTGGTGAATTTGGACGTCAGCCTACGGCGGAATACGCAAAGGGAACGGGCCGTGATCACAATTCCTACGGCTTCACGATGTGGATGGCCGGTGGCGGCATTAAAGGTGGCGTGAGCTACGGCGAGACCGATGAGCTCGGTGGCGAGGCCGTGACTAATCGTCTCCATGTCCGGAATCTCCATGCAACCGTTCTCGATCGCATGGGACTGGATCCGAATCACCTGAGTTATTTTTATGGAGGTCTCGACCAGCGGTTGGTTGGAGTGAAAGGCGCCGAGCCAATCCAGGAAATAATGGTTTAAAAAACGATGAAGAAAACAATTTTCACTCTATTAGGCTGTTGCGCGCTTTTGCCGCTTTCAGCGAAGGAAGACCGCTTGGTGTTGGTTGGCGCATCTTATGGCAAAAATGTCCTCGCGATTTGCGAGGCTGACGGAACCGTTCTGTGGAGGCACGATACTGCCGGTCCTCAGAGAGGACACACCGGACACCACGATGTGCATTATTTGAAGAGTGGAAACATTCTCTTCCACGACACCTGGACCAAGACCCAAGAGATTAGCTTAGGGAAGAAGGTTGTTTGGGAATACGAGAGTGCCAAGGCGAATGGCAACGAAGGCAAGCGCGTGGACGTGCATGCTTTCGCGCGTTTCCCGGATGGGAGCACTATGATTGCGGAGAGCGGGATTGGTCGTTTCATTCACGTTGATAAGAAGGGGATAACCCAAAAGGTTGTCAGCATGGGGGAGGGTGGCCGCAAGAGCACTCGTCTCGTTCGGATGTTGGGCANCGGGCACTATCTTGCCTGTGCCGAGAATCCCGGTGTCGTCACNGAATATGANAAAGACGGCAAGGTCGTTTGGGANTANCCGACCAACACCCGGGTCTANGGTGCGATTCGTTTGAGAAATGGTAANACGCTGATTGCGACCGGNAGTGGTAACAGCGTGATTGAAGTGTCACCGGAGAAGAAGGTGNTGTGGGACATTACCAAGAAGGTGCCGGATACCGAGATTGAATTGGGCTGGACCACTTGCCTTCAGGAGTTGCCCAACGGAAATCTCGTCATTGGAAACTGCCACGCGGGGGACGATGATCCGCAGATCTTCGAAATTACGAAGGAAAAGAAAGTTGTTTGGGAATTTGATGAATGGGACCTCGTTGGAAACGGCCTGGCCTGCTGGCAGATTCTCGATGCCAATCAGTCGAACTTGGTTCGTAAGCAGTTGAAGGAATTGAAGAAGTAATCTATCGCATTGATTGATTCGGGAATTCGTGCTCGTAATAGAACATGATGAATTTTCGAGACAAAGTAATCACCGGACTCTTTTTCCTCGGCTGGACTCTGGGAGGGGTCAACGCAGCGGAGAAACCTAACATTCTCTGGATCACCAGCGAAGATAACGGGGTTTCCTGGATCAGTTGCTATGGCGGGAAGAATACCAAGACACCGGCCATTGACCAATTGGCCAAGGAGGGGTTTCGCTATCTGTATTGCTTTGATAACGCGGCGGTGTGCGCTCCGACCCGTTCCTGTTGGATTACGGGAATGTATGGTATTTCCAATGGCACCCAGCCTATGCGAAGCCGGAATGAGATCCCCCACGACAAGATTCCGTACTATCCGGATCTCTTGAAGAAAGCTGGATACCATACCTCCAACCCCGGAAAGACCGACTACAATATTGGAGGGCGTGATGATTATGAGGCCTGGGATCTAGGAAAGACAAAGGGGAATGGAAAGAGGTCACCGTATGGGTGGAAGGCCCGCAAGGAAGGCCAGCCTTTCTTCTGCGTCTACAACACGACGACCAGCCATGAGAGCAAGGCGCATGGAGCTGTGAATCAGGTGAAGAATGATCCCGCGAAGATGACTCTCTTTTCCTATCATCCTGATCTTCCGGTAATTCGCAAAAACTACGCGAAGTATGCCGATGCGGTGGAGCGGATGGACGGAGATGTTGCCAAGTGCATCGCGACTTTGAAAAAGGACGGGCTCTACGAGGACACCATCATCATCTACAATTCCGATCACGGCGGAGTGATGGCACGGAGTAAGCGCTTCCTCTATGCCAGCGGAGTGCATTGTCCCTTGATCGTGCGGATTCCTGAGAAATATAAACATCTCTATCCCGCCGATAAGCCGGGCTCGACGGTGGAACGCCTCGTGAGTTTTGTGGACATGCCCAAGACCTGGCTGAGTCTGGCGGGTGCGGAAATTCCCGACACTTTCCAGGGACGGGTCTTTTTAGGTAAGGGCGCGGAAGCCGAGCCGAAGCATCATCTGGGATTCCGCGAGCGTGCCGACGAGCGTCTCGATCACGTCCGCCTGATGCGCGACAAGCGCTTCGCCTATCACAAAAATTACATGCCATTCGCTCCAGCGGGGCAGCACTTGGCCTATCTTTGGAAAGCTCCCGCTACGCCGGCCTGGGAGAAGCATCATCGTGACGGTAAGACCGACGAAGTGACCGGGCGCTTTTTCCGTCCGCGGGTTTCCGAGGAATTTTACGACAACGAGAGTGATTTCGATAATGTCAAAAACCTGATCAAGGATCCGAAGCACCAAGCGAGGATTTCTGAGTTGAAAGCTGCGCTTCGCGAAAAACAGCTCGAGCTATTTGATTCCGGACTTCTTCCCGAAGGAATGCGGATGCGTCGAGCTAAAGAGAATTCCATGACGATCTACGAGATGGTGCGGAACAAGAAACTTTATCCGCTTGAGTCTTATCTCGATGCCGCCGACAAGGCCTTGGTTCGTGATGCGAAGAATCTCGATGACTTTGTGAAGGCGATGAGCGACCAAGACGAGGGTGTTCGGTGGTGGGCGGTCGTAGGACTTCATTTGCTTGAGAAGGATGCAACCTCAGCCAAAGCAACTTTGAAGAAAGCTCTCAAGGACGACTCTCATGAAGTGCGCATGATGGCAGCCTGGAGTTTGGTCAAGTTGGGTGATTCCACAGAGGCCATGGCCTGCTTGAATGAACTCCTCTTCAAATCCACCACGAACGAAATGATGCTTCACAACGTGCTCGATTGGATGGGGGAGCCGGCCTTCCCGCTGGTTAAAAAATTCCTCACGGAGGGCGGTAGCACGAAAGGGAAATACGGCATTAGCATTCTCGGGAGAGTTGGGGAATTGCAGGGGTGGTAGCGAAAATCCCCTGATATTGCCTGATTTGCTCTGAAAGAGGGATTGCAGATCTCGGTCGGTCGCCATACCGTGCCGCCGGTTTCAGCACACACGATGAGCGAAAATTCAAAAGTCAGCATATATGATACGACTCTCCGCGATGGCACGCAGGGCGAAGGTTTTTTCCTCTCCGGCCTGGATAAGGTGCGAATTGCCAAGCGTCTCGATGAGTTCGGGGTGGACTATATCGAAGGTGGCTGGCCGGGATCGAACCCAAAAGATATCGAGTTTTTTAAAGCTGCGGCCAAGGAAACCTGGAATCACGCCAAGATCGCAGCCTTTGGCTCGACGCGTCGGGCGGATCTCACCGTCGAGGAAGATCCGCAGGTCCAGCTCCTCATCGATGCCGAGACGCCGGTCATTACTATTTTTGGAAAAAGCTGGGAGCTTCAGGTGACCGAGGTTCTTCGGACCACCGCCGAGGAAAATCAGGCGATGATTCGTGACACCGTGCGCTATCTCAAGGCGGCAGGGCGCGAGGTCATTTATGATGCCGAGCACTTTTTTGACGGCTACAAGGACGGCGATGAACATGCCATGGCGACTCTCCGTGCTGCGGTAGAAGGCGGAGCCGATTGGCTCGTCCTTTGCGACACCAACGGTGGATGCCTCCCGCAGGAGATTGCGGACATCAGCCGGGTGGTTTTGGAAGTCTTCCCCGAGGTGCCTCTCGGTATTCACACTCACAACGATTGCGAACTCGGAGTCGCCAACGCCATCGCATCGGTGAAAGCGGGAGCGACGCAGGTTCAAGGCACGATCAATGGTTACGGCGAGCGCACCGGTAATTGCAATCTCACTTCGGTTATTCCCATTCTGGAACTTAAGATGGGCCTTAAGGCCGTCGATGATGTTTCCAAGATGCGTGATTTGTCATTCTTTGTGGATGACGTCGCCAACAACCCCCACTTTGCCCGCGCTGCGTTTGTTGGCCGGACCGCTTTCGCTCACAAGGGAGGGATGCACGTCAACGCGGTGCAGAAATTGGCTCGGACATACGAGCACATCCGGCCCGAGCAAGTTGGAAACCAGCAGGAGATCCTCGTGAGCGAGCTGTCCGGGCAATCGAATATTCTCATGAAGGCGGAGCAGCTCGGGATTACCTTGGAGAAGGGGAGTTCCGAGGCGCTTTCGATTCTCACCAAAGTTAAGGAGCTGGAACAGGATGGGTACTCTTTTGAGGCTGCCGGCGGATCGCTGGAACTTCTCATCCGTCGCGAACTTGGAACCTGTGAGCGTCCCTGGACCCTCAACGAGTATCATTGCTCCTTCCGGCAGTATCGCGATGGGCACAATCCTGTTTGTGAGGCCACGGTGAAACTCGATGTGAACAATGAGACGAACTATACTGTTTCCGAAGGTCACGGGGTGGTGAATGCGCTCGATGGCGCCCTTCGAAAGGCGCTCGTGGCATTTTTCCCGGAGATTGAACAGGTGCAATTGGTGGACTATAAAGTGCGCATTCTCGATGGGGAGGACGCCACCGCGGCCAAGACCCGGGTTCTCATTGTGCATAGCGATGGCGAGAGCACCTGGGGGACGGTGGGAGTCTCTGATAGTATCATCGAGGCGAGCTGGATTGCTCTGTGTGATGGCATTGATCTCTTCTTACAGCGGAGAAAAAACGCCTAAAGGGCTTTTCTTCTTGTCGTTCCGTGGATTGGCGGGCAATCTAACAACAAGTTCATAATAGACACCTACGAACTGTTCCAATCCCAGTAATGGGCTTAAAAATATGGTTGCTACGGCGACCTGGTAGGACTCTTAGGGTCCTACCAAATTTGAACACAATCCGATTCTGGCTCAGAGCCCCCGGATTGTGGTCTTTCCCCTAAAAGCAGGGCCCACGTGGCCCTGCTTTTTGATTGGAAGCCTAAATCCGAGGAATTTAGGTGGTTTTGATTTTTGATAAAAATTGAAGAAATTTGAAAGAAATCACGACTTGCGAATCTGTGAATCAGTGCTTGCGGTGTTTTCCCTCGCTCGGGTAGTCTCCCCGACGACCCCAATGGGTAAACAATAGAATTATGAGCGATAATGATCAGATAAACAGAAAACGGCTTCTCTGGGCTGGCTTCGTTGCAATTCTTGCGGCGGGAGTTGGCTTTGGAATTCGTGGAGGAATTTTTGCAAACTGGGCCCAGGACTTTGGTTTCTCTGGCGCTCAGTTAGGAGCCATTGGAGGAGCTGGTTTTACCGGTTTTTGTTTTGGAATTATGATCGGCGGTGTGATCGTCGACCGCATCGGCTATGGGAAACTCGTTTTTGCAGCTTTCCTTTGTCACGTTCTTTCTGCCTTTGTGGCATTCGGGGCAACCGAAGGTCAGGATCCGAATACAGCTTACCAGCTTCTGTGGTGGGGAATGTTTATCTTCGCTTTTGCAAATGGAACTCTTGAAGCGGTTGCTAACCCTCTTGTATCCACCCTCTTCCCAGAGAATAGGACTCACTACTTGAACATCCTTCATGCGTCATGGCCTCTTGGTATGATTTTGGGAGGAATGGTCGGTTGGTTCCTTGGGACTGGCGAGTCTGCCCTAGATTGGAAGACCCAACTGGCATTCTACTTGGTTCCTACATTGGTATACGGTGTGATGTTTATGGGACAAAAGTATCCTAAGTCCGAAGCGTCTGAAAAAGGCCTTGGAATGGGCGACATGCTGAAAGACGTCGGACTGTTGGGTGGAGCTGTAGTCGCCTTTATGCTCTATCTTTTCTTTGGGGGATTTTTAACTCCGTTCTTTGCCGAGGAATCGAATTTTCCTGAGATTCTAGCGATAGTGATCGGTTTAGCTACGTTGGTTTGGATCGGAAAGGTTACCTCTTTCGCAGTTGGTCATTGGTTGATCTTTGTCCTTTTCATCACGCACGCTCTCGTTGGTGCTGTTGAGCTGGGAACTGACGGTTGGATGCAAAATATCACTGGTGCGATTCTTTCTGAGAAAGAAGGCAAGATTCTCTTCGTGATCACTTCGTTGGCAATGTTCCTCCTTCGATTCTGTGCACACTTTATTGAGGAAAAACTTGGTCTTAATCCGATTGGTCTCCTTTTCGTCAGTGCTGTGATCGCTTGTTTGGGTCTCAATGCCGTAGCTGCAATCCAGTCATTCGGTCCTGCAATTGGAGCTGTTCTTGTATACTCGATCGGTAAAACATTCTTCTGGCCTACCATGCTTGCTGTTGTGGGTGACCGCTTCCCGGCAACGGGTGCGATCGCAATGAGCCTTATGGGTGGTATCGGAATGATGTCAGCGGGTCTTATCGGTTCTGCTGGTCTTGGATATTTCAAAGATCGTTATGCTGCCGAGGAACTTAAGACTGCCGACGAAGCCCTTTATGAGGACTGGAAAGGTGAAGGGGATCCGAGTGCGTTCCTTGGTTTCGAAGAAGTACAGGCCATCAATCCTAAACGATTGGAAGATACGAAGAAGCTCGCTGCGGGTGAGCGGAGCGAAGCTGAGCAGACCGTTGTTGATGCTGACATTCGTGGAAACCGGAGCACTTTGAAGACGGATTCGTTGATTCCAGCTGCAATGGCAGTGATTTACCTACTCTTGATTTTCTATTTCCGTGCGACTGGTGGATATAAGGCCGTTAGTATCGGGGAAAAATAGAGAGCCAATAATTTGGAACTTATCAAAAACGGCGGCCTGCGGGTCGCCGTTTTTTGTGCTCGAAGAGTGGCTAAATACCGAGTTCGGTTTTGAGTTTGGCAATTTCAGCGAGGGCTTGATCGAGTGATGATTCCAAAGTGGCCAGTCGGCTGTCTGTCTTTGTTTCTCAATTGGATGGGGTTTGACGATCGAGATTGAGCGGCTCTATGGGCGAGTTCTGTTTCTCCACCGAGAAGATGGGCGTATGTTTTCACGCGTCGGCCGTCTCCAGCAGGAAGTTGTTCGACGAGTGGTCCGTCGGGTTATTCGATGAAGCCTTGTGGGGTCTCCTCGACTTGCTCGACGAAATCCAGCTGGAGTTCGGGGAAGCGGACTACCGGAGGAGACTCATCGTTTATACGACGGTAAGCTTAGCCGGTAAGTGATGACAGGCTGCGGATTTCTATCCCTTGATTTCCCAGCCTTTGCGGTAGCTCTTGGTGAGGAGCTTGTTGGCGGCCTCGTCGTTGGTGAACTTGAAGTTCTTGGCATCCCATTTGAGGGCTTTGCCGGCGCGGTGGGCGACGTTTCCGAGGAGGTTGTGCTCGATGAGCGTTCCGGAGTAATCGAAGTTACAGAGCGATTTTCCTTCGCCACGGCAGGCCGCGAGCCATTCGTTGTATTGTCCTAGGGATTTCTCGATACTCTGCTCGGGACGCTTGTAGTCTTTGAATTTATCGGACGGGCTGAGGATGTTCTTTCCGTAGTCGGAAACGAGGACGCCGTCTTCTCCGACAAAGGCGACCCCGATGCCCCATTTGCTAATCTTGGTATCGCCACCGACGAGGGGTTGGATAAGGTCGCTGCGCCGTCTCATTCCTTCAGGTCCGTGATACCATTTAACGGTCACATCATTAGGGTGCTGCCAGGTGACTTCCTGCCACGGGGGCGCGGCAATAGGATCGGCGGCAGGGCCTTCGGATTTGACGGCGGTTGGATGGCGGAGGTCGAGAGCCCACCAAGCGAGGTCGATGAGGTGGCTTCCCATGTCGCCCAGCACGCCGTTGCCAAATTCCCAGCGGCGATTCCAGTTTAGGTTACCGCCTTTCCAGTAGCCTTGATTGTAGGGGCGGTCGGCGGCTGGCCCCAGCCAGACATCCCAATCGATGAAGTCATCGGCCGGTTTGGATTCGAGGACAGATGGATTGACCGCATTGATCGAACGGTTGCACCAGACGTGGGCTTCTTTGACTTTTCCAATCGCACCCGCTTTAATTAATTCCACGGCACGGCGGTAACTGCCTCCAGCGTGAATTTGCGTTCCCATTTGGGTGGCGACTTTGCCTTTGGCGTATTCCTCCTGCATCCAGCGGGCTTCTTGCACGGTATGGGCGAGGGGTTTTTCGCAGTAGACGTGCTTTCCGGCCCGCATCGCGGCGATGGCTGCTGGGGCGTGATGGTGATCGGCGGTACTGATGACGACGGCGTCTATTTTGGGGTCGGCGACGACTTCCCGCCAATCAGTGGTGGTTTTGGCATCTTTGAATCGTTTTTGAACGGCCGCGAGGGTATTGCGGTTGATGTCGCAGAGAGTGTGGATGTGCTCTCCCCTGACTCCGTTGAGGTTGGCTCCGCCACGACCGCCGGATCCGATGATGCCCATGCTGAGTTTGCTGTTGGGTGATTGTGCGCGTGAGCTTGCTGTTCCTGCTGCCACGGCAGCGAGGCCGAAGCCGACGAATTTACGACGAGAGAGGTGGGATGGTTCTGGGTTCATGGATTTTGGTGGTTTGGGAGTGAATTCTGCGAATCATTGGCTATTTTCCATGCTTCGACAAGATCATGATTATGAAAAGGCCCTCTGCTTGTTCACTTTTTAGGAAGAGGACTAGCGCCAGGTAGTAAAAGTGATACTGCCGACACACTCTTTTAATCTTATGAAAAAATACCTCCTGATCATATTCCATCTCTGCCTCTTAAGTAATGTTGCGGTCGCTGAAGAGAAGACTCGAATCTTGTTTGTTGGGAACAGCTATACCGGGCAGGTTCGGGGTGCAGTGACAAAGTTGTTTGCGGCCTCGCCGGAAGGGAAGTCAACCGAACTTGAGTTCGTGACGCCGGGGGGCAAGACATTGGCATTTCATTTGGCGAACGAGGCCACCACGAAAAAGATTAAGGAGGGCAATTGGGATTTTGTGGTCCTGCAAGATCAAAGCCAGACTCCGGCAGTTTTTCCGAAGAAGTTTGAGGAGGCGGCAGTGAAGCTTGATAAGTTGATCGATGCCAGCGGAGCGAAGACGGTCTTTTATCAAACCTGGGGACGACGGGATGGCGACAAAGCGAATCCCAAATTGTTTCCGACTTATGAGTCCATGCAGAAGAAATTGAGCAAGAGTTACCTCTCTGCGGCAAAACGCTGCAAGGCACGATTAGCCCCGGTGGGCGATACTTGGTCGCTGGTGAGGAAAGAGAATCCCAAGCTAGGGAGAGAGCTGTATAGAAAAGACGGAAGTCATCCTTCGGCCAAAGGAGCGTATCTGGCAGCGTGTGTTTTCTACGCCACAATTTTTGAAAAATCTCCCGGGAAGGTCGGGTTCGCCGGTGGACTTTCAGAGGATGAGAGGCGGGTGGTTTCCGAGGCCTTAAAGAAAACTCTTTAGTTCTTCCGCCTTGTTGAGAAGAGAAATATTTTCAGGTGTTCCATATCCCCATGAAAAAATGAGTGGAACCATATCACCGGCGTGGGCGGTGGCGAGGTCCACGGTGGAGTCTCCGACATAGGCAACCTCGCTTGGTTTGAGATTCCACTTGTCGATGATGTGGTGAGCCATGGTGGGGTCGGGTTTCTTGGGGAAACTTTCCTGATGGCCCATGACCTGATTGAAGAGGCCGTTTGGGAAAAGCTCTGCGACGATTTTTGAGGTATGCTGATGCGGTTTGTTAGAGAGGACCGCGAGAGGGTATTCGTTGGCATGAAGGTCCTTGAGAAGTTCAAGCATACCCGGATAAACCAAGGTTCCTGACTTCCAGTCCTCGGCGTAGTGCCGGTGGAAAGAGGCGAGAATTTCCTCAGTGCGATCTCGTTCGTCCCCCAGTGCAAGTTCTACGAGCGCTCTGGCTCCGTTACCGATGAAGCTCTCGATCGCTTCCCGGGAATGGGTGGGTAATTTCCCTTTGGTCAGTGCGTTATTGATGCTAGTGGCAATCCCGGGGAGGGAATCGACGAGGGTTCCGTCGAGGTCGAAAATGAGTCCGCGAATCACGTGAGGAGCGATAACGTGGGATGGTGAGAGATGCACGTCTGAAGATTTTCAAGGGAGGTTTTGACAGATTGGGGGCGTAGAGCCAGTAATCCCCCCATGGTGAATTTTGGTTTCTCGATTAAGACTTTAGCCGTCGTATTTGCGATGGGAATGGCAACAACGACTCCAGTTGTTGGGGACGATACTCCTCTCGGTAAAGAAATGGACGGATTGAGCGGAGCCTTGAAAGGCCTGCGGAAAGCTGAGTCTTGGGCCGCTAAAGTGGCACTTGTCCAAGAGGGACAGGTTGCAACTCTGAACTCCCTCAAACATCTCCCTGTGATGTTCAAGTACATCACGGATTTGGCAGAAAAGAAGAAAGCTACCGCAGACTACAAGCGTCTGATCGGTCTGACTTATGTGGGTTTGTGTGAGTTGGAAATGGCTTTCCTTGCGGAAGACGAAGACCAGGCGGACGCCGCGATTGACAAGCTCAAGGAGCTCAAGAAAGAAGGTCACCGCGCTTACATTGAGGAATAACGGTAGATTCGATTATTGTTTTAGGAACGTCCGGTGGAATGACCG
>PBTU01000057.1 GCA_002729295.1 Verrucomicrobiales bacterium | reverse complement strand
AATCCTTCACCAATCGATTGACCTGCACTGCGGGAACCTCGCTCATTATTCTTCCAGCGTAGCGACCCATTCATTACGTGCAAGAGAGTTGCCATCGTTGGCGATCTTTCCTGCCATTCTGATCAGCTCGTCGAGCTTACCCATCGCCATACTCTATGCGGCCAACTTACACCCCATCCGGCGAATTCTACCACGAAAGGACGAGCAGCAAGCCGTCCGAACAGGTCTTCTACCCGATCAACTCGCTTCGCGTGAAAATACTCACGACCGGCACTCCATCCGCCTCAATCGCCGGACGGCCGCCTTCTTCGCGGTCAACCAGCACCAGACAAAAAACCACCTCACCGCCCGCGGCCCGAATGGCTTCGATCGCCTTCAGCGTCGATCCGCCCGTCGTGATGACATCATCTACCACCACCACGCGGTCGCCTTCCTTAAAATTCCCTTCGATCTGTTTCCCCCGCCCGTGCCCTTTCGGCTCCTTGCGCACCGTGAACACCTGTAATGCTTTTTCGTGCTCCGAACTCGCCATTCCCACCACCAGAGAGATCGGATCCGCCCCCATCGTCATCCCGCCAATCGCATCCACCTCAAGTCCCTCGGCTTCAATTTTCCCGAGAACCAAATCCCAACCCGCCTGACCAATCCAGTACGCCCCTTTGTTATCCAAGGCCGTCACCCGACAGTCCACGTAAAGGTCGCTCTTCTTCCCCGAAGCGAGAGTAAAATCCCCGGTCCGAACCGATTTTTCGAGTAACATTGTCTTCAGATCATCCCTAGCGCTCATTGGAGCGGAGCTTGCCGGACTCACGGAAAAAGACAATCCCTCTCACAAAGATTCCACCCCCGCATATCCAAAGCCGGAACCGGAGAGCGTGCTCAGGTCGAGAATGCCACCCCGCCGTTGATACAAGCCGGGATGCACTTTGAGAAACTCCGACGAAGCCTCAGGATAAAACTGCATCCCGTTACTCTCCACGCCGCAAATCGTTCCGGCGTAGGCAGCCAATAAAACATGGGGCACTTGGGCCAATCTTGGATTAGTCAAATCCTGCACCATCAAAGTCATGCCATGCTCTTTGGCCCAGCAAAGACTCAGCAGCGCCCCGGTCAAAGTCTTGCAGGTCTTTAATGCCACACTGGTCCAGCCCAGCTCCAAGCCAAGACGCACAAAGCGCCAGTCATGCGCGCTCTCATCCATGAAGAGCGGCTTACGCTCGCTCACCGAATGGACGTCGATACGGTTAGCTTCCAAATCATACGGGAAAGGCTGCTCAACATAAACAATGCGATCATAAATCTCGGACTCTTCCTCCTTCAGACGATCCAAAATCTCATTTACGTACTCCGGGTCGGTCACCATGCAATTGAAGTCTGTCGTAAGATTCGTTACGCCTTCTTCGAGCGAGATTTTCCCAATTGCCACGAGGCGATCATAGTCCCAAGGGAGATCGTTGCCGCGCAATTTGATCTTCAGACAATCCAGACCATCCCGCTGAATCCAATCACGCAAGAGCACCGGGTAACCATCGTCAGGCTCTTCACCCGTCAGCTCGCTTTCATCAATGGCATCCAGCCCTCCCACCAAATGCCAAACCGGTTGCTTCATCTCCGGCGTCACGAGATAGTCGCCGGGATACTTCCCAAGAAATTTTTGGGTAGGCTCCAGGAAATGACTCAAATCCATCTCCCCCAACCACTCCTGGGTGAGACTTTCGAAGGCCTTCACCTCATGCAATTTTCCAAAGGCATCATAGAGCGCGAGATCAAATGCCGAGAGGCATACCAAGCCCGCCAAATGCGGCATGAAGGCCTCTTCACCCAGCCCCTCATTCTCTTCATCCAGACGATCGTGCAAGCGATCTTCAATATACCGATGACCAATCGCCATCGGATGCCCCGACTCACCGTGCGCCACCAAATCATCGCGCAACACTTTACAAAATTCCTTCAAGCGATCTTCCCTCTCAGCATAGCCCAAATCCGACGGCCAAACCCAAGCCACGCTCAGCGGCGTCTCGGCCCAACCCGTCGCGATCCTGCCATCTTGCCCTTCGACATGCACTGCTACCCTGGCGCAACTCACTTCGGTGAGGGTCTGATTGCCAAACTTCAGCGGCACCCGCGTCACCACGGAAACAAAGGAGAGATCAATGCGGGAAATTTTCATCGTGCAGCGCCCCCAATTTGCACGCTCCTTACACAAGCGACAACCCCGATCTTAAAAGGCCTTTGTGACATTTCGGGAAATCCGCAGGAAATCCTCCTCCACCATCGAAAGGTGACGCGACTCGTAACAGAAGTACCCCCACTCCCGCTCGGATTTCTTGTCGCCCAGCGGAAGAGCAATGAGCTCTCCGGATGCGATTTCCTGTCGTGCCGTCCACGGTGCCACAATGCCCACCCCAAGACCCACTTTGGCCATCTCTTTGATCGCCCCCATATCGCCCAGACTCAATCCCGGCCGCAATTTGGCACCAGACTTTTCAAAGGACGCTTTCAGCATGCGATAAGTTTCACTGGCCCGCGCATAGACCAGAAAAGATTCTTTCTCCACCTCGGCCAACGGAACCTCCCCGAGCTCGGCCCACGGATGGCTGGACGAGACCACAAAAACCAATTCATCTTCGAAGATCTTCTCAAAACGAGCCCACCCCGGACACCGTCCTCCGATTCCCAACACCAGATCAATCTCCGCACGTTCGAGAATGTCGATCAGTTCCTGAGTATCCTCCGATTCAATATGAATCTCACACCGGGGATAAAGCTCTTTAAACTCCCGCATCACTTCCGGCAGCATGTGACTGCACAGCGAATGCGTGACACCCACCCGCAGGCGTCCCTGCCCCCAACGCTTGAGCACGCCCAATTCCTCCCCAGCTTTTTCAAGCTCCTCAAGTGCCGCCCGAAAACGCCGAACCAAAATCATACCATGCTGGGACAAAGCCACCCGCTTTCCGGATCTCTCCAGTAACTTGCAATCAAGTTGGGTCTCGAGCGCGCGAATCGAATGGCTCACTGCCGACTGCGTCACATGAAGACGCTCCGCTGCTTTCGTAAAACTCTCTGTTTCCGCCACTGCTACCAGCGAGCGAACTTGTCGAAGATCAGGTAATTCCATGAATAAATTCTATCGGTTCTCCAAAGGGGTGAATCCTTAAGAGCACGCCACATACCAACATTGAGCGAAATTCATCGCCCGGCCCACAATCGATGAGAGCGACTCATGATAACTCAGCCATATTGCTGCATACCTCGCGCTTATTCTCCCCCAAAAAAAGTCAACGAAGCAAAGCCTACCTCAATCGCAGTAATGGACTTTGGAGAGGCTTTTATCCTCATTGGTTCTCGAAGCCCCCCCAAAAAATAATAACCATGAGGGTGCTGGGCTGTCTTATTCCTCTCCTAGCGCGAAGAGCGTTCCATCCTCACTCCCAACCAACAAAATACCAGCGGCAAAGGAAGGCGCGGCAATGATGGATTCACCGAGATCAACTCTCCAAATCTCCGCTCCTTTTTCGAGATCGATGGCGTAAAGACGACCATCGCTGGAGCCACAAACGAGGGCATTGGTGAAAAGGAGCGGTGAGCTTTCGACCCGGCCGCCGGTTTTGTATTTCCAAATTCCATTTCCATTCTCCCGGGAAATGGCGTGGATCTTCTTGTCGCGGCAGCCGATGTAAACTCGTGTCTTGTCGATGGCTGGAGCGGACATGAAGGGAAACTTGCGATCGGTGTATGTCCAACTTGTTTTCCCGGCGGTAACGTCAGCGGCGAGCACTTCGTTTCCGTAATTCCCCCAGGCCACTAAAGTCCCTTCGGTCGCCACAGTTGAGACAATCTCCGCATTGGTTTCGACCTGCTTGGCAGGTTTTCCGGTAGCGAGATCGAGGGTGTAGAGAATGCGATCGCATCCACCGAAGACTATCCACTTTCCATCCACAATCGCTGGTGTGCCATTGATGTATTCCTCAGTCTGATGGATCCAGACCTGATCTCCCGTTTTGGCATCGAGCGCACGGCAGGCTCCGTCGTAGCCATTCAGGACAACCCAGTGAGTCGAGCCATCCGGGCTGGGGGTGATGTTTACTCCAGCCGTGATCTTCTCGTTGGTCTGAATCTTCCACCTCTCTTCGCCGGTAGCAAGGTCGAGAGCGTAAAGATAGGTGTCCTGACAGCCAATGAACAAGGTGTCCTCGAAAATGGCGGGAGCTGCTTCGATGCTGTCTTCAAATTCCTTCTTCCATTTGGGCTCGCCCGATTTGAGGTCCAACACGTGCAGCCATCCCAGGTCATTTCCAAAAGCCACCAATCCTTGCGACACGACCGCCTCCCCCGCAATGGGTCCCTCGGTTTCAAATGTCCAAAGTGTGCTCGGGCTCTTCAAGACCGGGTCTCCCACCTGCCCGCTCAAACCGGACCCACCACGGGCCACCGGCCAATCAACACGGGACCACGGAGATTCAGGTTCAGTCGGAGCGTCTTTCACGACTTCCTTTTCGGGCTCTCCACACGAAGCCAAAAACAGCGATCCAAANAGAGGAAATAATATTGTGAAGCGTTGCATCGCCAGATCGTNGCACAATTTTNATCAGACTCAAAGGGCAGGAATCGAATATNACCAAAGCATCTCGGAGCTATTAACCGTGAATCTGATATCTGGCTCCTTCATGGGCCGCGTCCTTTTGACATGAATAGCGACCCCAATATTGGAACTCGACCAAAAGCTCATCAACCTCGTATCTCCTTGAAATCCCGGCACGATGATCTCCTCTTATTTTTTGGAGACCGTCCGGGGTAATTCGTCAGAAGGAGCCAAGATACTGAAAAGGGCCAAAGCGAGTGGCTTGAGCTTTCTCAAACTAAGCTAGGAGCAAAGCTTCCCGATACACCTTTTCAAAATCCTCGACCTCCAAAGGTCGTGGATTAAATTGACCTGTCCACTGCTTGGAAGCTTCCTGAGCCAGTTGCGGGATGTCGCTTTCGGAAACGGTCACCGGCTCCAATCCAGCATGGCCGCGCAGACTCTCCACCCAAGCGATGAGATCGGGCTGAAGTCGCTGATAAACCTCCCCGACCACTTGTGAATTCCACTTCATGATGGAAGGCAGCATTGTCAGGACCGCGCGTCCGTGCACGACATCATAATGCGCCGTGAGGGGATTCGCAGCAGCATGGGCAGCACCGAGCATTGAGGCTTCGATCGCCTGTCCCGCCAGGGCCGCCCCGAGGAGCATCTCGCCTCGCTGCTCGACCGTCGCCTTCCCGGCAAGAACCGCTCCAATCACGGGCTCCATCTTACGAAAAGCACTAAAGGAAATCGCGCGGGATTCTTCCGTACTGGTATTGCAGACCGCACTTTCAAGCGCATGGGAAAGGGCATCCAGAGCCGTGAGTCGGGCCACACCGAGCGGCATCGATCCCGTCAGATCCGGATCAAGAATCGCCGCACGCGCCAGAGCCCGGGAATCTCCACAAGCCATCTTTTCGTGTGAGCCGTCACGCGAGAGCACGGCGTAGGACTGGCATTCGCTACCTGTTCCCGCGGTGGTCGGAATCGCGATGAAGGGGAGCATTTCACCCTTGGCTTTGCCATGACCGTGGTAGTCGGACATCCGTCCACCACCACTCAGAAGAAAGAGCGTTCCCTTGGCGGTATCCATAGAACTTCCACCGCCCAATCCCACGATGACGTCGGGATTCACCGACCGGGCAAAATCCGCGCACTTAGCGACTTCGGACTCGGTGGGATTTTCGTGGACGCCGTCAAAAACCACCACATCATCGAGTAAATCCACCGCGCGCGCGACATGACCTGCGGCAACAATCCCCGGATCGGTCACGATGAGAACTTTCCCAGCAACCAGTGAAGGCAACTCGCGGAGAGAACCTGAGCCGTGAAGAAGTTGTTGAGGCGAAGCAATCATGATGGATCCGTCAAAGGCTTGGGGACTTGATCGCCAAACCTGCTGGAATTGACCTCCTGATAAGCTCCGCACAAGCCTCCTCTTTCAACTTCCATCATCGAATGTGAGTTTCGGCGGATTTTTCCAAAAATCAACCCGCCGATTAAACCCACCGGATAAGGCTTGGTCTTAAGGGAGAGCTTTTCCGGGAAAGTCAGCTCTAAACCGCTCGCACTCCCTGCTCGAAAGGTCGCCTTGCTGATCCAAAGACGTCATGTAGTGCTGGCACCGTAAACCTCTTTCCCTGGGTTGGTATGGTCGCTTCATCCCTAGCCGCCAGGCTCCGCCATCCACCCATCGTTGAGATTCCAAAAAAAGTCACCATCCACACCAACACGAAAGAGACGGGGAGATAAGGAAGAGCTCTTTGGCGACAAAATCTCACATCGCTTTGCTGCTCCCCTTCATCCGGGATGGTTTACAGCTTGCAAGGGTCCGAATTTTGACCTGTGAAATTAATTAGGAAACCTATATCAAACAACCCCGAAGCCTCAATCTGCGAGCCATGATTTCCATTCTGCGTCGACTCCGGCCCCTGTCTCCCCTTCCGATCCTCCTCCTTGTTTTAGGATTTCTACCTCTGGACTCAAGCCTCGCCGGGGTTGGAACCGAGCTCGAAGTTGAGATCGAAACCTACGTCAAATCACTTCGCCGCAAAGGGAGTATTCGGGGTGACGAACGGACCGCCTGGGTGGTCTACGACATTACCTCCAACACTAAACTCGCGAGCATTAACGAAAATTCCCCGCTTCAGGCCGCCAGCATGATCAAGCCCTACGTTGCCCTCGCTTTTTTCCATCAAGTGAAAGCGGGCAAACTTCAATACGGCCCGACAAGTCGCAAGCACATGGAGTTGATGATCCAAAAAAGCAGCAACACCTCGACCAACTGGGTGATGAAACAAACCGGGGGCCCCGCCGCAACCAGAGCCCTGCTCAAACGACACTACCCCTCCCTGTGCAATCAGCTGCGCCTCGTGGAATACATTCCCCGCAGCGGAAGGACTTACCTAAACAGGTTGTCAGCCGGCGACTACGCACGCTTCCTCACCTCGATGTGGAAAGACCAACTTCCTTCATCCGGAGAAATGAAACGCCTCATGGCCCTGCCCGGAAGAGACCGCCTCTACTCCAGCGCAAAACGAGTTCCCTCCAGTACTAAAGTTTACAACAAGACCGGGAGCACCGCGATGTGTTGCGGAGACATGGGGATTCTCGTTGCCCGGGGCTCCGACGGCCAACCCTACCCTTACATCATCATCGGCATCATCGAGAGCGGCAGTCGCAACAAATCCTACGGGACCTGGATCAGAAGCCGTGGAAATGTCATCCGCGAAGTTTCCAACAAAACCTACCTCGCGATACAGAAGCGTTATTCGCTTTAGCAAGACCTTGGAAATCAAGCCGGCTTCCACAGGGGAAAAATCCCGAAATTGTAAAGGGCATGGAGGATGATCGCAGGGACCAATGGACGACTCACTGAATAAAGATAGCCACAGGCCAGACCCAAGAGGCACACCAAAGGAAACGGCATCCCGGGATGCCACGTTGCGTTAATGAAAGTCTGAAGACCCCAAAATCTCGATATTCTTTTCACCCTCGTCCTTCGTTCCGGCCAATGAAATAGAAATCAACAATACCAGCAAACAACGTAAATCATGGGGAATTTCCGGGCAGCTACGCCAGGTCTTCATTGAAGTAGACCTTTATATAATTCATCTCTCGCTCTTCATCGTAGCCCTTCTCGAGGACTTCTCCGGGCTTATCAACGACTTTGTGGCGGAGGCGAATTTCCACGCCGGTATCGAGCTTCATAATGGACTTCATGAACTTCTTTGCCTTAGTGACGTCACGCTTGGAGATGTCGAAATTCTCTTCGAGGGTAATTCCCTCGTCTTCCTCGAGTCGCTCACGCTCCTCTTTGAACTTCTTCTTGGCGGCATCGGTGCGGAGAGCTTTTTCCTCGAATTCCTGAAGGCTGAAATTCTTCTGTCCCTTGAGATACGAAAGTGCCTCTTGGGCGGGTTCATTGACGTCCCACGGTGGGCTGTCATTGGTTGGAGCTTCCGCAGGCGAAACAGCCGCCACGGCGAGCTCGGCCACGCGCTTAGTCATCAAGGCCGAATCGGGAATGGGACGAACAGTGAGAAAATCACGCACCCAAAATCGCGATTCCGAGCCACCACGATCAAAGGTGAGAACGTAGAAACCCTTTCGCTCAAGGTGTTCAAGAATGAGGCAGCCTTTGTCGATCTTCTCGGGATTAATCCCCTGTTCGGTCGCGAGTTGGAGGTCGCCGTCTCGTGCCGAAATACTCAGGAAAGGCGTCACGCTCTCCGACTTGAGGATACAAATAGCGCGCTTCATTTCGCCGTCCAGATCGATCCCGGTCATCAGGGAAATACAAAGATCGCCCGATTTAATATTCGGGTGGGAGGATTTGGAATAAAGCCGCTGGGCAATCTCGCAGCCTTTCTCGAGAAGCTTCGACGAATCTTCAAAAATCGCAGCCGCCGAGGCATTGACTTCATTTTTCTCCAACGAGCTGTGATGAGTGAAGCGCTGGCCGACGAGATTACGAAAGGGCCGCAGAAAAATTGGTGTCAGAAGGGCCTGATCGTCCTCTCCCACCTGAAATAGTTGCTTTGAGGTCTGCAATGGTTCATCGCGCGAAGGATTCCCCACTTTGGCCAATACCAGGCCCCCAATTTCGACATTCTCAAAGTTAAGCTTCAAAGTCATGGGAAGTCTCTAATGAGACAAATCGTAATAAGGAATCCATTTCCCCGAAAAATGCGTGAGATCGTCAAATTTCCTGTTCATTCTGATTGCGGTCTTTTCAACACCCCACCGCCATGCCATCCAAACGCCGCAGTCTAAGCAAAGCCAATTTCTTTCTCGTCCGCGCCTTTGCCTCGATCGGTCTGTGCATCGCCGGATATCTGCTGATCATAAAACTAACCGGGAAAATCAGCTCTATCGTCGGCTGCGGGAGTGAAGGCGGATGCGCCAACGTCCTGGGCTCAAAATGGTCGGCTTGGATTCACATTCCAGTAAGTTTGCTCGCCGCCCTATTTTACGCAGCCGTGATTGCATTGTCCTTTCAACGATCGCGAAGCCTGCTCATCTCTTCAGCGCTCGTCCTGATCGGCGCGGCTCTCTGGTTCTTGGGAATCATGACTTACAAAATCGAATCATTCTGCCCCTGGTGTCTCGCCACTCACATCACGGGCATCCTCACCGCAATTTCAATTTTCGTGACGACCCGGCGGACCGGTCCGGTTTCTTGGACCGCTTGCTCCATTTTCGCCATCGCCCCCCTTTCCGTCTTGATTGGCGGACAAATTTGGGGGCCCGCGCCTGACACATATGCCATTAACGAATATACCGCCAAAACCAAAAACAAACCCATCCACCAACGCGGTAGTGGGCGCCAACTTACCTATGGCGGGAAGATATTTAACATGGCGGAGCTACCCTTTATCGGCCCTGCCGACGCCAAGCACGTCTTCGTCAAATACTTCGACTACACCTGCGGATCCTGCCGGAACATGGAAGAAGACCTCGACAAACTGATGGAAAAATATCCCGAGAAATTCGCAGTGGTCCTCCTCCCCACTCCACTGAATCGTAAATGCAATTCCAACCTGAAACCAAAGATTGAGGACCATCCCTGGGCCTGTGAACTGGCCAAAATTGGCCTGGCGGCGTGGAGGGCCCAACCTGATTCCTTCCCCGAGGTTCACAAGCGCCTCTTCAGTCGTCCTATTCTTACCGTGGAAGAGGCTCACCGTGAAATTTCCCAGATCATCCCCAAAGAAAAACTTAGTCAATCCTTGAAGGATCCCTGGATCAACGATCTCATCAAAGCCAATACCGAGGACCATCAAACTCTCTCTGCCCAGAGCGCCGTCATGCCCAAACTGCTCATCGTCGACACCAAGGTCTTTCAGGGAATCGCCAAGAGTTCAGACATTTTTGTCAGCAAGATGGAAAAGCTCTTCGGGCTTTGATCGTCCTTCTTTTCCGAGAACTCCTCGATTAATTCCTCCCGCTGTTCAGCCACTGCGCAGTCGAAATTCCCAAGAAGATCTCCCGCCTTATCAGTGGATGTAATCAGGGCAATAATAAGATACTTTGTAATCGCAACAAAGTAACACACCCACCCGACTGTTCATTCCATCGTCCCGGCATCCCCGCCAAAAATCGCCGCCATCATCGCCAATACCGGAGAGGAACGATTGAGGTGCACACAGGAAAACTTCTTAATCCAACGAACACGATTCACCCAAATTTTGCGCAGACATCCTTTTCCCATCGGGATCCTCCAGGGATTTCGGCCGTCAAGATAGCATGGAGATTGAGACTCGCCTCCAACCCCCTCTCGATTTAACTATCGTCTCCACCATGAAACCGGAGCCCGTTAATCCCGATGCCATCGCCGCTCTCCAAGGCGTTAAGCACAGCTTCCAAACCGATCGCAATTTTCAGGAAATCCACTGCTCTTCCGATGCGGCCGCGGAATTGCAAGAAATCGCACCGGCCTGCCTCCGCCTGGCCTCCAAGCTGACCGCCAATGCCGAGCTTGGGAGCCTCTACCGAATGCAAGCCAGCTCCGACCACGATCACTTCATCATCCTCGCCCTGAATCCGGAAGTTCCCAACGCACCCGGTCCGCGCTTGGTCGGCCTTCACACCGATCACACCACAGACATCGATCATCTGGCGGTGGAACTTACTTCGCTTCTCTAAACTATATCCCATGGGCAACAACGAACTCATTCAATATCTCAGCCGTTCGGGAAACATTACAGGCTCCTTCCTGGTGAGTCCCTCCGGCTCTTATCTGGCAGGTGACCTTCCTGACTTTTTCGACTCAACAAAAATTCCCGTAATTGCTGAAGAAGGCTATACCGTCCTCGAGACAATTCGTACAAAAGTGCCTGATGCCAAGGAGATTAGACTAGACACCCACTTATTAGCAATTTTTCTCCGCGACCTCGGAAGAACGCTTCTAGTTGTCCTCGTCAATGATTCAGCCAAAGCCAACTCCGCAAAAATTGCAATCGATGTCGTAGCGCGCCGGTATTTGCCTGAGGGAGGTTGAAAAGCTGCAATCTAGGGAAGCAAGTTGACGCCTTAAATTTTTTGACTTAAGCCCTTTCCGCCCTTTTGAAATTTGTCGGGGAATCAACAAAGCTAAAACGAAATAACCTTTATCGGAAACAAGTAGGCTCAAGGTTCAACTTCATTCATACATTAAACAGCAGTAAAAGAGCTCACGACTCCTCCCAAACATTGCAATTTGATGTAAGCGACCAAGTTAGTTGAGGGTTCACGGTTTCTATTCCCCATGTCTGGCTACAAAAATCGACCGATTGACCCGCTTTCCCAAGCGGCCAAGCTTTCGCGGACGCAACCAAATCCTATTCAGGTGCAGCATCACACGATGCCGGTTCAAGCGCAGCAACCCTACTACCCCCAAGCTCCGCAGCAGCAACAATATCCGCAAGCCCCGCTCCAATACCAGCAGCAGGAACCTCAATATCAGCAACCTGCTCCTCAATACCAGCAGCCTCTGCCACAACAGTATCAACAACCGGTTGCTCCCCATTACCCGCAAGCGCCACAACAGCAGCAATACCAGCATCCCCTGCCGAACGCTCCTTCTCTGCCACAGGCTCCATACTATCCGGCTCAACAGCAAACTCACTATCAACAGCCCCAACAATACCAACAAGCCATCCCTGAGCCGCCAAGGACACGCCGTCTGATCACTGGCGATTCCATGCCATCTCCGGCAACCCAACAGATCCCCCTGCCCACAGCCACACAGCGTGTGAGCGTCGGCCTCCCACAGGCACTCACCGGAGAAATCCCAGTGCCTCCTCCCACGAGAGCCCTTAATGTTGGTGTTCCTCAAAATCAAGGGCAGGTCATTCCCGTGCCTGCCAATCTCAACGGTGTCGCGGATTCCCAAATGGCAAACCCTCTGGGACCTGAGGGACAGACTATTCCGCCTCCCGCTCCCACCAGATTGCTGGTCGGAAGAACCGACGATCTAAGACCAGCCCAAGCCACTGTCGCCGCCACACCCGCCCCCGCCACTGCAGTGGCAGTCGCCGCTCCTGTCGATGAAGCTGCCTTGGACTCCGCAGTCACCAGCCTCGGACCAGTTCCTTACTACTCACTCAGCCAGATAGTCGAAAACCTCCAAAATCTCACCGGCAGCCATGTCGCTGCCGAAAGCAATCCCGGTGAACGCTACC
The DNA here is from genome assembly GCA_002729295.1 of Verrucomicrobiales bacterium. Lineage (GTDB taxonomy): Bacteria > Verrucomicrobiota > Verrucomicrobiia > Verrucomicrobiales > Akkermansiaceae > SW10. The sequence continues at coordinate 12,235 of PBTU01000057.1, read as the reverse complement.
TTGATGAACAGGAAATCGGCGAAGGTGGCACCTCCGTGGTCTATCGGGCTACAGACACGCGAATGAGGAGAGACGTTGCCCTTAAACGATTCAAATCCATCTCACGGACCGACAAAGATCGTGACTACGCGCTGGAAATGAAATCCGCGTCGCATATTAACCACCCATACGTCGTGAGCATTTACGACGCCGATATCGATGAAAAAGGACGCTATATTGCCATGGAGCTGATCGAAGGCTCCAATATGGAGGAAGCGATCAAACTTCGGGAACTCAATTTCGACATCAACCGCTTTATCAATTTCGCCGAGCAAGCACTCGAAGGATTGGAAGCAACACACAAGGCCGGCTTGCTTCACCTCGATTTGAAGCCCTCCAACATCATGCTTTGCGAGCAGGGTGGAGGCCGCGATATTATCAAGCTCATTGACTACGGACGTGCCCAACTCATCCAGAACGAGCAGGGCAATGCGCCAAAAGGGCGTGGTCTCGAAGGAACCATTTTCTTTTGCTCACCAGAGCAGATTCTTAAAGAAGACCTCGATGTCTGCACCGACCTCTACGCCCTGGGAACAGTCTTTTATTGGATGCTCACGCATCGGCGCCCATTCGACGGGGGTAACCCCATCTCCATCATGTCGGCCCACCTTCAGCATATCGTCACCGACATCTCGGAAATCATTCCCAACATTCCCAAGTGGCTTGCTGAATGGGTCATGTCATTGATCGCCTTGGACAAAGATGATCGTCCCCAGTCTGCTGCCGAAGCACTCGATACCCTGCTCAACGGAAGAGACGAACAGAAGGTCACCAAGTTCCGCGCTTAAGTCCTCGCCGACATACTTTCGTAAATCACGGGAATGCCACCTGTGATTTTTTTAAGTCCCGACATGAAAAAACGACGGACTGAATCGAACCGTCGTCCTTGAAATTTGTGGGAAGGAACTCTAGCGACGCTTGCGCTTCAGCTTGAGCATAGCCTCGGACTTGGCAATGGACATCATGAGAGCCTGCATTTCCTCGGGATCATCACCTACCACTCCATCCAAGGCATTTTTGGCACGCTTCATTGCTTCTTCGACCTGATGCTCATCGATAGCGTCTTCGCCGATCGCAAGATCAATAAGCACGGAAACCTTGTCCCCGGTCACCTCCACGAATCCCTCACCAACGGCAAGCTCTTCGACTTCACCGTCCTTAAGGTAACGAAGCTCACCCGGTTGCAGAGGTGCCACCAATGCGGAGTGCATTGCCAGAATGCCCATCTCACCCTCGCTACCAGGCAGGTAAACGTCATCGACAGAATCTGAGAAGATCGTCTTCTCGGGAGTTACGATGTCGAGTTGGAATGGCATGAGATAAAATGGGCTCGGTTGGAAAAATTAACCTTTATCGACGGAATCGATCCCAGCCTTCATATAGAAGTTGGACTCGGGAACATCATCGTGCTTCCCGTCTAGAATCTCGGCAAATCCTTTCACGGTGTCCTCAATGGTGCAAAGAACTCCGGGAACGTTGGTGAAGACCTCGGCCACGTGGAAGGGCTGGGTGAGGAAACGCTGAATCTTACGAGCGCGGAACACAGCGGTCTTATCGTCGTCAGAAAGTTCGTCCATTCCGAGAATGGCGATGATGTCCTGAAGATCCTTGTAACGCTGGAGCACGAGCTGAACGCCACGAGCCACTTTGTAGTGCTCTTCGCCAACAATCTCCGGAGCAAGGGCAGCAGAAGTTGAAGCGAGTGGGTCAACCGCCGGGAAGAGAGCCTGCTCAGCAAGTGAACGCTCAAGCACCACGGTCGCGTCAAGGTGAGCGAAGGTGTTGGCGGGAGCGGGGTCGGTCAAGTCATCCGCAGGAACGTAAACGGCCTGAATGGAGGTAATTGATCCCTTCTTGGTCGAAGTGATACGCTCCTGAAGTCCGGCCATTTCCTCGGCGAGGGTCGGCTGATATCCCACCGCAGACGGCGTGCGGCCAAGAAGCGCGGACACCTCGGAACCCGCTTGGGAGAATCGAAAAATATTGTCCACAAAAAGAAGAACGTCCTGATTGTCCTCATCACGGAAGTGCTCGGCCATAGTGAGCGCGGAAAGCGCAACACGGAGACGCGCACCCGGAGGCTCGTTCATCTGGCCGTAGCAAAGCGCCACTTTGGATCCGTCGGCAAGAACAGGGTTGCCATTCTCATCAAGCTTGGGATGACCCTTTTCATCTTTCTCACAAGAAATAACGCCGGATTCAATCATCTCCCAGTAAAGGTCGTTGCCCTCACGAGTCCGCTCACCCACACCAGCGAACACCGAGTAACCACCGTGTGCTTTCGCAATGTTATTAATGAGCTCCATGATCACCACGGTCTTACCCACACCAGCACCACCGAACATACCACCCTTACCTCCTTTGAGGAGCGGGCAGATCAAGTCGATCACTTTAATTCCGGTAGGAAGAATTTCAGTCGTGGAAGACTGCTCGGTCAGATCAGGAGCAGCACGGTGAATGGGAGACCGAAGCTTGGCGTCTTCGAGAGCGAGCTGGTTTTCATCCACCACGTCTCCCGTCACGTTGAAAATACGTCCAAGAATTTGCTTACCAACGGGAACCGCAATCGGCTTGCCGGTGTCAGTCACGCTCATGCCACGCTTGAGACCTTCAGTGGTGCTCATCGCGACGCCGCGAACCCAGCCGTCACCGAGGTGCTGCTGCACTTCGAGAACGAGCTTGGTCTTCACTCCGAAGAGATCATAGGACAACTCGAGAGCGTTGTAGATTTCGGGAAGCTTTTTGGCGCTTGAGAAGTCAACGTCAACGACGGCGCCGATGACCTGAACGATGGTTCCTTTTTTGCTCATGGTGGTTTGGGAAAAGTTGAATGGTTGGTGGTAAAAATTTAACGATTTATGATCACTCCATGGCTTTCATAGCCGTGGTAATCTCAAGAAGCTCGGCCGTAATGGCAGCCTGACGGGCTTTGTTGTATTCCAAAGTCAGATCGTCGATCATGTTCTTCGCGTTGTCAGTGGCGGCCTTCATCGCAACCATCCGAGCGGAATGCTCGGAGGCGCGGGCTTCCACCAGCATCTGATAGATCTGGAAATTGATATAGAGAGGGAGAAGCTTATCGAGAACGCCTTCAGCACTTGGCTCGAAGTCGTAATCGGCACCGAGCGCGGCAGCCTTATCGGTTTCACCAATCTCGCCTTTGTCTACTCCCTCGTAGTCCTGCTTTTCACCAAGATCTTCAGATTCGATTGGAAGCAATTGGAAGACTTCGGGAGTCTGGGTCAGCGTGCTGACGAAATTGTTGAAGGCGACGCTAATTTTGTCGTATTCGCCGCTGAGGAACTTCTCAGTGAGGAATTTTGAAATCGGCTTGGCGTCGTTGAAAGGGACCGGGTCGGCAACTTCCCAATCGGTGACGATGTTGCCACCGGTCTTGGCAATGGTCTGGCGAAGCTTCTTTCCGACGGTGACGTACTCGGTCTCGTCAGTCGCGCTCTTGATGACGGTCTTGTAAAGGTTGGTGTTGAGTCCGCCGCAAAGGCCACGTCCGGTGGAAATGACGAGCATGAGCTCCTTAGCTCCCTCACGTTTTTCGAGAAGGGGATGGCTTTCTTCAGAGGTGTTCTCCTTGAGATTGACGAGAACCTTGTTGAGTTTGTCGGCATAGTCCCGACCGGCCAGAGCCTGGTCCTGAGCCTTCTTCATCTTGGCAGCCGAGACCAGCTCCATCGCTTTGGTAATTTGCGAGGTGCTTTTGACCGACTTAATGCGTCGGCGAATGTCACGAAGGTTGGCCATGGAAAATGAAGAATTTTAAATTTGATAACCCGAACCGAGCCTTACTTCCAACTTCCTTTGAAGTCGTCAAGGGCGGTCTTAAGACCGACATTGGTGTCGTCCGAAAGCGCCTTCTCGTCGGCAATTTTCTGCAGAAGTTCAGCCTTGCGCGTGGAAAGAAATTCCTCAAGAGCAGCCTGACACTCCTTAACGCGTTCCACATCGACATCGTCGAAGTGACCGTTCTGCATGGCCCAGAGAACTGCCACTTCCATCTCCATGGAAAGCGGTGAATACTGATTCTGTTTGAAGAGTTCAACAATGCGTTGTCCACGGCTGATCTTGGCCTTGGTGGCATCATCAAGATCCGAACCAAACTGGGCGAAGGCCTGAAGTTCGCGGAACTGGGCGAGGTCTAATTTGGTTGTTCCTGAGACTTTCTTAATTGCCTTGGTCTGCGCCGCGGATCCCACGCGGGAGACAGAGAGGCCAACAGAAATCGCAGGGCGGATACCTTGATAGAACAAGTCGGTCTCGAGGAAGATCTGACCGTCCGTAATGGAAATCACGTTGGTGGGAATGTATGCCGAAACATCGCCAGCCTGGGTTTCAATAATTGGAAGCGCAGTTAGGGAGCCGCCGCCTTCTTTTTGCGAGAGACGTGCGGAACGCTCAAGGAGACGTGAGTGAAGATAGAAAACATCCCCGGGATAAGCTTCACGACCAGATGGGCGACGGAGGATAAGGGATACCTGACGATAGGCAACAGCCTGCTTGGAAAGGTCATCAAAGACAATGAGGACGTCCTTCCCCTGATCCATGAGATACTCGGCGAGAGCACATCCAGAATAGGGAGCGAGGAACTGGTTGGTTGCAGAGTCCGATGCGGAAGCAGCAACGATGATCGTATTGTCGAGAGCGCCGGCTTCTTCGAGAATAGAAACGGTCCGGGCGACGTTTGACTGCTTCTGGCCGATCGCAACATAAACACAGTAAACTGGCTTGTGGTCTTTAAGGCGACCTTCAGCAGCGGCCTTGTTCTGATTGGACTGCGAAATGATAGTGTCGATCGCGATGGTCGTCTTACCAGTGGAGCGGTCGCCAATGATAAGCTCACGCTGACCACGACCGATAGGGATCATGGCGTCGATGGAGGCAATACCAGTCTGAAGCGGAACCGAAACGGACTCACGCTTAATAATTCCGGGAGCAATCTTCTCCACAGGATATTCGGTTTCCGAGGCAATCTCTCCCTTACCGTCGACAGGACGAGCAAGAGTGTCAACGACACGACCGAGAAATGCTTCGCCAACGGGAATCGAAAGAAGCTGACCAGTGGTCTTACACTCCATCCCTTCTGTGATGTGCTTACCGTCACCGAGGAACACAACCCCCACTTCACCTTCCTCAAGGTTCAAGGCGAGACCCATCAGGCCACCGGGAAATTCAATCATTTCGTTCAGCTGCGCGGAGCTGAGTCCTTCCACTTTGGCGACACCGTCACCAGTTTCACGGACGATACCGATGTTGGTCTTCTTAACGGACGTTTTGACGTTCGCGATTTGGGCTTCCAGTTCTTGGAGAATGCTGCTCATGACTTTAAAGGGTTAGAGAATGGGTGACAGAGATTGTTAAAATGAATTTGCGAGAGTTTCGAGGCGGGCCTTAACCGAGCCGTCGTAGACGTCGTTTCCAACGCGGATGCGAAGACCGCCGAGGAGTTTGGGGTCGACTTTAAATTTGAATGTCAGTCCCTCACCATATTCTTTACAAAGAGAGGTTTGGACTTTGCCTAGAGTTACTTCGTCGAGCTTGGCCGCGCTTTCCACGGTGACCTGCTTTTTGATCAATTCGGCCTGAAGGAGACGACGAAGAGAAACAAGAATGCCGCGATAGTCACGGGGCTTCTCATCGCTAATTCTCTTGATGATGGGCTTCAACATCCGCGCGTTGATTTTACCGTCCTTGAGGCAAAGGCGAAAAATTCGGCGAGCGGTGCTCTGGGCGACTTTGGAAGCTTTCATCTGGTGTTAAAAATTGACGAAATGAATTTTACAAGCTGGAGAGCGCCTCCTTATTGATGCGTTTCTGATCGGTAGCATTGAGGGTCTTACCGGTAACTTGCGTGGTGGTTTCGACAACGAGGCGGCCGAATTCCTTTTTGATCTCCGCTTTGAGTGCGGCGGCTTCGGCTCTGGATGCTTCCTCAGCTTTGGCGAGAATATTTTGAGCCTGGGCAACGGCCTCCTGGGATTTTTTCTCCGCGAGGGCGGCAGCGCTCTCTTTGGCTTCATCTACAAGGCGCTTGGCGTCCTCGTTGGCCGCTTCAAGGAGAGCGGCCTTTTCTTGTTCGCTGTCAGCAAGCTTCTGCTCGATCTCTTCGAGTTTGGCCTCACCATCGGCGATACGATTCTTCCGCTTTTCAAGGATCTCTTGGATCGGGCCAAAGGCAAATCTCTTGAGGACATACAGCACCAGGGCAAAATTAACTACCTGTGCGATGAACAAAGGTGCTTTCCAGCCGAAAGTCCGGCCGATCTCTTTTGCGGTGTCAGCGAGGCCTCCGGCTTCTGCGAGAAGTGTGAACATGTGACTTGTGGGTGGTGTAACTTAGAAAAAGAATTAAGGAAAAGGTCCGCGCTTCCCGCAGGAAGCGCGGTAAAAACACTTAAACGGCGAAGGCCGAGAGGATGAAGATACCCTCAATAAGAGCTGCAAGAATAATCGAGATCACGAGGATCGGAGTAGCGGCGCCTGGGTTACGTCCAGTTGCTTCAGCGGCTCCACGGCCCAGAAAGCCGATGCCGATTCCACCACCGACAGCTGCGAGGCCGACGTGAACAGACTTGAGGTCGATCTCAGCAAGAAGTGAGAACATTGCGAACAATTCAGTAAACATTGTCTTGGTTGTTTTGGTTTGGTTTTTGTTTTTAACTCCGGCCGCCACGGTTTGCCCATGGTCCGACCGGCGAAATTTTTAGTGATGCTCTTCGTCGCCGTGATCGCAAATAAGATTCAGGAAAATGGCGGCTAGGAGCGAAAAGACGAGAGCTTGAATGAGACCCACGAGAATCTCCATAAAGCAGAAAGGAAGAGCGGGAAGGAAAGCCAGGTTCTCAGGCACGAGCATCATGAGCTTCTCAAGAGTTTGCTCCCCGCCATAGATATTGCCGAAGAGTCGGAAACTCAATGCAATCGGGCGAATCAGGATAGAGATGACTTCCAGAATTCCTACCATGAAAAATACCACGATCATGATTTTCATCATGATGCCTTGGAATTTTCCTTTGGGAGCGAAGATGTGCGCGACGAATCCTTTGATGCCGTTCTCCTGATAGGCCCAGAAAGTCCAGACCGCCATGAAGGTCACGGCCATTGCAGATGTCATATTGAGGTCAGCATTGCCACCGCGGAGCAAAGGGAGATAATGACTTCCACCACCATCGTATTCAATATCCCAACCCAAAGTTCCAACACCGGGCATCAGCGCGAGCCAGTTATTAACCAGAATAAAAAGGAACGTACCTCCAAAGAACCAGAAGGTCTTCTTAACGAGGTGATCTCCTAAAAGGCTTCCGAAGAAATTGTAGAGGCCTTCAATCAGCCACTCGGCAAAGTTTTGGAGTCCAGCGGGAACCATGGTGATCTTGCCCGCTGCAGCCCGACAAAAGAGAACGATCAGGAGGGTGGAAAACCATACCATGATCGATGAGTTGGTGAAGATACCGAGGAAGCTGTCGGTAACAGATTCTGCGTTGAGAGGCATCTTATGCCCTCCAGCTGCGAAAGCCGCAGAAGCCGTTGCGAAAAAAACCACAACCGCGGCTGGAAATGTACGAAGAAAACCCTGCATCGGTATCCGTCCCGATTCCGGAACACGCGAGGGGTCTACCTATGAGCTTAACTTCATTCAAGTCGAATTTGTGAAAAATTTCACAAAGTCCATTTTTGCCCGTGGTTACAAGGATCCAGGATAGTTTAGTCATCCGAATATTCGGCCAATTTCCGGGCAGAAAATCAGATTATTCACAATCTTCTAATGCGCCGTTCGGAATCCCAGATCATGCCGACGGACGTTTCGATCCTCCAACCATTCACGACTTGCTACTCCCTGATCTGGGTTTTTAAACGAGCCTCCGGCGGCGACCGGCTTCTTCGGACTGAGTTGAAATGCCGGGTTCAATTCCGGGTCACGCGTCCATTCCCGGACGTTACCGGCCATGCCCACCAAACCGACACCAGTTAGGTCATCTGGAGACGAATCCGCCGGGCCCCAGTCCGAGATTTTCTCCGGAGCGCCCTCATAATGAGCCGCCGCCGCCCATTCGTCCATCGCAGGAAGTCGGGAGCCCTCCCACTGGCAATAGGCCCAGGCATCCCACCAATCAATCCCTACAACCGGGCATTGGGCAAAGACCCGACGCCCGTTCCATTCTCCTCCCTTTTGGGCTGCTTCCCACAAATTTTCCCAATCATCCGGGAAATGATCAGACTTCTCCACAGGTTGATCCGAGTGATCGTAACTCCGTGCCACCGCCGGGCCTCCGATTTCCAACTCATCGAGGAATCGCGCATACTGCGACAGGGTAACTTCCGTCTTACTCATCGAAATCCCCTTTTCCAAATTCACCGTTCGCCCCCCGTGAATCTCCACCTGACCAATCGGGATGGAAATCCAAACCGGACCGGCTCCCTTGATCGAATCATCGGTATCCGGGGAAATCTTGCCCGCACCCTGACTAAGAAAGTAAATTAATGCCCCAAAAACCACAATCCCGGCAACGATTGCAGCAACGGTCGCTGCACGGTTAGAGCGTGGCACAGGAGCAACCTCTACAGGCTGAGTCATCGAAGCCTGGGCCTCCTGCGCCGATTCATCCGTCCCCTCCAATTGCCCCCGCACCTGCTGGGACAGCTCCTGAATCTGCCGCCAAGATAAAGGATGCTGTCGCTCCAAATCAGCCATAAACCCTAACAATGAATTCACCCTAATCGATCCGGGCTCTCCACGAGACAACATATCGCCAAAAATCGCGCCCAGCAGTTGCTTGGCAATTGTTCCCAATGTTACATCGGGCTTCCCATCGACCGCGAGGTTCATCATGCGGACCGTATTATCCTTATCGATAATGATGTGATGCAGTCCCATCTCCACCGAAGCCATTCCCATCGCTTCAAGGTGACGCATCGCAGTGGCAATCTGATCCAGAAGGATCACCACCTCCAAGGGCTTGTATTGCTTCCCCTGATCATGGAGTTCTTCCAAATCTGCTCCCTCGAGACGCTCTCGGGCAAAGTAGGTCGCATCATCATTGCAAACGGCCTCGTAAACAGCCCCAATTCCGGGGTGCTTTACCAAAGCCTTCGCCCGCACATCCGCAAGAAAAGCACTAATCCATGAGGGATCCATGGCCGCCTCCTGTTTGAGCATTTCCAGCATCACAGTGCGGTTCATCGACACCTGCTCCGCTTGCCACAAGCGGGTCGAATGACCTTCGCTGACAAGTTTCACGAGACGGTATCCTCCTACCGTTTCTCCTTCTTGTCGTCTTTCGGAGGAACTCATCTAATTCGAATCCGAGCTGGTTAGCTTACTCATCCCCATTCGGCAAGGTTTCTGGAGCAATTGGAGCCAGATTTGTCTTTGGAATCGACGGACCATCCCAATTGGGCAAATTCTCAGGATCAACCGGCTCCACATAATCACCCTGGGAAGGAAGAAGGGTTCCGTTGGCATTTTCAATCATCTCCAGAATCGGGCTAATATCCTCATCCCACCCTTCCTCCGGCCCTTTAGAATAGGACATTTCCTTAATTAAGGTCCGCGGCTGAGCCATCATATCGACCAAGCGTCCATCGTAGTATAGCTCCACCACCATGCCATAAAACTTACGCTCGCCCGAAAAATAGGCCTCTCGCACATCTTGATCGGGCACGAAATACCACACTTCCGCCAGCTCCTCGCCATCGTCCCAATTCACCGGCGCGCTGACCCACTCGAAACCCGAACCATCAGGGGTAATCACGGCTGGCTGGATCTTTCCGTCCACCTCCTCAAAGAAATTCATCCTCGGATCAAGAAGCTTGGGGTCAAATTCCTTCCCGGGAGCCACCGAGACCGGCATCATCACCGTACGCCGCTCCCCGCCCGCCACACGTCTGGGCGACGATTTGCGAACCAAGCCCAATGAGGCCAAGCCTTTCAAGTCTGCAATCCTGCCTCGCTCAATTTTCGCAGAAGCCTTGGCAAATAGCGACCCTCCTTCGACCGGCCCCAGCTGCACAACCCTTATGTAATACTCATCTGCCTTGTCATAAACCCGCAGGGCATCGAAGTTCACCGCCAAATCGTAAAGCACATTCGCATTCTCTCCTTCGAGATGCTCCGCTTCGTTGAGCTTGGTCTGGGCCAGCACCAAATCACCCGTGATGCGAGCCTCACGGGCTTCCTCGATCAATCTCTCGACGATGGGATTCTTGATCGGCGGAGCCACATCCATTGCCTTGGGAACCGGCGGAATGTTGAAAGTATCTAAATCCGGCAATAACAAAGGATCAAATACCGGCTCCTCGGCTGCTTCTTTCTTCGGCGCATCTTTCGGTGGCTTGACCCGAACCGGCGTTGGTCGAGGGACCACAACATATTCCGTGACCACCTTGGTCTCCACGTCCGGCTTGGTCGTCCCTTTCAAAGCCATCGCCGCGCCAATTGACATCAATTGCACAAATGCCACTAGGCCCAATATCCAACATGAAACATGAAAGACTCCCAGGTTAGGCTTGTGATTTTTATCGGCTGCGCTCATCGAGCCCAGACTTTACCGCTCCTTGTGGGGCATGTCAACGGGAGGACTTTGGCGGACAAGAGAGCCTTGCACTCGCGGAAACCCACGCTATTTCTATTTCTGTGATCGGCATTCCTCCGACCCTCGCTCCCCGGCTTGCCCCCCTGGTTGGCGACCCAGGAGATCTCGTCCGGCAGCTTGCCCACCTTCCGGACCTTGTTTTCTTTGACACCGTCGGCAACCTCCCCACCAACCACACCCCGCCCCTCTCCATCATCGGAGCTCGCCCCGTCGATATTCTGAAGGGCGACATCGCCGATCACGCTACCCTCAATCAATCCCTTGCCAAATGGCAAAACCAGGGACGCGATTTTGGCTTCCCTGCCGGCGCGGCCTGCGGTTGGGTCGATTACAACGGTCAGTATACCTTCGGCGTCTACCCCGAACTCCTCATCTACCATCACCGCACCGGCGAATGGTGGGAAACCGGCAATCTTTCCCTGGAACTGAAAACTCCCGCCACCCCAACAGACTTTCAACTCGGCGACTGGCATGCTTCCCTCAACAAAAAGGAGTTCATTCACGCAGTTCGGGAAGCCAAAGAATACATCGCGGCCGGCGACATCTACCAAGTCAATCTCTCACGCCGACTCCGCGCCCTCTGCCACGCGCCCAACGGGCTCCTTCCGCTCTATGAAAAGCTCCGCAGCTCCTCTCCCGCTCCGGTTGCCACTTACATGAATCTCGCCGGGCGCGAGGTCCTCTCGTCGTCACCCGAAACCTTCCTTCGTTTCTCCGGGCGCGAAATCGAAACCCGGCCCATCAAAGGAACCCGTCCCCGCTTCGCCGACCCCGAACTTGACTCCCGCTCTGCCTTCGACCTGCAACGGTCCGAAAAAGAAACCGCCGAGCTCGTCATGATCACCGACCTCCTCCGCAACGACCTCGGCCAGGTTTGCGAATTCGGCTCCGTCCAGGTCACCGACATGCTCCAACACGAAAAACTCGAGCACGTCCACCATCTCGTCTCCACCATCCGCGGCACCCTGCGCGATAAATTTACCCCCACCGCCGCCCTCAGCGCCTGCTTCCCCGGTGGCTCCATCACCGGAGCGCCTAAAAAACGTGCCACCGAAATCATCTCCGAACTGGAACCCGTCAATCGCGGCCTTTATACAGGCGCCATCGGCTACCTCGGCTTTAACGGCGAATCCCAATTCAACATCGCCATCCGCACCCTCATTCACGAAGCTGGCCACCTGGACTACCACGTCGGCGCCGGCATCGTCGCCGACTCGGATCCCAAAGCAGAGTTCGAAGAAACAGAGCACAAGGCCCGCGGCGTCAGACTAGCTCTCGGCTAGCACAAATTAAATTTGAACAGATCTCCATCATGGGTTTCTCCCCCCATGATGCAATCACTAAGGCTCGTCCTCGCGACCCTCTTCACCATCGCCCAGAGTTCATTGATCCAGTCAATCCTTAAGAAAAAACGCCAAGGAGGAAGGAGAATCAACACAGAGCGAATCAAGTTGGGAACACCCCAACCTCCATACCTTGCGTAGTTGGCATCAGATTGTATGATCAGGCGGAAACAATTCGGTATTTTGAACAAACGCATCATCATCATTGGCGCTGGCCCCGGCGGGCTCACCGCCGGCATACTTCTCGCC
>PBTU01000056.1 GCA_002729295.1 Verrucomicrobiales bacterium | reverse complement strand
GATGCGCGCGAGTTGCTCGGCCGAATTAATCGCGCCGATGTCAGTATTCTTATCCAGCGGATCGCCAACTTTGAGCGTCCCGATTCGCTTCTTCAGCTTGCGAATCACGCTATCGGCAATGCTCTCCTGTACAAACAATCGCGACCCTGCACAACACACGTGGCCTTGGTTGAAAAAGATCCCATTGATGACCCCCTCAACCGCCTCATTGATTGGCGCATCTTCGAAGATAATGTTGGCCGCCTTTCCACCCAACTCGAGAGTATATCGTTTGCCCGTCCCCGCCACCGCACGACGGATCGACTTTCCAACAGCAGTCGAACCGGTAAACGCAACCTTATCGATATCAGAGTGTTCCACCAAGGCTTGTCCGGTTTCACCGTCTCCGCTGATAATGTTCACCACTCCTGCTGGAAGTTCGGCATCTTCCAGCAACTCCGCCAATTTCAGCGCGGTGAGCGGCGTGGTCTCAGCGGGCTTCAACACCACCGTGTTGCCACAAGCCAGGGCCGGAGCGATTTTCCAGGCCGCCATCAAGAGCGGGAAATTCCAGGGAATAACCTGCCCCACCACACCCAGCGACTTCGGTTTCTTCCCCGGAAAGGCATAGTCTAATTTGTCCGCCCATCCGGCGTGATAGAAAAAGTGTGCCGCGGCCAAAGGAACATCGATATCGCGACTCTCGCGAATTGGCTTTCCTCCATCCATTGATTCGATGACGGCAAACTCACGGGCTCGTTCCTGAAGCAAGCGGGCAATTCGAAAAAGATACTTCCCACGCTCCGCCCCGGAGATCGATGACCATTCTCCGTCGTAGGCTTTGCGGGCGGCCTTCACCGCCTGATTGACTTCTTTTTTCCCCGCCGATGAAACTTCGGCAATCACCTTGCCAGTCGCGGGATTGATGATGTCGAACTTCGAAGCTGCCTTGACCCATTTCCCTCCGATGAAAAGATCGTAACTCTTCTTGAGGGAAATGTGATCGGACGACTCGGGAGCCGGGGCGTAGTCGCCACTTGTAAAATCGTGAGGATTCATGATCTCAGTCTTTGGTAAAATAATCACCGCTCTGATAACGGCCTGTTTTTTGTTTGCGGATTTGCATCAAAAGGTCATTGGTCAACGAACTCGCTCCGAATCGGAACCACTTGTTGTTGAGCCATTTCTCACCGAGGATCTCTTTCACCATAATGAGATACTGAGTCGCCAGCTTGGCATTACTAATCCCTCCAGCCGGTTTCATTCCCACCATGCGTCCCGTTTCCCCGTGAAAATCTTCAATCGCCTGCAACATCACCAGAGTCACAGGCAAGGTCGCGGCACTAGGAACTTTCCCCGTGGAGGTTTTGATGAAGTCAGCACCCGCTGCCATCGCGATATCGCTGGCGTAGCGCACGTTTTCGTAAGTCGTCAACTCCCCGGTTTCGAGAATCACTTTCAAATGAGCTTCTCCGCAAGCCTCCTTACACAAAGCAATTTCGTCATAGATCGCCCGATACTCTCCCTGCAAAAACTGTCCACGCGAAATCACCATATCGATTTCATTCGCTCCCTGTCCGACCGCATAACTCACTTCAGCGAGGCGTTCCTTCAACCGCATCTGTCCACTCGGAAAGGCCGTCGCTACGCTCGCGACGTTCACACCCGATCCCTCAACCGTTTTGGCGGCCACCTTCACCATTCTGGGATAAACACAAACGGCCCCCGCTGGTCCCACACTGGGATCCTCCGGAAGCGGCCGCATCGCTTTGGCACACATTTGCTGCACCTTCCCGACTGAATCGGCACCTTCCAAAGTCGTGACATCCAACATCGTCACCGCGAGTTTCAAGGCGGATATCTTCGACTCCTTCTTGATACTTCGCGTGCAGAACCGCTTGGCTCGCTCCTCGACACCGACCTGATCAATCGCCGGCGAATTCCGGCGACTGGGAAATGGTAAAACCTCTGCTTTCACTTCGTGAAGAGTAACAACTCACTGATTCTTGGCCACTGATTTTCTCTGGTTCGAAGATTAAATGGGCCGTTTTGAGTGGTCGAAGGAAGGGTTGTCGAAATAGGATTCCCACATGAGACTCAAAATGCCCCGCCTACGACTCAATACAATCCTCTGTGCTTTCCTCTGCAGCCTTCCTCTTCAGGCCAAGGAAAAGAAAACAGAAATTCGATTCACCAGCGTTCCGGACATCTTTAATTGGAACATCAGTAATCCCCAACCGGGATGGGAAGACACCCTTGATTGGTTTTTTAAACACCTCAAAAAAGAGGGCCCTGATTTTAATCTCAATGCTGGTGACATCATGGACGCTCGGTGGTGGGACAATGCCGAACAGGTAAGAAAGAAGACCGAAGAATACTGGACCGGCTTCAACAAGCGCTATGCTGACCACGGCCTCAAAGTCTACGTCGCCCCAGGAGATCACGAATATGGTGACGACGGCGGACTCAAAAAGGGCGACATCGCCCGCGCCTTCGGGAAACAATTCACCGAACTCATGGGCATGCCAAAAAATGGCCCTCAGAATCACCTCGGCCGCGCCTTCTTCGTGCGACAAGACAACCTACTCGTCATCACCCTCGATACCTTCGAGGATGCCGGCAAGAGCTTCGCCTATACCGTCGGACCAAAGCAATTAACCTGGATGGAGAAGACGCTCGTCGATCATAAAGACGCCGAGTTCGTCATCGTGCAAGGTCACCTCCCCATCGTCGGGCCCGTAAAAAGCAAGAACTCCAGCGCCAGCATGCTCAAAGGCGGCACCAAGTCTGCGCTTTGGAAACTCATGGTGAAGCACAAGGTCGACGCCTACTTCTGCGGCGAGCACCACCGTATCACGGTAAAGAAACACGACGGCATCTGGCAGATCGTTCACGGCGCCCTCTGGGGAACCCAAACCGACCTCAACTACCTCAGCGGTATCGTGAAACAAGGCGAGATGACTTTAAAACTCCACGAATTCGACGTAGAATATAGCGGAAGCTACATCGGCGACCACCCCCACCGTGGCGCCAAAAACAAGCCACGCGAAAAAGTCGCGCTCACTGAGAAGAGTCAAAAAGAAGGGCCCCGGACCACCGGCATACTGACATTTAAAGCTGGTTCCGATGAGGAAGCCACCACCGGCTGGTTCCAGAAAGCACTGGATGTTCAGCCTGCTAAGAAAAAGTAATTTCTTTTTCCCTCCAGCAATAAAGCCCCCAAAGGTGGCTTTATTAGATGGTCGGGGCGACAGGATTCGAACCTGCGACCTCTTCACCCCCAGTGAAGCGCGCTACCAAGCTGCGCTACGCCCCGACAAATTGCCTTGCAGCGGGCGCGTTTTGCCAGAGATGACAGAATTGGCAAGAATTTTCCGCTAGGCTTTCAGCTGGCCGTCGCCGCGCACGCGGTATTGGTAGGAAGTGAGTTCGCGGAGGCCCATCGGACCGCGGGCGTGGAGCTTGTCGGTGGAAATCCCAATCTCCGCGCCAAAGCCGAATTCCTCCCCATCGCTGAAGCGTGTCGAGACGTTGTGAAAGACGCAAGCCGAGTCAATTTGGGACATAAATCTTTCAGCGGCAGTAGTGTTGGTGGTCACAATAACCTCGGTGTGCTGAGAGCTGTAATCGTTGATGTGAGCCACCGCTGATTCCAGTGAATCGACGATTTTCACTGCAAGGATGTAGTCGAGGTATTCGGTGCCCCAGTCCGCTTCGGTGGCCGCTTTGGCATCGAGCACAGCACAAGTCGCCTCGTCACCTCGCAATTCAACGTTTTTCTCAGCCAAGGCTGCCGCGACTTTGGGAAGAAACTCCTCCGCAGCTGCTTGATCCACGAGAAGTGTTTCCAGCGCATTGCACACGCTGGGTTTCTGCGTCTTGGAATCGACGATAATCTTCACCGCCATTTCCTGATCGGCTTCGGAATGAACATAAGCGTGGCAGATGCCATCGTAATGCTTGATGACAGGCATACGCGCCAGGGAAACGACTGTTTCGATGAGTCCCTTTCCTCCGCGAGGAATAATGAGATCGAGATACTTATCCATGCCCGCCATCACCGCGACGCTCTCGCGGTCGGTGAAAGGAATGAGCTGAATCGCACCCTCGGGCAGCCCCGCCTTTTCTCCACCGCTTTGCAAGGCAGTAGCCAGAGCACGGTTGGAGTGAATTGCCTCCGAGCCGCCGCGCAGGATGGTGGCNTTCCCGGATTTNAAACAAAGAACGGCTGCGTCGCTCGTCACATTGGGACGGCTTTCATAAATGATCCCAATCACGCCAATGGGCACGCGAAGNTGCTGAATGCGGATNCCATTGGGACGATCCCACTCCCCTAAAACNTCTCCAACNGGATCNGGAAGCGTNGAGACTTGCTCCACTCCGGCNGCGACTGCTTCGAGGCGTGTTTCATCGAGACGAAGCCGGTCCAACATCGCGCCGGTCAGTCCCCGCTCNTCCCCGNCNGCGATATCCTTGNCATTGGCTTCCAGAATCTCCNGAGCAGCAGCGCGAATTCCTCCGGCCATCGAGCGCAGGATNTCGTTCTTCTTTTCCTCCGAAAGAACAGCCAAGGCCAATGCGGCCGAGCGGGCTTTTTTGCCCATNGCATACACCTGATCATTAATCTCCTCGCTGGTCATCTCGCCGAAGCCATAGCTCAATTTGGGCGAAGATAAAAGCGATTCGAAGCAAATCATGCACGGTCTTCGGTCGCATCTGTGGAGCGTAAAACTGACGGGCTTCGCAAACAGAGCCATGCAAACCCTGAAACAACCATAGAACTCGATTCCTACCAATAGCGACATCGGCCCCATCGCCTACGGAACCGAGAGTGGTGGGCGTTTCATACACTTTGGCGAAGTTCTCACCAAGGAACACTCCCACCGATGTGTCGCCCTGGCTTACGAGCAAGGAATCAGGACCTTCATCACTTCTGATGTCTACGGTTCAGGCAAAGCAGACGCCCGTATTTCGGACATCACCTTCACAGTGGGATTCCAGTCGCTCTCACAACTCAATCGATCCATCTCAAAGATCGTCGGATGCTCTCCCACCAAATTCCGCAAAAGCGAACTCACGAAAGCAAAACCACAGGCCTGATTATTCTTCCAGACGGAGAATATCCTCAATGGTCTCCCGTCTCGTAATCTGAGTAATTGTGCCGTCGCTCTCTCGCCACAATTGAGGCGCACGCCCCAGCGAGTTGTAATTGGACGCCATGGCGTATCCGTAAGCGCCTCCGTCATGCAAAACGATCAAGTCGCCTGTTTTTGGCTCAGGCAATTCACGCGGCTGAAGCATTTCAGAATCATCCCGAGTAAAGACATCGCCACTCTCACAAAGCGGACCGGCGATCACAACAGGCACATCGTCACGATCATTAACACCAGGCAGCGTAATGCGATGATACGCACCATACATCGCAGGCCGCACCAAATCGACAAATCCCGCATCGACCATTGCAAAGGTCACGCCAGGTCCTTTTTCGTTGGTCTCGGTTGATTTCACATCAGTCACCCGTGCCACCAAAGAGGCTGCGGGTGCTACGTAGAATCGGCCGGGCTCAATTTCCAAGCGAAGTTCTTTCCCAGCAACTTCGCTCAGCTTTCTCTTTGCAGAAGCAAATAAATCACGAAGTCGCTCAACTGGAATATCAGCGTCGGGTTCGCGATAGTTGTGTGGAATTCCTCCACCCAATGAAACTGCTTCGAGGTCTTTGAAAAGAGGAACGATTTCAGCGAACTCATCAGTCAAGCGCGAAAGATTATCGTGAAGCTCATCGAACTGTGGTCCGCTTCCAATGTGCGCGTGAAGCATGACCACCCGCATCCCGGCTGCCTCAGCAGCATCGAGGACGGTCTTCGCTTCGGTAATCCAAACGCCATGCTTCGAGCTCGGCCCCCCGGTATCACATTCGTTCACGTGACCGTGACCAAAGCCAGGGTTCACCCGCAGTGAAATCGGACCGGCATATTTCGCCTTTTGCAAATCTCCCACCATTCCCGGTGATCCAACATTGGGAAGAACACCTTCGTCCAAAACCGTCTGGAGCGCATTATCGCGGAAGACATCAGCAGTGAAGCAAATCTCGGGAGGAGTATTCCCACCGGAATAACCCGCATGACGCGCGCGCAAAACTTCATTTCCAGAAACCGAGTCAATCCAAACTCCGGCATCTCTCATCTCCTCGAGCACCTTGGTAGTCGGTGAGGCTTTCATTGCAAAACGAGCCTGCACGCCCAGCGAGTCGGTCGTCGATACCACGGCATTGATCCGGGCCCTGAGAACATCAGCATCCCATATCCAGAAAGGCGTGCCGTATTGCTCGGCAAGACGTTCCAAAAGCTCGTGATCGGATGAAGGAGTATGAGACGGAGTTTTCACTGGCGCTACCCATGCGATACCGGCGCGAAAACCTCAAGCGCGATTACACATAGGATTAATTCATTCGAAAAAATCGATCCCAATTCTTCAATTAGCCTTGGCAGCTGCATGGGCTGTGCCTAGTTTTCATAAACCGTCGAAGGAGGAACTTTATAGTTACGAAAAATACGCGAATCGTTGGCATCATTCCGGCCCGTTGGGCTTCCTCCCGCTTCCCCGGAAAGCCCCTGCATCCGCTTCTGGGAAAACCCCTCCTACAGCATGTTTTCGAACGTGCTTCCCAGTGCGCCGAACTCGATGAACTCGTCATCGCCACCGACGACAAACGCATTTCAGATCTTTGCGAAAGCATCGGGGCCCGTTCCATTCATACTCGCGACGATCACCCCTCGGGAACCGACCGCATCGCAGAAGCGGCTGCAGCCTGCGAGGAAGCAACTCATGTTATTAATATTCAGGGCGACGAACCTCTCCTTGAAGCCGAATTAGTGGACACCCTCGCACGAGCGCTCCGCGACGATGACGACCTTCCCATGATAACTGCCGCTAGCCCGGTAGAGAATCCCGAGCTAATCGCCGATCCCAACATCGTCAAAGTCGTCCTCAGCTCTCAATCCGACGCCCTCTATTTTTCNCGTTCACCGATNCCCTTCCGTCGTGGCNACNTTCCTGNTCTCCNCANCTATCGCCANCTCGGCATCTATGGCTACCNCNTCGATTTTTTGAATCGATTCATCTCGCTTCCACCCTCGCCCTTGGANCAAGCCGAGGGCCTCGAACAATTACGGGCGCTCGAAGACGGAGCACGCATCAAAGTCCATCTCACCGAGCACGAGGCCATCGGCCTCGACTCTCCTGATCAAATTCCACTCATCGAATCTCTCCTCACTGCTGCCCAAAAATGAAATACATCTTCGTCACCGGAGGAGTCGTCTCCTCTCTCGGAAAAGGACTCGCCGCTGCCTCGATCGGAACTCTGCTCGAACACCGGGGTCTCAAAGTCCTCCTCCAGAAATTCGATCCTTATCTCAATGTCGATCCAGGCACGATGTCGCCCTACCAGCACGGCGAGGTCTACGTTCTCGACGACGGGGCTGAAACCGATCTCGACCTGGGACACTACGAGCGATTTGCCAACTGCACCCTTTCCCAGACCAACAGCCTGAGTTCGGGCCAGGTGTTCGAAAATGTCATCAAAAATGAGCGCAAAGGGAAGTATCTCGGCGCCACGGTCCAGTTCATCCCGCACGTCACTGATGAAATTAAGGACCGCCTCAAGCAAGCCACCGATGAAAATCCCGACACCGATGTAATCATTACCGAAATTGGCGGCACTGTAGGAGACATCGAAGGACACCTTTTCCTCGAAGCCCTCCGCCAATTCGCCCAGGAAGTTGGCCGGACAAACGTCTGCTTCATCCACGTAACTCTTCTTCCGCTCGTTCGCGCAGCCGGAGAAATCAAAACCAAACCGACTCAGCAGTCGGTAGCCAAACTTCGTGAAATCGGAATTCAACCCGATATCATCATTTGCCGCACCGAACACGAACTCAGTGAAGACAACCGCGCTAAAATCGCGATGTTCTGCAATGTCCCCGTGCCCAATGTTGTCGCATTCCGGGATGTTGAACATACGATCTACGAATGCCCTCTCGACCTCCGAAAAGACAAAATCGACCGCCTTGTTTCAGATGTTCTTGGCCTTAAATCGAACACTCCCGACCTCAGTAGATGGAAATCCTTTGTCAAACGCCTCATTCATCCCGAGCACAAAGTCCGCATCGCGGTTGTCGGGAAATACATCGAGCTTCAGGATGCCTATAAATCAATCTACGAATCGCTGACGATTTCCGGCGCCGAACACAACACCAAAGTCGAGGTCATCAAGATCGATGCTGAGCAACTCGAAAAAACATCCGCTGAAGAAACCATCGGAAAAGTCGACGGCATCCTCATCCCGGGAGGATTTGGCGATCGCGGGATCGAGGGTAAAATCATTGCCGCGCAATACGCCCGCGAAAATAAGATACCCTACTTCGGAATCTGCCTCGGCATGCAAATTGCCACCATCGAATACGCGCGAAACGTCTGCGGCCTTGCCGAAGCCAACTCGACCGAATTCAACAAAGGAGCCGCTCATCCCGTCATCAGTCTGCAGGAAGAACAACAAGGCATCACCGACATGGGTGCCTCCATGCGTCTCGGCTCCTGTGAATCAATTGTCTTCCCTGACACCAAATCCTTCGAGATTTACGACAAGGCCAACACGATTCACGAGCGTCATCGTCATCGTTACGAATTCAATCCTGCCTACCGTGAGCAATTTGAGAAAGCCGGACTCGTCATCGCCTCCGTATCCCAGAAAGAAGGCCTCGTCGAAATTATTGAGGTCCCCGACCATCCATTTTTCGTCGCGGCGCAATTTCACCCCGAGTTCAAATCGAAGCCCAACTCTCCTCACCCCATCTTCTCCAGCTTCGTCAAGGCCGCCCTTGAGAACTCATGAACGCCTCCCGCCTCATTGTTGGACTGGAGGGAACCGAGCTTACCCAAGAGGAAATCGCGCTCTTCACCGAGATCCGACCGGCGGGATATATTCTCTTCTCCCGCAATCTCGTTTCGCCAATCCAGATTCGCGATCTCACCGACTCTCTCACGACACTCTCGAGCGACATCCCCTTCATCTCCATCGACCAGGAAGGCGGACGAGTTTGGCGCACCAAGGAAGTTAGCGCAGCGCCACCAGATGCGGCCACCTTTGCGGAAAAAGCCACCTCAAAACAGATCGCATGCTTTGGAGCCTTCACCGGACAACTCCTCGACCTCTTGGGGATTAATTTCAACTTTGCCCCCGTCCTCGACCTCGATCATTTCCCGGAAAAAAACAACGGACTCCGTGGTCGCTGTTGGGGAAACGACTCCCAAGACGTCATCAACAAAGCAGGCGTCTTCAATCGCTGGATGCGCAAGCAACGAATTCTCTCGTGCGGAAAACATT
>PBTU01000055.1 GCA_002729295.1 Verrucomicrobiales bacterium | reverse complement strand
GAGCAAATCCTTGCCGCGACGGATATTGTCGATCTCATCGGCAGCTATTTCCCCCTCAAGCGGGCCGGATCCCTCTTCAAGGCCAACTGTCCTTTCCACGACGAAAAAAGCCCCTCATTTACCATCAATCCTGCCTGGCAGAGCTACAAATGCTTCGGTTGCGGGGAAAGCGGCAGCGCTATCGGCTTCGTGATGCAGTACGAGAACCTCACCTTTCTCGACGCCGTCAAGAAGCTGGCCCAGCGCGCCGGTGTCACTATTATCGAGGATGCCTACGACCCCGAGGCCGACCGGAAACGCAAGCGCATTTCGCGAATCAAGGAACTGAACAACCAGACCGCACGCTTTTACCACAAGCTCTTGATGAAATCCCCCGATGCCCAGCACGCGCGGGATTACCTCAAATCCCGGGGCTTCTCCAGAGAGACCGCCGAAAAATGGCTTATCGGTTGGGCTCCCAAAAATTCAAACCTTTTCCTCCAGTTCGTCCGTGAGAAGGAATTTAAGGGCCGCGAGATTGTCCAGGCCGGACTCGGTGGCATGCGGGACGAAAACAATCCTCGCGCCGGGCTATGGATCAAATTCTACGATCAACTCACCTTTCCCATCAGCAACGACTACGGCGATGTCGTGGGATTCAGCGCACGCGTCCTCAGAGATGACGACAAGCGTGGAAAATACATCAACACCAGCGACACTCCGCTTTTCGATAAGTCGAAACTCCTCTTCGGACTCGACAAAGCCCGCAAGGCCATGGGGCGGCAAAAATTCGCCCTCATCTGCGAAGGACAAATTGACGCCATTGTTTTACACGAAGAAGGAATCGAAAACACTGTAGCCCCTCTTGGTACTGCCTTCACGGAGCAGCACGCACGGATGCTCAAGCGCTACACCGATCGAATCGTCCTTTGTTACGATGGAGACTTCGCAGGCCTCGCTGCGGCCGACAAGGCCTTTGCCCAACTCACCGCAGCCGGGCTTCCCGTCAAATTAATGCACCTTCCCGACGGAGAGGACCCCGATACCTTCATCAAATCCCACGGAGCCGATGCCTTCCGCGAGCTCATGGAGAACGCAAAGGACTTCTTCGACGCCAAACTCGACAAGGAACTGCCGAGTATCAATCTCGCCTCCGCCTCAGACCGCGCCACCCTTCTTCAAGGGCTCGCCGAACTTGTGGCGGAAATGAGCGATGACCTCGTGCGCGACGCCACTATCCAGAATCTCTCCACCCGTCTTCGTCTTGGAGCCGATGATTTCCGTCAGGCCGTCGCCACGGCCAAAACCGAAAAGCGCAAGTTTCCCGATCGAAACAAAAAAGAGAACCCACTCCTCGAAAAAACCGCACCTGCTCCCATCGATCACTCCGTCGCCTACCTTTGCCATCTCGCCATGGTTTCAAAGGAGGCCTGTGACTACCTATGCGAGCAACTCGAGGCCCTCCACGACACCATCGAAGACACCCCGGGCGGACAAATCCTTCGCTCCATCCTCGCCCGCCGACCCGACCCAAAAAGCGCGGCCGCCCGTCAGGCCTTCATTTCCACCCTGAGCCAACCCGAGCAATTGGCGCTTCTCCAGACCTTTACCGAGGAACCTCCGGAAAAGCCCCTCCTCGCAGCCGAGGAGACAGTGACCCTCCTCCTGAGCTCGTATTTCCAAAAGAAAGAAAGCGCCCTCCGCGCCCAACTGGCTGATCCCAACCTTCCAGTCGATCAGATGATCCCGCTAATGAAAGAGGTCAAAGAACTTCAATCCTTCCTCAGCAACCTTGACTCCCGATTCATCCGTTGAATCTTCTTTCCCACAAAGTGTGAAAAAACTTGACGATTAGGCGTCCGTCACAAACATACGCCTCCCGGCGGATTCCCCTGCTGGATATATCATGGGTGAGGTGTGTCCCTCTACACCAAATTTCTCACAAAATCATCATGGCAAAAAAGAAGAAACCGGCTAAGAAAGCCACTGCAAAAAAGGCAGTTAGGAAGGTAGCAGCCAAAAAAACGGCAAAAGCTCCGGCTAAAAAAGCAGCCAAAAAGACGGTGAAAAAGGCCCCGCCCAAAAAAGCTGCTAAAAAAGCTCCCCCAAAGAAAGCAGCCAAAAAGGCTGCTAAAAAGGCAGCCAAGAAGGCCCCAGCTAAGAAAGCTCCAGCAAAGAAGACAGCCAAGAAGGCCCCAGCTAGAAAAGCTCCAGCAAAGAAGACAGCCAAGAAAACCCCGGCTAAAAAAACGGCCAAAAAAGCTCCAGCCAAAAAGGCGGCCAAAAAAGCCGCAAAAAAGGCTCCGGCCAAAAAAGCCCCTAAAAAGACTCCGACCAAAAAGGCCGCCTCTTCAGGGGAAGCGGTCAAAATAACCTCCGCCGCTACAGAAGCTCCCAAGAAGCCCAAAGGAAAAAAACCTAAAAACCGCATCGATACCCCTGAGATTCAGGAAAAGATCCGCGAACTCATCAAGCTGGCCAAGGAACAGGAATATCTCACCTATGACGATATTCACGAAATCCTCCCAAAAAACCTCGTTGAGGAAGATGACATCAGCGCCATCCTNGAACGTCTCCGTCAAATGGAGTTCGACATCATTGANGCCTCCGAAGTCGATCGTTTTAAGGACCGCAAGCGCGGCGATCTTGACACCGAAGAGGAAACNAAAGATCAGAANCTCGACATCCTCGACGACCCAGTTCGGATGTATCTAAAGCAGATGGGGCAAGTCCCTCTCCTCACTCGCGAACAAGAAGTGGAGATTTCCAAGCGTATCGAGGATGCTGAAATCGAAGTGCAAAAATACCTCCACCTCTTTGGTTTCACCGCCAGTGGCTACCTTGCACTCGCTGATAAGCTCATGCGCGGCAAGGAGCGCTTTGACCGCGTCATTCTTGATAAGAAAATCGAGAGCCGTGAGCGCTACATGAAAGCTCTTCCAAAGCTCTGTGAACAGGTTCGCACTCTCCATGAAGAAACCACCGAGATTTTCAAGAAACTCTCCGTGAAATCTCCCCGGGGTAAAAAGAAGCTCGAGGCAAATATGGAGAAAAACCTCCAATCCGTTACCCGACTCTACACTCGCTTCTACTTTAAACAGAAGGTCATCGAAGACTTCTGCGACGTCGTCGAGGATTATCAGGGCAAGATCTGGAAATATTCCCGCAAAAAGAGCGACGAAGCCGAGACCGCCATTCGCGAGCTTCAGCTTGAATCGTGGCACAGCGTGGAGAATTTCGAAGAAACCAATTCCAATCTCCATATTTGGATGCGTAAGGCACTCAAGGCCAAGACCGAGATGGTTGAAGCCAACCTGCGACTCGTAATTTCCATCGCCAAGAAATACACCAACCGCGGACTCTCCTTCCTCGACTTGATTCAGGAAGGGAACATGGGCCTCATGAAGGCCGTGGAGAAATTCGAATACCGTCGTGGCTACAAATTCTCAACCTACGCCACCTGGTGGATTCGTCAGGCCATCACCCGCTCTATCGCGGACCAGGCCCGAACCATTCGTATCCCGGTCCACATGATCGAGACCATCAACAAGCTCATGCGCGTGCAGAAGCAGTTGGTGCAGGAATACGGACGTGAACCGACACCCGACGAAATCGCGGAGGAAATCCACCTTCCCGTCGAGCGTGTCCGCGCCGTCCTAAAAATGGCCCAGCAACCGATCTCACTTCAGGCTCCCGTCGGTGACTCAGACGATACCTCCTTTGGTGACTTCATTGAAGACAAGTCCGCTGAAAACCCAATGGAAGAAGCCGGCTTCGCCATGCTCAAGGACAAGATCATCGAAGTTCTCGACACCCTCACCGAACGTGAGCGCGAAGTTCTCGAACAACGCTTTGGCCTGAAGGACGGCTACTCCCGCACTCTCGAGGAAGTGGGCCGCCAATTCCAGGTGACCCGCGAGCGGATTCGTCAAATCGAAGCCAAAGCTCTCCGGAAGATGCGCCACCCGACGCGTATCCGAAAGCTGGAAGGCTTTATCGAACTGCCAATGTAAGTTCACCATTTTTCAAAAGCCCGCCGACCGATTGGTCCGCGGGCTTTTTCATTCTTCCCAACCCCATAATCACTCTGCATTATCCCTCCGTGCAGCCGATCCAACTTGAGAACGCCGTCGCGACGATCCTCGAACACGAATCCCGTTTCGAGCCGGGCGCGTATTTTCTCGTGCGGGACATTTTGGATTTCACCGTAGAGCGACTCGCCAAAAAAAACAAAGGTGAGAAACGCCACGTGACCGGGCCGGAACTCCTCATCGGTTTTCGTGATTTTGTTCTGAAAGAATACGGCCCGATGGGAGCCACCTTGCTCGAGGACTGGGGCATTACCTCTTGCAGGAACATCGGCGAGATCGTCTTTCTCTTCATCGAACACGGTGTCTTTGGAAAACAGGATTCGGATACCATCGACGATTTCTCGGAGATCTTTGATTTTGAAGAAGCCTTTGCTGCGCCCTTTCTCGCCACAAAATGATCTCGCGGGAACGATTCATCGACCTGCTGGCGATGAGCCGGTTCGCCAATCTCCCCACAGTTTGGTCGAACGGATTTCTGGGAGCACTCGTCGGCTGGCAGTCCTGGGGCAGAAAAACCGAATCGATCTGCCCGCTGTGCCTCATCGCAATCGGTCTGGCTCTTTCATGTCTCTACTTGGGTGGCTGCTTTCTCAACGACGCCCATGATCTAGAATTCGACGAAAAAAAACGCCCAGATCGCCCGATTCCCTCAGGCCGATGGCAGCGTAAAACTATTTTTATTTTCGCATTCTCTCTCATGGGATTGGGCTTTTTGCTATGCCTTGCTGTCTCAGGAATCTCCGCGCTCTTTTCGGTGGGAATCATTCTCTGTATCCTCGCCTACACCAAGTGGCATAAACTCACAGCCTGGAGCTTCATCTTCATGGGGGGAGCCCGCGCCCTCATTTATCCCACGGCAGCTTTTAGTTTCCTCCCATGGAAAAAATTCTCCGCGGTCACTCCACTAGAGATTCCAGTTTTCATCATTCTAACGCTCAGCCTAGGGGGATACATTCTAGGGATTTCTCTTACTGCCAGGAGCGAAAGTTCACCTACTCCTCCCTCTCCGAGGGAACAGACCACCCCTGTCGCCTGTCTGTGTGCTCCTGCGCTCATTATTTCCGGCCCTCTCCTGCTGAGCCAATCAGCCAAGACTGCCATTCCACTCCTCATCTTTTTCATTGTTCTCATTATTTCAGTCAGATCGGTTCGCGCAAATCACAATGTCGGACTGTTTGTCTCGAGAACCTTGGCAGCCATCCCTCTCGTTGATTTACTTCTCGTTGTTCCACTAGCCCCTCATCCGGCACTCTGGTTCGCCTGCCCACTTCTGGCTCTCGTGGCATTGGGACTGCAGCGAATCGCTCCTGCGACCTAATAATTTGTGATACTCTCGCTTTCCTTTCCCCACCGTTTAGTGATAGGAATCGCCCTGATGAAACACGAAACTCTTTGTCTCCACGGCGGCTACTCCCCTGATCCTACCACGAACTCCCGTGCTGTCCCACTCTACCGCACCGCGTCATATGTTTTCGACAGCACCGAGCACGCGGCCAACCTTTTCGCTCTGAAGGAACTCGGCAACATCTACACCCGCCTCCAAAACCCAACCACCGACGTTCTCGAAAAACGCGTTGCCCTGCTCGAGGGGGCGCACGAGATGGCCGGGCTGGGACACGCCTCGGGAACTGCCGCCGTTTTCAACGCCATCGTCACTCTGGCGAAAGCTGGTGATAATATCGTGGCTGCACAGAATCTCTATGGCGGCACCTACACCCAATTCAAGGACATCCTTCCCGCTCTCGGCATTGAGGTCCGTCTGATCGACTCCAACGACCCTGAAAACTTCGCCAAAGCCATTGATGGAAACACACGCGCCCTTTTCTGCGAAACTGTTTCCAACCCCGCGCTCGAAATCACCGACCTCGATGCCGTCGGCGACATAGCCAAGGCTCACGGCATTCCTCTCATCGTCGATTCCACTTTTTCCACACCCTATCTTACCAAACCATTCGATCACGGCGCTGATGTCGTTATTCACTCGATGACCAAATGGTTTGGCGGACACGGGGCCGGCATCGGCGGAATGGTTGTTGATTCCGGACGCTTCAACTGGGCCGGAGGAAAGCACCCACTTTTCGACGAACCCGATTCATCTTATCACGGACTCCGCTGGGGGCATGACCTCCCTGACATGCTCGCTCCGCTCGCATACATTCTCCGCATGCGCACCGGCCCACTCCGCAACCTCGGAGCCTGCATCTCACCTGACAATTCCTGGACGCTTCTTCAGGGTATCGAGACACTTCCGCTGCGAATGGAGCGCCACTGCGAAAACTCCCTCGCCGTCGCCAAGTACCTTAAAGATCACCCCAAGGTTGATTGGGTCCGTTTCCCCGGACTTGAAGACGACCCCGAGTTCGAGAAAAACAAAAAATACCTCAAAGGCAAAGGGGGCTCGATGGTAGTCTTCGGTATCAAAGGTGGCGCTGAAGCCGGAGCCAAGGTCATCGAGGCCTTCAAGCTCTTCTCTCACCTTGCCAATGTCGGAGACGCCAAATCCCTCGCGATTCATCCTGCGACGACAACACACTCCCAACTCACCGGGGAACAACAACTCGCGGGTGGAATTTCCCCCGAACTCGTTCGCCTCTCCATCGGCATCGAACACATCGACGACATCCTCGAAGACCTCGAACAGGCATTGGCATCGGCCTAACTCCCTCCCTATGTCTTCCCTCACCATCCCGGAAAAGTGCGGTGTCATGTTACTCCCCGACTCTGTTCTTTTCCCGCATGGAGCGATGCCCCTGCGCATCTTCGAGCCCCGATATCGGCAAATGCTCGAAGAGGCAGTCGAGGGTGACTGCATGTTTTGTATTGGCAATCTAATAGGTTCCAATGATTCCGACCCCGAGACCAGCTGCGCTCCCATCGGAGCCGTCGGACTCATCCGGGCGTCGCGGGAAGCAAAGGACGGCACCTCAAACCTTCTCCTCCACGGGGTGATCAGAGTGCAATTCAAAAAATGGTTGGGGGAAAAACCGTATCCTTATGCTGAGATCCGCCCGGTCATGGATACTACCCTGGATTCCCAGGAGGAGGCCTCCTACCTTGACCGCCTGAGAAAATCCATGAACCGTGCGCTTTCAGGGTTCCCCTCCGAAGTAAACGAACAAATGAACAAGATCCTGGATCAAGCCGGCGATTCGGGATCGTGCGCGGATGCCGTGGCCCAGCAGTTCATTCACGACCCAAACGACCGACAACGACTCCTGGAAACCTCCGAAGTCCGAAAACGCTTGGATTTTATCATTCAATTTCTGAATAAAGCAGGACCTTCAACGTCCTAGCTCTCAATGAAGGCTCCCTTAGCTCTCCTTTCACTAATCACCACCTCACTCTTCGCCGCAAGCCCCTTCACCACGGAGGAATTCAACACGGCGATCAACACATCCCGATGGTTCATCTACGATTACGAAACCGGAGAGTTCACGGCTCCCGACTGGAATGAGGTGGACGGAGGCGCCAATCCTGAAGCATCCACCACATTCACAGCGGGAAACGGAGTTTCCTTTCTCGCAAATGAAGCTTCTTCGCTGGGAACATTTACCGGCGACTTCTACGGTGCTGGAATCGAGGGTCTTGATTGCGATATCTTTGCCGAGGACGCTTCCTTAATCCAAAGCGTGGAATTCTTTTTGCTCCACGACGGCGTTTTTTACTTCAGCGACCCATTAACTTTAAACAATGACGGATGGTCCCTCCTGCAATACTCATTCACAACCGACCCTTGGTATACCATCGAGGATGGCATTTTCGTGGACGCGCTTATCACCGATGAAATTCTCTCGGATCTCAGCCAAATTGGCGTCGACTTTTTTCCCTTCGCCGTGGATGACGCGATTGGCTCCCGCGTTGGGCTCGATAACTTTACTCTGATAGGCCATGTCCCCACGACTCCCTTGGAAATCGCAAAGGAAAACGCTAATGACCTCGCCCTAAGCTTTTCGCGGAAGGATAGCTTCAGCTACACCATCGAAGCAAATGAAGAACTTACGAGAGATGGCTGGAACCCACTCAGCCCGGAAACCACCGATTTGTGGGGAACCGAACCCTTCGAAACGACCATTCCCCGATCCGTCAGGCAATTCTTCCGCTTAATGATCAGACCACTTTACTACGCTGTCCCAGATATCGGGGCCTAAAAAGCGGTCCAGAGCCAAAAAAAGCTTTCGCAAATCCCACCTCTCTGGCTTATCCCAACGGCGATGAAAATCGTCGTCGCATACTCGGGAGGTCTCGATACCTCCGTCCTCCTCCTTTGGCTCAAAGAAAAATATAATGCTGAGATTATCGCCTACTGCGCGGATGTCGGCCAAGCTGAGGAACTTGATGGACTGGAGGCCAAAGCCCTCAGCACCGGAGCCTCCAAATGTTACATCGGTGACCTAAAGGAAGAATTTGCGGCAGACTACATCTACCCAATGTTTCAGGCCAATGCCGTTTACGAGGGCCGCTACCTTCTCGGAACCTCCATCGCACGCCCCTGCATCATCAAGGGCATGCTCGACGTCGCCATCGCGGAAGGAGCCGACGCCATCGCCCACGGCGCGACCGGAAAAGGTAACGACCAGGTCCGCTTCGAACTTTCCCTCAACGCACTCGCTCCCGACATCAAGATGATTGCTCCGTGGCGTGACGAAGAATTCCGCGCGCAGTTCCCAGGACGAGCAGAGATGATCGCTTACTGTGCCGAGCACAACATCGACGTCCAGGCTTCCACCAAAAAGCCTTATTCCATGGACCGCAACCTCCTCCATATCTCCTTCGAAGCCGGCGCGCTCGAAGACACTTGGTATGACGGTTCCACTGAAGCGGACAAAGACATGTATGTTCTCTCCGTCTCTCCCGAGGATGCGCCGGACACTCCGGAATACGTGCAGTTCCTTTTCGAAAACGGAAACATCATTGGGCTCAAGAACGACCGACTCGCCGACTACATCTCCGAGCTCAATGATTTCGAAGTCAAAGGTGAGCAAGACGGCTACACCCTTCTCACTCCCTACGGCGTGATGCGGGTTCTTAATCACCTCGGCGGCAAGCACGGAGTCGGACGAATCGACATTGTCGAAAACCGCTTTGTCGGCATGAAGTCGCGCGGTATATACGAAACCCCGGGGGGCACTATCCTTCTTGCCGCCCACCAAGATCTGGAAACTCTCACCATCGACCGGGAAGCCCAGCACGTCCGCGACAGCCTAATTCCCAAATACGCCCAACTCGTTTACAACGGATTTTGGTTCGCTCCTGAACGGGAGGCGATCCAGGCCCTCGTCACCGAAACCCAAAAAACCGTTAACGGCGAAGTCCGACTCAAGCTATACAAAGGCAACGTCATTAACGCCGGTCGCCGTTCCCCGAACAGTCTCTATGACGAGAACATTGCGACCATGGAAGGCGGGCAGGAAGAAGCTTACAACCAGAACGACGCCTCCGGATTCATCGCTCTGAACGGGCTCCGCTTAAAGCAATTCGCCCGGGTCAACGACAAGTAAACCTTCCTCGTCACTCTCACAGCCGGAGCCTCTCCACGGGTTCCGGCTTTTTCATAATTCCGCAAAAACAAGAGGACAAATTTCGCCCATTCGATATTATTCCACCCCATATGGGTCACCGCCTGCAAATTCACTTTAGCGACCTAATTGTCCGCACCGTAGCTCCGGCGAACAACTTCGTTAATTCTTATTTCAACAACCTTATCAACGGAGGAACCACCACAGTGCGACACCTCGATAAAAATGGAGACAGAATGCAGACCACCCAAGAAACAGTAATCTCTCTGATCCCGACAGGATTTCCCATCTCTCTCCGTTATTAGCCGTCTCAGATGATCCGCTGGTTCACTCGAAATGACATCGCTGCCAACTTCCTGCTGGTAGCGATTCTTCTTGGTGGCGCTTTCGCGGCCTTTAATAAAGTCCCTCTGGAAGTTCAGCCAACCCACGAATGGGGTGAAGTCGATATCAAAATGACCTATCGCGGAGGCAGCCCGAAGGATGTCGAGGAACAGGTGGTCATCCCCATCAACCGGTCCCTCCAGGACCTTCCCGGCATCAAGGAAGTTCAGGCGCATGCCAACCGGGGAGGGGCCAATTTCGACATCACTGCAGAAAAAGGCGTCGATCTCCAAGAGTTACGGGACGAAATCGAAGCTCGTGTCGACACTATCAATACCTTCCCTCCCGAAGCCGAACGACCGCGCATCAGTGTTCCCCATACTTCCAACTACCGCGAGGTTCTCACGTTAGCAATTACCGGAAGCTTGTCCGAGCTCGATCTCTATCGCATCGCCAAGAAAGTCGAGACAGACATTCTCGACCTCCCGGAAGTCTCCCGAACCGATCTTCGAGGAACCCACCCCCTCGAGATTAGTATCGAAGCCGACGACGAAAAACTCCGCGATTACGGCCTCACCATCCAGGACCTTGCCAATGCCATTCGGCAATCATCCCTCGCCCTCTCTGCAGGATCGGTAAAGACCCCCTCCGGTTCAGTGATGATCCGCACCGAGGGTCAGGCCTACAACACTGAAGCCTTTGGAAACATTGTAGTCACCGCCGCCGATGGTGCCCTCCTCAAAATTTCCGACCTCGCCAATATTTCGGATGGCTTTGAAGAAAACGAACAAGCCATGCTTTTCAATGGGGCTCCTGCGATCATGATTGATGTTCTGCAAGGACAAAACGAGAGCGCTATCAAGATCTCGAATGCCGTCAAAAATTATATCGAGCAGTCCGCTGAACGCTTCCCCGAAGGAATTAATCTTTTTGTCTGGGATGACGAATCGATCCGGATCCGCACCCGCCTCGCCACCCTCGGGAACTCCCTGATGATCGGAGCCCTTTTGGTTCTCATTGTTCTTGGTCTCTTCCTCCGTCCCATGCTGGCATTTTGGGTCGTCCTCGGGATTCCCGTCAGCTTCGCCGGCGGAATCATGCTCATGCCCTATTTTGGCCTGACCGCGAATACCATGAGCATCTTTGCCTTCATCATCGTTCTCGGAATTGTCGTCGATGATGCCATTGTAACGGGTGAAAACATCTACTCCCGATTAAAAGATGACCTCAGTCCACTCGACGCGGCCGTTCTCGGAACGAAACAAGTGGCAACCCCCGTGACCTTCGGGGTCATTACAACCATCGTCGCTTTCATTCCCTTGATGTTTATTGAGGGTAAGTCGGGAGTCTGGGCCGCACAGATCCCGCCAGTCGTCGGAGCTGTCCTTATCTTTTCCCTCATCGAATCCAAATTCATCCTCCCCTGCCACCTAAAGCACCTCAAACGTGATCGCGACACCGCTAAACTCGGTCTTTTCTCTCGCTTCCAAAAAGGGATTGCCGATGGACTGGAACGCAGTGTCGAAAAATTCTACGCCCCCATCCTGCGTTGGTCGATTAGACACCGCTACACAACCTGCACCCTCTTCCTGGCTTTTGCCATGGCGGCCTTTGGATACAAACGGGGAGGGCATCTTGGGTTTGAGGTATTCCCATCGATCGAGCGATCCATCATCTACTCGAAACTCCGCATGATGCAGAACACTCCATTCGAGGAAACTCAGGAAAAAATTGCCTACATTTCCCGATGCGCCCGCGAACTCCAAAAGGAACTCATTGATCGCGGAAACGGAAAACCTCTTATCTTGAATGTTCTGAGCGATATCGGAAGCGGACGATACGGGCGCGGAGGCAGCCCGGAGGAAGGACGGGTATATATGGAGATTCTTTCTCCAGGACTCCGCTCCGAGCCAGGACCAACTAACGACCAAATCGCAAAAATGTGGCGCGACAAAGTAGGTGAACTTTCGAACGTCGAAAGCTTCCGAATTGACGGGAGCCGCGGCGGTCGTCGCTCGGGCGAAGAAGAAGATGAATCGATGGAAATTCAACTTCGAGGTCCCGGTAGTGAACTCAAAACTGCAATCGCCCAAGAACTCGAAGATTTTTTTAAAAATCACAAGGAAATCGAATGGGGACACGCCAATCATGAAAGCAGTCGTGAAGAATTATCCATCACCTTGAAACCCCGCGCACTGGAACTGGGAATCACCCAACGCGATCTAGCACGACAAATTCGTCAGGCCTTTTATGGAGAGGAAGCCCAACGTATCCAACGCGAAGGCGACGAGCTCAGGGTCATTGTGCGACTCCCCCGCGAGAAGCGTGAATCACTTCAAACATTCCAGACCCTCAACATCAAGGCACCCGGTGGAACCAACGTCCCCTTCTTCACCGTCGCCAATGCCGAACTCAAACGAGCGCCGGGCCAACTAGAACTCATCAATGGATCTCAGGTCATCGCTGTTTACGCCAAGCCGGAAAACAAGGAAACCGATATCATGAAGCTCGCCCTTGAGCTTGAACCAGAAATCAACGCCATCGTCGATCGCGCCCCGGAAATCTCCTGGATCTGGGAAGGCAATATTAAAGAAAACCGCGAAGCCGATAGCCGTACCGACTGGCTTTTCGCCGCTCTCATGCTCACGCTCTTCGCGCTTCTTGCCATCCCCTTCAAATCCCTACTTCAACCCCTCATCGTTCTTCTCGCCGTCCCTTTCGGAGTAATTGGAGCCTACGGTGGACACATCATCATGGATGTCACCCCGTCATGGCTTTCAGTATTCGGGATCCTCGCCCTTGCCGGCGTAGTGGTGAACGACTCCCTCGTGCTGGTTGATTTCATCAACAAAAAGCGGGAGGAAGGCATGAGCCTTAAGGAAGCGGTGCAGATCTCCGGAATCCGACGCTTCCGCCCCATCTTCCTCACCTCCATCACCACCTTCGCCGGACTGATACCCCTCATTTTCGACGGAGCCCGCCATGCCCAATTATTGAGACCCATGGCCATTTCCCTTGGATTTGGCATCCTTTTTGCCACCTTCATCACTCTACTCCTAATCCCCTCCGCCTACCTTATGCTCGAGGATATAAAAGCCCTCTTCAGAAAAGGCTGGGCTTGGTATCGCAAGCCATTTCAGGAAGAGAAGGACTCTTAAAGGTCAATTAATTAAGAAATTTAAGCTTTCTTGAATAAATCACTCGTCGAAGCCCCCTGAAATTGGTAAGGTACGTAACCCAATAACGATGGGTTTTGTCATGGCTAACACACTCGAGCGCAAACAACAGATCAGCATCAACGACCCCCAGCTCGAAATCTCCGAGGAGTCCCCAGCGTTCACCGAGGACTTCGAAAGCAAGCTGGCAGACGCCCAAACCCAGCTGGAAATGCTCCATTCCCAGCGCAAAAACCTCGAAAGGCAGAAGCTTGCTCTCGAAGACCTTAATAACCGCAAGCAGGAATTCATGAATGGTCAGCTCGACCTTACCGAGAAGCTTTCCTCTGCAATTACCACCATCGAGAGAGAACTTTTCGAGACGAAACAGGAAATGGAAGACCTGGAGCAGACCAAGTCAGCCTTCGCAACCCACCTTCGTAAAATCGAGACCCTCAATCCCGAAGCCTGGCCCAAGGACAACCTCAACACCGAACTCCAATCGGCTCTCCTGACTCTCGACAAAGCCGAAGATGAATACGAACAAGCTGTTTCCTACTTCACCGGCTCAAAGCGAAGCGGTGTCTTCGGCGGCTCTTCCTCCCCTTCCCGCGGAGCACGTGTCGGATCTGATTTCCAGTCGACCCTCCTCAATGGACTCGCCTTTAATCTCCCCGTGATCCTTCTCGGATCACTCGCCCTCATCATTTACTTCCTCAAATAGAGCACCAGCCCCATGTTCCTTAAAAAGAAAAGCAGCAACCCAATGGCCAGCCAGGAGCAGGCCCTCTATTCTCAAATCGCCAAATATGAGGATTTTATCGAGAAAGCTCCCGAGCGGATTCGAGAACAGATGGAAAAGGAACGCACCTCCATGCCCGCGCCGGACGATTTTGCCCAGCGCCGCCGGGAACGTGCTTTCTATGCGCAGATGTCTCGTAACGAAATCCGCAACGAACGTAAATACCGCACGCGAAATACCGTGCTCTTCGTCCTCCTCGCCGCAGCCACCGTCTCGGTCTGCTGGTGGATCTACGCCGAGCTCGTAGCGAACAAAGTTCTTCAGTGAGATTCGCACTTTGCGATTCCCTCCCGCGCATCAGCGGTGCATTCTTCGCCCATGGCTGATTCATCAATCGATGTCCGCTACGTCGCGAACCTCGCGCGTATCAATTTAAGCGAAGAGGAAGTAGAGCGCTTTGGCTCCCAACTCACCGGGGTCATGGAGCACATCGAGAAGCTTTCCGAAGTTGACATCGAGGGCATCGAGCCCATGTCTCACGCCAACACCACCTCGAACAAAGTGCGTCCGGACGAGCCGGTGGAAAGCCTCGCTGCCCAAGGCTTACTTCAAAATGCTCCCGACCAAGCGAACGGTCAGCTCCGTGTCCCAAAAGTCGTCGACGCCTAAACTTTCCAGATACATGTCTCTCGCAGCTCAATCTCTCAGCTCTTTACGTCGGCAGCTCACAGCCGGCGAAATCTCCCCCCGCGACATCATCGAAGATGTTGTCTCACAAATCTCCGCCCGAGATGGAGATATCGGAGCCTTCATTTCATCCGAACCTGAAACAGCTCTGACAGAGGCTGACAAGGCCGACCTCTCGCTCCCTCTCGGCGGTCTGCCCATTGGGATCAAGGACAACATCAATGTCGAGGGATCACCCTGCACCTGTGGTTCTAAATTCCTCTCCGGTGCCTACACTTCCCCGTATGACGCCACCGTCATCAAAAACCTGAGGTCCGCCGGCGCGATCCCCTTTGGTCGTACTAACCTAGATGAATTCGCGATGGGCTCATCCACCGAGAACTCTGGGATTCAGCTCACCCAAAACCCTGCCGCTCCGGGACACACTCCAGGAGGCTCCTCCGGAGGTTCCGCAGCTGCCGTGGCAGGTAACTTTATTCCCGCTGCGCTCGGGTCGGACACAGGTGGCTCAATCCGCCAACCAGCCAGCCATTGTGGGGTGGTAGGGTTGAAACCTTCCTACGGTCGGGTTTCCCGCTATGGCCTCGTTGCCTTCGGATCATCCCTTGATCAAATCGGACCACTCACACACACCGTTGAAGACGCCGCTCTTCTCCTCAATGCCATCGCCGGAGTCGACCCACGCGACTCCACCAGTCTGGATGCCGAAATTCCCGATTATACCGCAGGACTCGATCAAGGAGTCGCTGGAATGAAACTCGGACTCCCCAAGGAATACTTCACCCACGGAATTGACTCTCAAGTTCGCGAACGTGTCGAGAGCGCTGCCAAGGCCCTCGAAGCTCAGGGAGCCGAACTTGTCGAAATTTCCCTCCCACATACTGAATACGCCATCGCTACCTACTACATCATTGCTCCAGCCGAGGCATCATCCAACCTCTCGCGCTTCGACGGCGTCCGCTACGGCAACCGTACCGAGAACCCCAAGGATATGCTCTCACTCTATACCGACAGCCGGGAAGCAGGATTTGGTTCGGAAGTGAAACGTCGCATCATTCTCGGCACTTACGTTCTCTCCTCCGGCTATCACGATGCCTACTATCTCCGCGCGCTAAAAGTCCGCACGCTCATCAAGCAAGACTTCGTTCAAGCCTTTGAAAAAGTGGACGCCATCCTGACTCCGGTCGCTCCGGACGCTGCGCCAAAGATGGGAGCCGCTTCGGGCGATCCACTGAAGCACTACCTCGCCGACATCTTCACGATCTCCGCCAACCTTGCCGGGAATTGCGGGATCTCCGTGCCGCTCGAACCTGTCGACGGACTGCCGGTCGGACTTCAGATCCTCGGACCACACCTCGGAGAACAGACGATCCTCCGCTGTGCACGCGCTGTCGAAGTTTTATAAGTGCAGATCGTAACTACGGCCGGCCTTCCCTTCGCGCCAGTGAATGAAGGCCCGGTTCGCAACAGCCACCCCACCCTGTGTGGGATAGTCTCCGGTGAAATACCAATCTCCCGACGGTCCTTCAATCGAGTCATGAAGGTTATCAACGGTCTGATAAAGCACTTCGACTTCACCGTGCCAATCGATATCCTCGGGATACACGATTGCGGCAATCTCCCTCGAAATTTCATCGTCGGTGAAGTCAGCGTAGAGCCTCTTCACCGCATTGATTCGTTCTTCAGGCGGCTTTTCGAGCTCGGCAATGCAATCCTTGTAAACGCCTTCGATCAAGCCCGCCCTTCCCGAGCGTTCCAGCAAATTGATCGTGGCCTGAAAGGCGATAAACTTGCCCATCTCCGACATGTCGATGCCGTAACAATCAGGATAACGAATCTGGGGTGCTGTTGAACAAATAACAATCTTCCCCGGCTTGGTTCGCGCTAGAATCTTAAGGATCGATTGCTTCAACGTCGTTCCGCGAACGATCGAATCATCAAGAACCACCAGAGAATCCCCTTCTCCCACGACACCATAAGAAATGTCGTAAACGTGGGAAACCAATTGATTGCGCCCGCTTTCCTGAGAAATAAAGGTCCGCAACTTAATATCCTTGTGAGCAATCTTCTCACCCACGGGCCAATTGCGGAGAACCAAATCGTCGAGCCTTTCCTCCGTGAGTTCTCCCCTCTGAAGGGCTTCCAGAATATCCGAACGAACTTTTTTACGTCGATAGAGACGCAAGCCATCCATCAAACCATAATAAGCTGTCTCCGCAGTATTGGGAACAAAGGAGAAGACCGACTTATCAAAGTCATGTCCAATAGACTGCACGACCTGATCCACGAGAGCCGCACCCATCGCCTTGCGCTCCTTGTAGATCTGAGGGTCATTTCCCCGCGAGAAGTAAATCTTCTCGAATGAACACGGCTTGGGATCCACCCTTTCCGCGAAGCGTTCCGATTGATGCTCACCCGAATTCTTAATCGTCATCACGGTGCCAGGATCGAGCGCTTTCACTTCGTCCTGCTCGGCTTCAAAAACCGTCATAAGGGGAACCCGCTCGGAAGCAAAAGCAATCACCTCGTCTGTCTCATAATAATGACAGGGACGAATACCATGCGGATCCCGCATCACAAAAAGATCTCCATTTCCAACCACGCCGGAAATACAATATCCGCCATCCCAGCCCTTTGCCGACTCCGCGACGATATGCGCGAGATTGAGACGTTCGGAAATTAGCTCCGCGGTATGATCGCCGGCAATCCCCTCGTCCCTCACCTCGTGATAAATATCCGTGTGGGCCTCATCCAAATGAAATCCAATTTCCTCCAGCACCGTCTGGGTATCCGTTCCAAACACCGGGTGCTGACCACGATCCAACATCCGCTGGTTCAGCTGGCTGGTATTGGTCATGTTAAAATTTCCCATCACCATCAGACTCCTTGTGGGCCAATTGGTCCGGCGCAGATAGGGATGACAGGAACCGTCATCAAATTCTCCCGATGTCCCGTAACGCAGGTGTCCCATGTAAACATCTCCAGCAAAATCAAAATTCGTGCGGAGATCATCCGGGTTCTCTTGATCAAGAAGCCCCTTGCGATGCTTCCGTTGCAGATCCTTGAGCTCCTTGCGAAAGAGCTTGGCCAAGGAATCCTTCTTGGAATCCCGACGTCTGAAAATATATGGTTGCCCCGCTGGCATCCCGATTTTGGCACAACCGATTCCAACCCCGTCCTGCCCACGATTGTGTTGCTTCTCCATCAGAAGAAACAATTTATTAAAGCCCCAGAGAGCCGACCCGTAACGGTCTTGATAATAGGCCAATGGCTTCTTCAATCGCACAACGGCGATTCCACACTCGTGTTTGAGAGAATCGCTCATAAATAATCAGGATTAGGATTTTACGGTGGCAGTGATGCCGTCTCCATCGCGAAGCTCGCCCAACACAATGCCACCCGGCCCGGCCGCGCAGGCCGCCTCCACCGAATCAGGATCCACTACCGCGACCCAACCGATGCCCATATTGAAGGCATTAAATCGATCCTCGGGATCGGTGTGGAGCAAAAGCTTCTGGACCGGCTCATTCTCCCAATAAGGAATCATGAGGTCCGCCCCCATTCCCCGGAACAAGCGCTCCAGATTTTCAGGAAGACCACCGCCGGTGATGTGGGCAAAGGCCTTCGCGCGAACACCCGCTGACTTCAAGGCGTTGGTCACGTCGTGATACAAACGAGTTGGAGCAAGCATCGCCCTGATCTCTTCATCGCTAAATTCAGATCCATGTTCACTGAGAATGCGACGACAGAGACTCCAGCCATTGGCGTGGAACCCGTCGGATTTGTATCCCACCAAAACATCTCCCAATTTTGAAGTATCCGGCTGAATCATTTCATCCTTCTCTACTGCGCCGATACAAAACCCTGAGAGCTCAACAACATCAGGAGGAACAAGCCCCGGCATTTCCGCCGTCTCACCTCCTGCCAAAATACAGCCACAGTCTTCGAGGTAATCGCACATTCCCGAAATCAGGCGCTTGATCCGCTCGGGATGGAGTTTTTCAATCCCGATGTAATCCAGGAACAGAAGAGGATCACCACCCGTCGTGATAATGTCGTTCACGCTCATGGCGATAAGGTCCTTCCCGGCTTCGGATTCCATTCCGTGCTCCAGAAGCAATTCAATCTTGGTTCCCACTCCGTCGCAGCCAGTGACAATCACTGGTTGGCGATACTCACTAAGGTCAAAAGCCGCTGCAAAGAGGCCGAAGGAATTGTGCAACTGCCGCTGTTTCTGCGTCCGAGCAACGTCCGATTTAATCTCGTTGACCAGTGCCGCAGCGGCCCGGGTATCAACTCCAGCTTCTTGGTAGGTAACCTTGTTCGCCATAAGCTTCGGACGGGTTTTAACCTTCCCCCACCTCTCGTCACGCCTTTTTCTTTTTAAAGACACGATTGTGAATAAGTGACACTGATTGAAGGTCCCACAACTACATGAAATTCCCTCCTCTTTCGTTTGCTCTCGTCCTACCTGTCTCGGCTGCTCCCACTTGGCTCAACCAGGGCAATACCCCCCAAAAAGCCCCTCTCCGCAAAATCTCATCCACCAGGCTCTCCTACACCATGTTCTGGAACGGAAGACTCAAGTCCGCCAACCTCTGGATCTCCGATGACACCTCGCGAATTCCAGTTGAAATTCGTGCTAAAGTCTTCGGAGGCGAAGTTCTCTGAGACCCAAAGTTGGTTCTCGCGGAGGAGGGGGACTTGCGCTTCACTCAAGCTTTGTTTCATGCGAATTATTCCCATCGTTCTTCTCTTCAGCACGCTCGGCGCAGCTGGAAAGCTCTCGTTCAATCGTGATATCCGCCCCATCCTCTCCAATAAGTGCTTCGCCTGCCACGGTCCCGATTCCAAAACACGCGAAGCTAAACTGCGCCTCGATCAGCGGGAATCCGCTCTCAAAGTCATTGAGCCGGGAGCACCTGACAAAAGCGAACTGATCGCTCGCATTACCCACGTTGATGCTGAGGAAATCATGCCTCCCCCTGAGACCAATAAGAGCCTCTCTCCCAAGGAAATTCTGTCTCTCCGAAAATGGATCGAAGAAGGCGCCCAATTCGAACCTCATTGGGCCTTCATCCCTGCGACCCGCAAAAACGAAACAAGAAACATCGACTATTTCATCATCAGGCGCCTCCAGGATTCAGATCTAACGCTCTCCTCTCCCGCCTCCAAGGAAACGCTCATTCGTCGCGTCAGTCTAGATCTGACAGGAATTCCTGCCTCGCCTGAAGAAGTAAGCGCTTTCTTGGAAGACTCCTCTCCCGACGCCTACGAAAAGCTCATCGACCGACTTCTGGCCTCACCTCGATACGGCGAACACATGGCCGCGTTCTGGATGGAAGCTTCGCGCTACGCGGATACCGATGGCTATCAAAACGACCGTTACCGCTACCAATGGGCTTGGCGTGATTGGCTCATTCGCGCCCTGAATCAAAATCTTCCCTACAACGAATTCATCACCCACCAACTGGCAGGAGACATGCTTCCGAACACCACCCTGCATCAACAAATAGCAACGGGCTTTTGCCGCAACCATCGCATTAATTCCGAAGCCGGATCGATCCCCGAAGAATGGCAAACTGAATACGTCGCCGACCGGGTCGATACCCTTGGCACGGTCTTTTTGGGACTCACGGTTTCATGCGCCCGTTGCCACGATCACAAGTTCGACCCGATTTCGCAAAAGGAATACTATCAACTCTTCGCCTACTTCAACAACGTCCCCGAATTTGGAACCGGCCCCAATAATGGTAACAGCCCGCCTTTTATCCCTGTCCCCAAAGATTATCCCAACATCGATGAAGCGACCAACAAAGCTCGGACCCCAAAGCCCATCACCTGGCAGAAAAAAGGGCAATACAGCGGTGGGGTCAGACGTCCAATACCCGGCAACGAGAAAACTGTCATGATCATGCACGAGCAGGGCACTCCTCGCGAAACCTATCTCTTGAACCGAGGCCTCTACAACGATCCTGATAAATCCGAAAAACTTCAACCCTCGACCCCGACCAGCCTGAATACCAACCAAGAGAAATTCGAAAAGAGCCGTTTGGGTCTCGCCCAATGGCTCACCCATCCCAAGCACCCCCTCACCTCCAGAGTTGCCGTAAATCGATACTGGCAGCATTTCTTCGGAGCAGGTCTCGTGCGCACTCCTGAAAACTTTGGTGCGCAAGGCGAAGTCCCCACCCATCCGGAATTACTCGATTGGCTGGCCGTTGAATTCATTGAAAGCGGATGGAACGTGAAAGCGCTCCACAAATTGATCGCGATGAGCGCGACCTACCAACAATCATCGCTCACGACTTCCCATCTCCTATCTCTTGATCCAGAGAACCGCCTTCTGGCCCGGGCACCCCGCTTGCGCCTGACCGCTTTCGCCATACGGGATCAGGCTTTATTCGCCAGTAATCTCCTCGTTGAAAAACAATACGGCCCTCCTGCCAAGCCCTACATGCCACCCAAGATCTGGAGCGCAATTTCCAACAACAAATACAAGCGAGACACCGGCGATAACTTGTATCGCCGCAGCCTCTACACATACTGGCGCCGCACCATTCCTCCACCCACCATGATGACATTCAATGCCGGGGACCGCGAAGTTTGCACCATTCAACAGAGCCGAACCAATACTCCGTTACAGGCTCTCACCTTGATGAATAACGTCGCCTTCGTCGAAGCAAGCCGCTTTCTCGCTGAACGGATGTTGCGGACGGAAGGAGGTCCGACAGAAAAGATCGCAGCCGGATATCGCATCCTTTCCGGACGCACTCCCTCGAAAGAAACAACAGAACGACTCGCCCAGGATTACGAGGCCTACCGGGGTGATTTTAAAAACACCCCGGAAAAGGCTGCCGAATTACTCAAAATTGGAGATAAGGCCCACAATCAAGATTTGAATCCAACAGACCTCGCTGCCATGACCATCATTGCCACAACGATCTTAAACCTCGATGAATCTTTGACCCGTGAATGATCCTTTCAACTTAACTCGTCGTTACTTTCTGCAAGGAGGCGGAGCCGGACTTGGCTCTCTCGCCCTTAATTCTCTTTTGGGATCAGAGCGAGGCCTCCATTCATCGGTCGTTTCGAAACCAAAGGCCAAACGCATCATCTACCTTTTCCAAAGCGGCGGCCCCTCCCAACTCGACCTTTTCGACTACAAGCCCGGGCTAAAAAAACGCTTCGGCGAAGAAGTCCCCACTTCGGTCTACCCCGACGAACGAAAGACCAAAATGTCGTCCTCCCAGAGCAGCTTCGCTACCGCACCCAGCATTTTCAACTTTTCCCGACATGGCGAAAGCGGCGCCTGGATGAGTGAAATTCTGCCTCACACCGCTAAGCTGGCAGACGAACTCTGCATCATGCGCTCCCTGCATACGGAGGCGATCAATCACGACCCCGCCATCACCTTCCTGCAAACCGGCTCCCAAATCGCCGGCCGCCCCAGCATGGGTGCCTGGATGCATTACGGCTTAGGAAGCGACAATAGCGACCTCCCCGCTTTCGTTGCGATGAGCTCCCGGGGTAAAGCCAAAACCGGACAACCTCTCTATGATCGCTTGTGGGGGGCGGGTTTTCTCCCGGCCAAGTATCAGGGGATCAAATTCCGCAACCAGGGCGATCCAGTTCTCGACATCTACGACCCGCCGGGCGTCAGCCGCGAGATGCGCCGTCGCATGTTGGACTCCCTAAAGAAACTTAATCACGACCGCTTGGATCTCACACAAGACCCGGAAATCACCGCCCGCATTTCCCAATACGAATTAGCCTACCGCATGCAAACCTCCGTGCCTGACCTGCTCGACTTTGCCAACGAACCAAAAGGCACCTTTGATCTCTACGGCGAAGACGCCAAAAAAACCGGGACCTTTGCCTACAACTGCCTCATGGCTCGCCGACTCGCCGAACGAGGCGTCCGCTACATCCAGCTCTTCCATCAAGGCTGGGATCAGCACAACAATCTCCCCGGCCAAATGCGCAGTCAGGCCCGCGACACCGACCAGGCCACCGCAGGCCTCCTCATGGATCTCAAGCAACGAGGCATGCTTGACGACACCCTTGTCATCTGGGGCGGCGAATTTGGACGCACCGTCTATTCACAAGGCAAACTCACCGAGAAAAACTACGGTCGCGATCATCATCCCGGATGCTTCACGATGTGGATGGCCGGAGGCGGAGCCAAGCCGGGAATCACCTACGGTCAAACCGACGACTACAGCACCAGCGTCGTCAAAGACCCCGTCCACGTCAACGACCTCCATGCGACCATTCTCAAACTCATGGGCATCGACCACAAACGGCTCACCCACTTCCACCAAGGCCGCGAATTCCGCCTCACCGACGTCGGAGGCAATCCAATCTCAGACCTCATGGCATGACGAAAAAACGACCGCTCTCAATCAAGAGAACGGTCGTTGTGAAATAATTCTCAGCGTGAGAAGATTTTACTCTTCGCCAGCTTCGACGGCCTCGGCGGCATCATCCTCTTCGATATCATCATCGGCG
Source organism: Verrucomicrobiales bacterium (assembly GCA_002729295.1). Classification (GTDB taxonomy): domain Bacteria; phylum Verrucomicrobiota; class Verrucomicrobiia; order Verrucomicrobiales; family Akkermansiaceae; genus SW10. The sequence continues at coordinate 11,520 of PBTU01000055.1, read as the reverse complement.
AGGTTTTCAATATCCACCCACTCGATGTAGGCCATTGGAGCGGAGTCACTGGGACGGGCGCCAAGCTTGGTGATACGCGTGTATCCACCGGGGCGATCGCCCACGGCTGGAGCCACGACATCAAAAAGGCGCTTAACAGCGTCCTTCTGAGCGAGGAAACGGAAAGCGATACGGCGAGCATGCACGCCGTCTTCTTTCTTGGTAAGAGTCACAAGCTTCTCCACGATAGGACGCAGGGCCTTGGCCTTGGCGACGGTAGTGCGGAGACGGCCATGCTGAATCAGAGCGCAGGCTTGATTGGCAAGCAGCGAACGGCGGTGACCGTCCTTACGCTGGAGTTTAACTGTTTTGCGACGGTGTCTCATCGGTAAATATTCTTTCTAGGATGTGTGGATTATTGGTCCAGATTCTGGGCGATCAGATCGGCGAGACCGACCGGAGCTTCTTCCTCTACGCCGAGACGTGGAGCAGCAGGAGCACCGAGAGCAGCACCAGTGAGAAGTGATGGATCGAGGTTCATTCCAAGACCAAGTCCAAGCTCGGAGAGCTTATCCTTAATTTCGTTGAGAGACTTCTTACCAAAGTTACGGTATTTGAGCATTTCAGCCTCGGTCTTGAGCGCAAGCTGACCAACGGAGGTGATATTTGCGTTGTTGAGGCAGTTGGCTGCACGAACGGAAAGTTCGATCTCGTTGACGCTCATGTTGAGGAGCTTCTTAAGAGCGGCATTCTCTTCGGACTGCTCTGCTGGTGCTTCTTCGAATCCAACAGCGTCGTCGTCGTAATTAACGAAGACGTCGAGGTGGTGACGAAGAATTGCGGACGCCTGAAGGAGGGCATCATGTGGCTCAATGCGCCCATCGGTCCAAACATCAAGGATAACCTTGTCGAAGTCAGTCATCTGACCGAGACGAGTAGCTTCTACGGAATACTTTACACGAGAGACAGGTGAGAAAATCGAGTCAATCGCGATCACGCCGATCGGAGCACCCTCGCGCTTGTTTTCGTCGCCGGTCTTGAAGACCCTGCCGACTTGGACTTCAATGTCGCAGTCGAACTTAACTTTTTTGTCGAGAGTACAGATCACCTGCTTCTTGTTTACGACTTCGAACATGTTATCGCCCTGGATGTCTCCGGCAGTGACGACCCCTTCCTTCTCGACATTGAGAGAGAGGACACGTGGCTCTTTGCCGTGCGCAATGAATTTAACCTTCTTGAGATTAAGCACGATGTCGGTGACATCTTCAACAACTCCGGGAAGAGTGGCGAACTCGTGCTGCACACCGGCGATCCGAACGGAGGTGATGGCAGCGCCCTCCAATGAGGACAGAAGAACGCGGCGGAGAGAGGTTCCGATCGTGTGACCGAATCCCTGTTCAAATGGCTCGGCTGTGAAGCGAGCGTATGTGTCGGTTGCGGTGTCTTCGTCTTTGACGAGACGGTTTGGGAGTTCGAAGCGGTTGAGCTTCACAGGATTGTTTTCATCCTGCTCTTCAGTAGTAGTGGTATCAGTATCTGACATTTTCTTTTTTGGCTGCCGGGTTTCCCTCTCGCGAGTGAATCCACTTATCTGTGGTGAATTCAGAGGACCTACGGCGATTTCAGCATCTCGCGGGCGCGGAAGGAACCACTACGGGGAGGCAGTTGCAATCCTTTTCTCAGGAATCCATGGAAAAACGGGCGAAAATGACCAAAAATAGATGAAATCCTGCCACATTGGCCTATCCTCAGGGAAAGTTGGCTAGAAAGATGAAATCGCGCAAGAACCTCACTCGCTTCACCTACGAAACAACCGCTTTCGAGGGATGGCGGCTCTGCCTGAGCCGGGCCGGGACCACCTTCACCAGATATTTTTCGGATAAACAATACGGAGGGCCTCGAAAGTCGCTCAATGCGGCCGAAAACGCCCGAGCCGACCTCATTCAGCTGGTAGAAAACTCCCGTCGGGTCAACGGAAAGCTCAGCAAAACAACAGTTTCAAAAGGCACAAAGCTCCTGAAGCTGAGCTAACACGGGCTAGTATGGCAAAACGATATACCCGCGTAATTCACTGGTTCCGCAGGGACCTACGCCTCACTGACAACACCGCCCTGCTTGCCGCTTGTAGGGCATCTGAAGAGGTCGTCCCCGCCTATATAGTGAGCCATTGGACAAAGAAGCACCCTTGGACCGGGCCCAAGAGACAGCTCTTTCTCTGCCAATGCCTCGAATCGCTCTCAAAAAATATCAATCATCTGAAAGGAGCACTGGTCATCCGCGAGGGAGATGCCCTTGAAGAGCTCACCAAGCTTGTCAATGAAACCAAAGCCGAAGCAGTCTTTTTTAATCAAGACGTTGATCCCTTCGGAAAGAAAATTGAAACCCAACTCGCCGAGCATCTCGACATTCCAGTCCATCCTTACCTAGACAGCAGTCTTCATGGACCCGGTGAAGTTCTTAAAGGCGATGGAACGCCATACCGGGTCTACACCCCTTACTCAAAGCGTTGGCTTCCGCTCCCAAAAACTTCTCCCGGAGGGAAGCCGAAAGCCCTGAGCAACTCGCTCACCATCAATTCGCTCCCCCTCCCCACCCTTAAGCACTGGCAATTCGACGGTGATTCATCGGACTGTCTTGAAGGGGGAGAAAAAGCGGCCAGAGCCCGAATGCGAGAAGCGCTTTCCTTTCGTATCTCAGCATACGATTCTTTGCGGGATGTTCCTTCCGCCATCGGAACGAGCCGGCTTTCTCAGGATCTTCGCTGGGGAACAATCTCGATTCGGGAACTCTACCAAAATGCCCGCTCCTGTGGATCACCACAATTCCTCAAAGAACTGGCGTGGCGGGAATTTTACTTTCAGATTCTCCACCATTTCCCGGAAGTCCTGCATCACGAGTTCAACCCCGACTGGAGAGGCCTGCCTTGGTTTGCTCCCAATGAAAAATTTGAGGCCTTCAAAAAAGGGGAAACCGGTTTCCCCATCGTCGACGCTGGCGTCCGGGAACTCCTTACCACAGGATTCATGCACAATCGCGTTCGCATGATCGTCGCGATGTTTCTCACGAAAGATCTCCACCTCGACTGGAGACTTGGAGAGCAATTTTTCATGCAGCACCTCGTCGATGGTGAAATCGCCTCAAACAACGGAGGCTGGCAATGGAGCGCCGGAACAGGCGCGGACGCCGCGCCCTACTTCCGGATTCAAAACCCATGGTCGCAAACCAAGCGCTTTGATCCCAAAGGAAACTATATTCGCACTTGGGTTCCCGAACTGATCAATGTCCCGGACAAAAGCCTTCAGGCCCCGCCTGAGGATGGGCTCCCAATCGCAAGAGGCTACCCTTCACCTATTCTGGATCATGCGAAAGAGAGACAAGTCACCCTCACACTCTTTAAGAAACATCGGGCTGAACAAAGCTAAAGCCCCGAGGCTGTTTTCATCTCAGAGAAGACGCCGCTAAGGTCTTCAACCGGAATCGCAAAGGCCTCCACTCGGTTCGCTGCTGCGATATTCATCCCCAAAAACCGTCCATCCAGAGTAAACAAGGGCCCCCCTACAGAGCGCGCCGACAACATTGTTTCATGCTGCAGCACCATGGGAAAACTGCTTCGGCGTTCGGAGAAATCACCACTCATGGAATCGTTCCGGCTCTGAGGTCCTCCAAAAAGTTTATGCCGGGCCATAAGCTCAACATCCAACTCCAAGACCTCCTCATCCCGTTGAATTCTAAGCTTCACGATCTCACCGGCAGCCTTGGCTTTTAACAACTCAATAAACTCTTTATCATCACCCACTTGTTTACCATCAAAACCGATAATTAAATCACCTTTCTCCAGTCCGGCTTTCTCCGCACCGGAGTCTTCCGTGATTTTGGTGATGGTAATCCTGTCATCCTCCATCTTGAATCCCACGCCCAGCACGGCGGGACTACCACCTTTAATTTCCCGCTTGTTCGCACTTATAATTCCGGGACGCGGACGCCGGGTTTTTCGGTCACTGGCACCATTGGACACCGTCCAGGTTCCTAACGCCACTTCACTACTTCCATCCAACTTGACCGGAATCAATCCTTCCGCCTCAACCTTGACTAGGGCGAGATCCCAGATTTCATTCTTGATCAAAATATCATGCTCCTTGTAGCGCTCGGCTCCAATTCGAATATAAAACTCTTCCACTTCGTCCAGTTCACTCGCCTTGGTCAAAATCAAGCCGTCCGAACTCACAATCGTCCCGTAGACAAACGGCACTCTTCTCTTCGAATCATAAAAGACCGCACTACTCTCCTGCAGGTATTTTTGAACCGGCGAGAGAGTCGCCTGCATCGACTTGTTGGTCTTCCGCTGCTCCGAGGGAAGAGTATTCCCAAGAACAGATGAACAGAGAATGATTGCAGTAATAATAATCTTCATGGTCGGTCTTCCAGTTTGACTTCTTTTTCCTTGGTTTCTCCGCCGCCGGTCCACTTGATCAAAATCTTCTGGCCGGAACCAAGTTGCCCAAGAGTGCTCTTCAATAATTCCTGGGTAGCACTACCCCCCTCAACCTCCAGGATCAAGTCACCTACCTTAATACCAGCTTTCTCCGCCGGTCCCTTTTCCCACAATTCCGTTACGCGCAGACCTTTCTTTTCCGAACTATCCTCCACCAACATTCCCAGAAAACCACTTCCCGGAACAGGCTTTTTGGCGAATGGACCTTCACCCACGAAGTCACTTTTCTCAAGTTCGTCCCAGTGGGCCTGAAACTCACGAAGCGGCACATGCATACTCTCTTCTTTCGAAGCGCCGACCCGGCTGTGAATCCCAATCACTTTTCCAGTCATATCGAAAAGAGGACCGCCGGAATCTCCGCCGATCAGCATACAATCCGACTGGATGGTGGTCTCGGCTTCCCTGACCAGACGCCCGATCCTAACATTAATTCCCCGTGCTTTATCGTATCCGCCCGAGTGGCCCAAAGAAAAAACCCAGTCGCCCAGCTTGGTCGTGTCATTCTTGTCGCATTCTACGAAGGGAAACGGCCCGGAATCGGTAATTTTTAGCATCGCCGCATCTGTTTTGGCGTTTAATCCCAATGATACTCCCTGATATTCGGTGCCATCCTCCATGACTACCGTGACTTCTTCCCCAATTCCTCCTGTCACGTGAGCCGCAGTCAGCACCAGACCTTCCGGGCTCACAATCACCCCACTTCCCGATCCTTCTCCAATTTGAAGACAAACCGTGGCCCTCCGGGCTCGGGAGAGGTTGGACTGCATCGCCTCCTGAATAGCCCGAAGATCATCGAGCGATTTGGGGGTCGGCAAATCATTAAAATACAATCGATCCGCGGAAGCCTGCATGGAAAGCATTCCGAGGAACACATAGATTGCTTTGCACAATTTCATTTGCCACAATTTAAAAGCGCACGCAGCGAATAGCAATGGGCAAAATCCAGTTGTCAGAACAAAAAAGGCCCGACCATCGTTCCGCAAACTCCCCCGAATCTGCGCTTATCGAACAATCGGTCGGGCCTCAGGCGTAAGGGTTTCGCCTGAATTTCAACGCGAGTCAAAAATAAAATCAGGGAGGGCCCATCTCTTCACATCCGCTGCAAATAATCCGGATAGTTATTCCGCTGAAGCGACGGGGGTTGCGTCCGGTTATGATAGGAAATCACACTACCCACGCCTGGCGCATGCGGAGCTCCCAGCAGAGAACTGCCCTGGGCATCGGGAAAGACAAATGCCCGATTGCGGTCCACCAAATACCTCAGGAAAACAAGAAGCCCGACCGAAAGAGCAAAGCTCACTGAAACAACCACGGCGAGGAACGCTTCCGAATCCCCTCGAAAATCATGCCAGAGAGAGGACAGGCTCCCGAGTTTCTCCTCCTCTTTTTCGCCCATCCCTCTCAAGCGCGCGCCGGGCACTCCATCCTCCTTCAACTTTTTCTTCAACCCTAAAAAGCGCATGGCGAGTTGGCCCAAAAAAAACTCTAGCTGCGTCAGAGGCTCTTCACTCTGCATGGCCTCTTCAATTGAAAGCTTCATGAGATCCCGCACATTTACCGTGCGGATTTCTTCACTAAGGTCCTCCGAAAAGGCCAATTCAGACCTTTGGGGGTCGCCCATAAAATAAAACACCACGGCTGTAGACTCCTTGTCTGCGAAATGATCTAGAACGACTCCCTGCAACGACTCTCCTACTGGAATTTCCTGCTTGGTATCGAAAAGGTAGACGTAGAGATCAAACCCTGAGTCATCTGCATGATAATTTAAAAATCTCTCGCGCTCCTGCTTTTGCTGTTCCGTCAGCAAATCCTGGGGATCGACCAGAAAAACCTCGGGAGCATGATGGAAATAGCGGCTCAAAAACTCATCACTGATATTCGTAGGCCATTCTTCTTTTGCTGGCTTCTTTTCCGGAATTTCCCTCACCGCCGGATCCAGCTCAATTGGCTCTAGGTCTCCGGACAATAATCGTTCCAAAGCAATTCCACCAAAAATCGTCGAACCAGGAATCAATTCCCCGGCCTTCAACATTTCCAAATCCTCCGCTTTCCACTGAGGCAACTCGGAAACTTCTATGGCAGGCTCGGGAGTCGCCTCCTGCCCCATTAAGAAAGAGACCAAACTCAGGGTAACAACTGCTCTCAACCCCATCACTCTCCAATCTCCACTTTTTCACGGGGTTCGCTAATCTTATTTCCTTCACGCACTCCCTTGAGCGAGGCCTTGGTTCGAGCAACCGGATTTTGACCAATCTGACCCAACACTTTTTCGGGGTTCCGCTTTGCCCTCCGCCAGCCCTTTTTCAGTGTTGTCTCCAGCTTTCCAATTGTGTGATCGATCGCCTGCAAAAACTCACCTTGAATCAAATAAGGATGGGCCGCTGACAGGGCATTGAAGGTGCTCTCGTCATCCAGGTAAGGCAACAAGGAATACCCGTAGGTGACCCCCGCCGTCTTCGCGGTCACATCAACGACGATTAAGATTCCATTCTCATTCGGGCGGTTGACATCAACATCGGAGAAAGCGGCCCGGTTGAGCAGCCAAAAACCAAATTGGCGAATACTCGTCATTTCTTCAAAAGCGCCTAAATAAACCGAAACAAACAGCTGCGGGAACCTCTTTTCAAAGCGTTCCATCAACTTGCGCATTGGTTTGCGTTCTTTCATTCGCATGGCCCCTGCCGGGTCACTAAATTTCTGCAAAGATACGTCCTGATCACCAAAAAGCTCGTCCGCTTGCTCCACGGTAAACCCACAATGGGGACAGGATGTCGCCGCTAGGTGGATTTTTTGCACGCATCGGGGACATCTCATGGAAATAATTAACGTGTCTTAATTAAACGAAAATCCCTGCTCTACCAAGAAATTTCCTTCCCCAATTCAACCATCTCAAGAAGTACACCTGTAATATTCCCGAAATTTAAGCTAAATAATTCTTGGCAAAGCCGCCAAATTCGCCCAGTTTCCGCGCCCACCACCGAAATATATGGTAGCACTTCGACTCACTCGCCAAGGATCCAAAGACCGGCCCTACTACAAAATTATTGCTGTAGACAGCCGCAAGCGCCGCGACGGTCGCTATATTGAGCAGCTTGGCACTTACGATCCTATGACCGAAGGTGAAAATTACACCCTAGATCTGGAAAAAGCTGACAAATGGCTCGCCGTTGGCGCCAAGCCCTCGTCAACCGTAGGCAGCATCATCAAGAAGGTGCGCAATGCTGGTTAATTACCAAAATCGCAACCTCATCTCTTTACAAACCCGAGAAGCTCCAGCTTACCGGGTTTTTTTATGCCCGGATCTTTGCCCCCCACACTTCAACAATCCACTCTCTCCATCTGCGGATCTATTGTCGGATCTGTCCCATTCGGGTTCGGATCGTGAACAAATGATCTCCTTGAAAGCTTCCTCATAAATGCGCAGGTTCTCATTTAACGAATGTGCAACGCCTTCAACACGGCCCAGAAAACCGAAAAAATCCCTCTCCCCTCTGGCGGCAATCCGCCCGATTCCCTCTCCGACAAGCCGGAAACCCGACTCATTCGTCGCACCAATTCCACTCCCATCATTCTTCAAGACGGCACCCTAACCGAAATGCGATGGGGCTTTCAACGCAAAGGCCTCGGTGTCATCAATAACACCCGTAGCGACAATCTCGAGAGCCAGATTTGGAAAGAATCCTTCGCGCGACGCCCTTGCCTCATTCCTTTGATCTCCTACTACGAGTGGTCCGGCCCCAAGGGCCACAAACGCACCCACCTCTTCCGCAGCGCCGCCCAACAATGGCTCTACGCTGCTGGCCTCTGGGAACCCAACACCGAACTCGGCGACTGCGTCTCTATGCTCACCACTGACGCCAATGACTTCGTTTCCCCCATCCACCATCGCATGCCCGCCTTCCTCGATGAGGAACGCCAAAACCAATATCTCTCCCAATCACTCACCGCCTTGCAACCCTCCGTCCTTTCTTTAGACGTCAGTGACGCCCCAAATCCACTCCTGAAAAATCCTCCTCGACACACCCAAGGCGAACTCTTTTAAATTTTCTCATGAAATCATTCACCTTCCTATTTCTCCTCTGCCTCTCGACGGCTCTGCGCGCGGATCAAAAACCCAATGTCCTCATCATCATTGCTGACGACTGCACCTTCAGCGACCTCCCCCTCAACGGCGGACAAAATGCCAAGACTCCCCACCTTGACGCGCTCGCCAATCAATCACTCGTTTTCGACCGGGCCTATCTCGGAATGGCGATGTGCTCGCCCTGCCGATCCGAACTCTACACCGGACGATATCCTCATCGAAATGGCTGCGCGTGGAATCACGGCACCTGCCGACCCGGAACCAAGAGCATGCCTCACCTTCTCAATCCACTCGGCTATCGTGTCGGACTTGCTGGCAAGACTCACGTTAAACCCAAGTCCGTCTTTCCCTTTGAAATGGTCCCCGGATTCGATCCTTCATGTGTCCGAAATCCCACCAATCCGCACGACCTCTCCGGCAGCAAGGAATTCATCGCGCGCGATTCGAAGCAACCTTTCTGCCTCGTTGTCGCTCTCACCGAACCACACGTCCCCTGGGTAATGGGCGACGCCTCGGTCTACCCGCCCAAGAAAATCAAACTGCCCTCATATCTCGCCGACACCCCGATGACGCGGAAGCAATACGCCGACTACCTCGCCGAGATCACCTACATGGATTCCCAGGTCGGCGAACTCCTCGCTCTCCTTGATAAAAGCAAACTCGCCGACGACACCCTCGTCCTTTTCACCAGCGAGCAAGGTGCTCAATTCCCCGGTTGTAAGTGGACCAATTGGGACAACGGTCTCCACACTTCTCTCGTCGCTCGCTGGCCGGGAAAAATCGCTCCCGCCCGCACCAAAGCCATCGTGCAATACGCCGACATTCTTCCCACTCTCCTCGATCTCGCCGGAGCTGAAGCGACACCCGAAAAGTTCGACGGCACGAGTTTTGCTGCGGTTCTTTACGGCGAGCACGCCAATCACCGCGACTATGCCTTCGGGATGCACAACAACTTCCCCGAAGGCCCGTCCTATCCCATCCGCTCGGTCACCAATGGCGAGTGGCGCTACATCCGAAACCTCTCTCCCGACTCCCTCTACATTGAAAAACATCTCATGGGCAAAAACGAAAGCAACCCATACTGGCAAAGCTGGGTGTTCTCCTCTTTCTCAAATCCCCAACACGAAAAACTCGTCAACCGCTTCATGAATCGCCCTCCCGAAGAGCTCTATCACACCACCGAGGACCATTTTGAAATGACCAATCTCGCTACCGACCCTGCTCACGCCGAAATTAAAAATAAGCTCTCTATAATTCTCGATCAACAACTTAGAGAGCAACGAGACCCAGGAAGAATTCTGGACACGAAAAAGGCCCACAAAGCGGCCGCCAACTTGAAACCGGATTTTGAAAGCAAACCCTGAGCAAACACAGTCTAATAAATCTTTATTTCGAGGGAGCAATCACGAGAAATCACCCCAGTTAAGAATCACCCGGAGCGCGCCAAAGCCATGCTCTCTCGCATCAAAGAATTTGGAAAACTCCAAACACCTGGCGCCACCCTCTCCAGCCAAGGCCGCGAAGGCTTCGTCGCCCCCAAAGACTGGCGCATCACGAAACAGCTCAATCGCCCCCCTCTGACAGGCCATCGAGTAATGGATCCTCGATGTTTCCTGCAAGAAAGCTTCCTTTCCCATCGTTTTCCCAACGATGAAGGTTCAACCAAGATTCTCCGATCCCGTAAAAACAAAGGGAAACCAAAATGGAAAAATTTAGCTCATCAAGACGTGACTTCTTGCGCACCACCGGCGTAGTGGCGACCTCAATCATCCTGCCCCGGCAGGTCATGGCTACTCTGGCCAAAATCAAAAAGCCCATCAAGCTCGGCATAATCACCGATTTGCACCAGGACGTGATGCACGATGGCCCGGCGAGACTGAAATCATTTCTTGATGCCATGAAGGAAGAAAAGCCCGACGCTCTTCTACAACTCGGCGATTTCGCCTATCCGACAAAGAAAAACGAGGCCGTAACCAAGGCCTTTGAAAAGGCGCATCGCAGAACCCTGCATGTTCTCGGAAACCACGAGATCGATGGGGGACACTCCTTTGATACGGTCGCGAAACTCTGGGGTATGAAGGGACGCTACTACACCGAGAACGTTAACGGTCTCGACCTGATTGTCCTCGATGGAAACGAGAAGCCGAAAAACCACAAGGGCGGTTATCCTTCTCACATTGGAGAGAAACAACTTGAGTGGCTCGCGAAACACTTGAAAACCCTTAGGGGCCCGATTCTCGTCATCTGCCATCAGCCTCTCGCGGGCCCATCAAGTATCGACAACGCTGGAGAGGTGCAGGCGCTATTGAGCTCAGCTGCCGACAAGGTTCTTTTGGCTGTCAACGGGCACACTCACATTGATCATGTGGCCCGTGTGGGTAAGATCTCTTATCTACACGTCAACTCGGCTTCCTATAAATGGGTTGGTGGCTCTTACCGTAACAAGAGCTACCCGGCCGAGGTTCATTCCAAGTTCCGTTGGGTCGAGTACACCTGCCCATATCGCGATAGCCTCTTCACCACACTCACCATTGACCCTGTCAGCGGACGCATCGACGTCAAGGGTCGGGAGAGTAAATGGGTCGGTAAATCCCCCTCACAACTTGGGATTGCGGCAAAGCCTGACCTAACCGACGGCAAGGAGATTTGCCCGAAAATTCGCAGTCGGCAGCTTGGGACAGCCGAGAAGTAACCAGAGCTAAAAGATGATACGCACCATATACGACCTCTTTGACTTTCCTCTTTCTAAGTCCTTGCTGGCGCCTGCTCTGATTGGCGTTTTTATCAGCCCTTCCCAAGCCATCGCTGACATGAACGACTGGAAACACTCAGGCTCGATGTATATCGTCACGACCTCCGGGGGAGCGAAGTTGCCCGCATCGGCCCTGGAAAAAGACTTCCCTTTGCTGGTCCGACTCAACCGGGACTATTTCGATTTCAGCCAGGCGAAGTCCCGAGGCGAGGA
>PBTU01000054.1 GCA_002729295.1 Verrucomicrobiales bacterium | reverse complement strand
CGCCGCGTCCGGCTGGCACTGAGCTTACATCGTATTCTTACAAATCGCGTCGGACGGAAGGGGATTTCCCTTGCGGCGAAGTGTGGAATGTTGCCCTTTGAGTGGCTCCATCGGAAGCTCTGTTAGACCACCGCTATTCTCCAGTGAGGAGGTAGTAATGGTACATGTAGAATTCCTGGAAGAGGAACCTCGCCTTGGCTTCGGTGGACTGGAATCGTGTCGATTTCGTAGCCGAGGCATAGACTTTGATTCCGAGGTTGTCAGCCATGCGCCGAGCTCGTTTTATGTGCCATGGGTCACTTACCAGAAGAGCGGTTTTCCATCCTTCTTTCTGAAGGATTTTTTTGGCTTCGGAAAGGTTTTCGTAAGTTTTGGTTGATTCAGATTCTACACGAATTGCCGATGCCGGCACTCCTAGGGAAAGGCAGTAATCGAAGCTGACTTTGGACTCGGAGAAGTCTGCGCCTTTTCCAAACCCCCCTGTTAAAATCAGGGCGTTGACTCTCTTTGATTTGAAAAGTTCGATTGCGTGGTTGAGTCGTTCTCTGAGAACGGGAGATGGTTTGTCATGCCATGCGGCGGCACCTAGGACGATGGCACAGTCGGCAGTTCTATTCCGGTCGAGATGACCTACGCGATGAATATCCCAAAGCTGCCCGCCAACATAAGCCAGCGACAGGATCAGGATAAGAAAAAGGATGCGGCGACGGCGCATGAATCAAGAGGTTCGAGGGGAAACTAGTCCATGTGAGAAAAAGGAAAAGTGGAAAGCCTTATCCTTTTTGATAAGTGAGGAAAAATTCTCCTTCAGCACCTTCTTCGAGAATATCCAGATGGTAGTGCCTCGATGCAGGGAGATAGTCTCCGGGGAGTCCGGTGATGCCGGGAGCTTTTTGACCGCCAAAGATCGAATGGCTGGCCAGAGTGAAATGAATGGTATCTACCAAATTCAGCTGGAAGAGATTTTTGACCAACTCTCCTCCTCCCTCACAGAGAAGTGTTTCAATTTGGGTTTCGTGGTCGAGCCAAGACAGCCACTCGGCAAGATCAAATTGATGGATGGTGGCGGGAAATGACGAAAGATCAGCGATACTTGAAGTGATAATGTGACGAGATCCTCCCGCGGACTGGAAAAAGGGATGTTGGGGGTCAAGTAGGCCTTTTTCCGTGATGACACAGCGCCAGGGTTGTTCTTGTGGCGAGAGACCGGGAATGGTCATGGTCATTTGGTCGGCCTCGAGGGTGTTCCGGCCCACCAGAATGGCATCGGCCTGTTTTCTGATGTCATGAAGTCGTTCCAAATCCAGTCTGGAAGTGAAGTGGGCGGGTGTCTTGGCGCGGGTGGAAATCTTCCCATCGGCGCTGACAGCAAAATTAATCATGATCTTGAGGCCCATCTTTGGGATCGAATTTGTCCCCAGTTATTTGATTTGCAAGCACCAGTCTCAGGGAAAAGGTTGGTCAGTTCGAAAATTATTCGCTAGACATAGGCTTCGTTGATGAATTTTTTACGATGGACCACGTCAAAGTCTGTGATGGCACCAATTGGTGCTTCTCCCGATGCAGGTTCGTCGGATCAGGAAATCCCTGATCTTGAACTAATTAAGGCCTGCCAAGGAGGAGATTCTAGGGCTTTCGAGTCATTGGTGACACGCCATCGTGGAAAGGTTTATGCTATGGTTCAAAATATGATCAGAAACGAGGCCGACGCCTGGGATTTGTCCCAGGAAGTCTTTCTCAAAGTTTGGAAAGCGCTCCCGAAATTCGAGGCACGGGCCAAATTCTCGACGTGGCTTTACCGTATCACCCACAATGTGGTCTATGATTGGCTGCGCAAACGCAAGATTGATGTCGCCGGAGAACTCGATGATGGAATTCTTAATCAGTCTGATATTGCGGCTGGAGCGAGAACTTCGCCAGTTTATCAGGCGCGTCCTGATGAAGCGCTGCAAAATAGCGAACTAGGATCGAAAATCAATCGAGCCCTTGCCGCGCTGAATACCGAACACCGCGAAACGATCGTTCTCCGAGAAGTTCAGGGCCTTGATTACAAGGAAATCGCCAAAGTAATGGAATGTTCTCTTGGAACGGTGATGAGTCGCCTCTATTACGCACGTAAAAAACTACAATCCCTACTGAGTGATGAAAAAGGAACAAACTGAAGAACTCTTTGTGAAATGGGTTGATGGACGTCTCAATGATGAGGAGCAGAATCAACTCGATGAATTGTTTGCCGCAGATCCTAAACTCGAAGCCGAATTGACCGGTGCGAAGGAGGTGACCGCTGTCCTGCAAAGCGAAATTCCCAAATCGTCGGAGCCGCCATACCCTGACTTTTTTAATAGTCAGCTGATGCGCAAGGTTGATTTGGAAATTGCAGCCCAGCGTCCTGCGGAAAAAGTGGCGCGATGGTGGGAGTCTTTGCGATGGGCTTGGGCGCCGGCCGGGGCTCTCGCTTTGGTCCTGGCCTTCTTCGCCGGACAGAGAATGTCTCCTCAAGGAAATGGTGGGGTCGCTGATCGTGGGGTTGCGGATTCGTCTGAGAAATCAGAGGAGCTACCAAACGTGTATTTTGCGGAGAAGTCGCTCACCGCCGAAGTTATCGCCGATGCGGATGGCAAAGTCTCTGCGATTGTCGTCGAGGGAATCGCGGCAATCAGTGATGATATTGATTTTTCCAGAGCTGACCTTACCACAAGTTTGCCTGCCCGGTATTCGCAGTCTGAAGAACGTCGCCTCCAGTAATTCAAACTATGAAATTCCTCGCGCTCATCTCTATAGCAATTCTGCTGATTGCTGATCTCTTGGCCCAGGACCCCGGGATGGAGCCGATCGGCTCGCTCGGGGTTGAGTTGTTTTACGCCACGAATGAGGACGTGAAACTTGCGGGAGATCAGGCGCAGGAAGTTGCGAAAGAGCAAGTGAAGGCTCTCAAAGGAATCAAGGAGCTCTCATTTAGCGATTATCGCCGCCTGGGAGCAGATCGTCCGACGATCCTGCGAGGATATGAAAGCTGGGCCACTCCCTTGAAGCCATCGAAAGAGATTTTGGTGAGTTTTCAGCCTATAAAGCGCGAGGGGCCGGGTAGAATACAGATGGTTTTGGAGTATTGGCAGTCCAAGCGAAAGGTCTTCAGTACGAATCCGGTTTTGATAAAAGGGAAATCGCTCTACTTTTTAGGACCGGAATGGCGCAAGGGTCGCTTGATTCTTGCTGTCAAAATTCTAAATTTAAAAGATTGATGCAAAAATATCTTCTCTCACTTCTTTCCATTGGTGCGCTCTCCGCGGAAATGGTGTTCGATACCAAGCTGATCGAATTGAAAGTGGGGGTTGATGAACAGTCAGTGACGGCAGAGTTTCCTTTCGAGATCAAAGGAGAGGATGCAGTGATCAAAAATTACGACGCTCCTTGTTCCTGCCTAAAAGCGAAGATTTATCCGCTCAACAATGATCGCAGCACCAAGTTGAAATGGAAAGTTGGCGACACCGGAAAGGTCATTGGTAAGTTCAATCTCGGAAATTTTAAAGGAACGGTAGATAAATCGATTGTTCTTAATTTTCGAGGGAATCAGGAATCGTCCAAGCTCACCGTAAGGGTAAGTATTCCCGAGTTGTTCAAAATTGAGCCACCGACCCAGCAATGGGATTTAGGTGGCGGGCTGGAATCCAAGACTTATAAGATCACCGTCAATCATAGCGAGCCGATTCATATTCTAGAAGATACGGGAACGAGTGAAAATTTCCCCTACATTATCAAGAGAATAAAAGATGGTTGGGAGTATGAAGTCGTGGTGACTCCAACTCAGGATAAAACTCCGGGGATGGGAATGATTCGCTTTTACACCGATAGTAAATCGAAGCGATTTCAGCGGAGTCAGATTTTTGCGGTGATGCGGACTCCTCGTCCTGCGGCCGCTGAGACGTCGCCGTGACTAAATGAATCGGCTACTTATTTCAATTTGCGTCCTGATGACTTTGTCAGCGATGGCGGCGTTGATCACATGGGGTGTGGTAGGATCCCCTGATCGAAGGGTTCCGTGTCTTGAAGAAGATTTAGCGGAGCACCACGTATGTCTGGAGACGGTTCGGGAGTGGCCTTCCGAAACTATCCTTTGGGTTGATGCCCGGAAGCGTGAGTTTTGGGAGAAAGGAGGAGTAGGGGGGGCGGTCCTCGTGAACGAGCATGAGGATTGGGGTGAAATGGTGGCTGACTTTGCCGCGGAAGTTTTTGGTGACGGTGAGGTAAAGCTGCGTGTCGTAGTCTTTTGCGACAAGGCTGGGTGTGATTCTAGCAGGGTTGTTGCCGATCGACTTCGAGAGGAGATGTCTCGGGATTTTGGATTTGAAGTCTTTGTCCTACACGGTGGCATCAAGGCCTTGGAGCAGGAAGGGAAAGAGAGCGGGTAAGTTTATTCGAGGCGGGGAGATTGGATGCCGACAACTTCGAGGAAGGGTTTCGAAGGGTTGAGGGTGAGATTCCATTTCACGGTCACAGTTCCCGGAATGCGTGTCCCCGGGGTGTTGTGTTTTTTAAGCTTCTGAAACAAAGGTGAATTTTGAGCGAGGTATGCAGTCGAGAGAGGGTTTGCTTCGGCATTCATGTTGCGGAAGAAGATAAGCCTAGCCATCGAGTCGCTGTTGGGGATGTCGTCGAAGCAGTATGCGGATGATTCGATAATTGTCTGAAACGTGAGTGGCTCAGGCGAGAGGTTTTCATTGAGCTTGGTGACTGGCGCTTGCAGGAGGTCTAGAAAAAACGAGGTATCGACTTTCGGCGTACTATTACTTGCAGAAGTCACGACTTTAACGGTCAGTGAATTCACCTCTTTCGCCAGAGGTGTTCTGAAAGAAATTGTGTAGTAGCTTTCTGTATTTTGGGAGTCGGCGAGAGTGAGTTTTGACTCAACCTGGGGTGGGTGGCTCTCGGGAAAAGGTCCAGAGAGTATTGATTGGCGAAGCTCGTCTGCGGAACGAGAGCCTCTTGTCATGAAAGATTGGCGAGCATCGAGGGTTTTCGCAGCGAGGAAATGTTTCAGGCTAGCGCGCGGAGAATTGGCAATTGAGTTCTCTTCAAAAGGGTCGGGAGTGGGCTCTGCCACTCTTGGGGCAGGATTGGACGGTGGGGTAACCGAAATCGGTGTAGGGGTAGGAGGAGTTGGGAAAGGATTCGTTTTCTTGGTCGGGTTGGAGGGGCCTTCTTCGATCTTATGGGCTTGAGGGAAGAGCTTAGATGGGATCGTTCTCCAGTGAGGAACGAGATTGAGAAAACTGAGAATCAAATAAGAGACGATGGTCAGAAAAATCAGGAAGAGGATAGTCGTCCAACATCCACTATTTTTTTTCTGCACCTCGACATCTTCGGGCCAATTTTGCTCTGCTGGGGTATCCTCCGGCTCCTTGGGCGGGGCGGGAATCTTTCGTTGAGGGGCGATGGGGAGGGAATCTTTTGCGGGAGGACTCTGGCGGGATTCTGGCCAGGCGGGAGTTGGGGTATTGCGCAAAGGGCGAGGGACGGGAGAGGGAGAAGTGATAACCGCTCCGCAATGTGGACAAGGACCACTTATGCCGGCGTCGCTCTTTGGGACAAGTAGACTGACCTGGCAATTCGGGCAGTTAAATTCAAGAGTGTCGGAAGCGGGCATGAGGTAGAAGTAACTCCGCTAAAAATTAGAGGCTGCGGAACTTAAGTCAATCGGCATCCGTTGGGTTCAGATTCGAAAAATTGGGCTCTGTCTGGTATCCGGGCCCATTCACGGAATCTAATTGGTTGGCCTATCGTTCGTTGGGGTTTTCCCCTGAAGCGATGGCGAGAGACTTGTCTTCCTCGGGGAGGAAGGGTTTGAAGCGCGTCTTGTCAATAGCCTTCATGTAAGCTTCTTGCGGAGAGATCATTCCTGCTTGGAGTTTCTCCCAAATTGCTTCGTCCATGAACTGCATCCCTTCGGCTTTACCTCCGATGATGACATCAAAGAGCTTCTGGGTGGCGCCCTCGCGAATAATGGCAGCGACCGCTGGAGTTGCGAAGAGTATTTCATTCACGGCAGTTCGGCCGGGTTTGTCGACCCGCTTGCAAAGAAGCTGGGCAACCACTCCACGGAGGGAAGCTGCAAGCATGGTGCGGACCTGCGACTGCTGGTCGGCGGGGAATACGTCAATGATACGGTCAACGGTCTTGCGGGCGTTGTTGGTGTGCAGCGTTCCGAAGACGAGAAGACCAGTCTCTGCGGCGGTGAGCGCGAGAGAGATTGTTTCAAGATCCCGCATCTCACCCACGAGGACGATATCGGCGTCTTCGCGGAGGGATGCACGCAACCCGTCGGCGAAACTTGGCGTTTGGATGGGAACCTCACGCTGAGTAATGATGGATTGCTTGCTTCGGTGTACGAATTCGATCGGTTCCTCAATGGTAATGATGTGGCGGCTGAAATTGGTGTTAATGTAGTCGAGCAAGGCTGCAAGGGAGGTCGACTTGCCGGAGCCGGTTGGTCCAGTGACGAGGATAAGCCCTGATCTCATATGTCCGAATTCCTTGATGACCGGCGGGAGATTGAGGTCCTCGATGGAGGCAATCTCGGTTGGGATTAGACGGAAGACTGCTCCGAGTCCATTTTGCTGTTTGAGGTAATTGCAGCGGAAGCGGGATTCCTCGTTCATTTCGTATGCGAAGTCGAGGTCGCCGCATTCGAGATATTTTTCGAATGCCGAGGGTTCGCAGATCTCGCTGAGGAGGATCTTAAATGACTCTCCGTCGAGCACCGGTTCGTCAGGAATTGCGCTGACTGCACCGTGAACTCGGATTTTGGGCGGGGATCCTTCGGAGAGGTGGAGGTCGGAACCACCAGAAGAAACGAGGTATTGAAATAAACGGTCTATGGTCGCCATGGTAAAACTGTGTGTGGTTGTGAAAGAATTAGGCTTGGAAGAAAGATTTCATGAGGCTCTTATCCTCACTTCGGTAAAGAGCCTCTTCCTGGGTGATGAGACCATTGACCTGAAGCTGGCGAAGAGATTCATCCATTGTGATCATGCCGACGTTTTTACCGGTTTGCATAATGCCGGGGAGCATGAAGGTTTTTCCGTCGCGAATGGTCGCGGCAACCGCCGGAGTGTTGACGAGTAGTTCCAGAGCAAGGGCCCGGCCCGAGCCGTCTGCTTTGGGAACGAGTTGCTGGGAAATAATACCCCGGAGGGATTCTGAAACCATCACACGAATCTGGTCACGTTGGTCAACCGGGAAGACATCGAGAACACGGTCGAGTGTTCGGGGTGCGTTTCCAGTGTGGAGCGTTGCCAGAACGAGGTGACCGGTTTCCGCCGCGGTGAGTGCAAGCGANATTGTCTCAAGGTTTCTCATTTCACCGACCATAATGATATCGGGGTCTTCCCGGAGNGCTCCGCGAAGGGCCTTGGGGAATGACTCGGTATGTGANTGCACTTCACGTTGGTTCACGTGGCATCCCTGCGACTGGAAAACATACTCGATAGGGTCCTCAAGAGTGAGGATGTGGTCTTCGCGGTCCTTATTGATAAAGTCGACCAGAGAGGCCATGGTGGTTGACTTTCCGGAACCGACGGATCCGGTAATCAGGATGAGACCATTTTGGTATCGGGTAAGGGGTCTGAGGTGCTCGATCGGGAGCTCCAGTTCCTCCATGGTGCGGATGTGGGTGGAAATGATCCGAAAGACGAGTTCATATCCCAGACGCTGGCGTACAACGGAAGCGCGGTAACGGCCCATTTCATTGGCATAGGCAAAGTCAACATCACCGACCCGGTCGAGGTGTTCCCATTGCTTTTCGTCCAAGAAGGTCCGGGCAAGTTGTTCGGTTTCTTCCTGAGTAAGTGGCTCATGAGTGTCCCAGATCGGCGAGAGGGTTCCGTATCGTCGCCAAGCAGGGGGATAGCCGGCTGGGAGATGGATATCGGAGCAATCATATTCGATTCCAATCTTCAAATACTCGTCGACGTGCGAGAGGACTTCGTGTTCTGACATAAATTGTTGGTATTAATTGAGAGAGATGCCTTTAAGAGGAACTTATTCATTAGAGAAATCACTTTTCAGAGTTCCCGCCAAGCATGGAATTTAATCTTGAGTGATGGAGCGCTTTTTCAGTTCGGATTTTGCTTTCGCTATGAGCCAGGCACTTACTGCCGGGCGGGTGGCCGAAAATCCCATTTTCAAAGCTGAAAAGATGAATCCATGGCGTTTGCGTTCTTTGACGACAACCTTGGATCGGCGGAGAATCAGACTGGCGAGGGTTGCCGTGCCCAGGGATCCCAAAAACCAAGCGGTGGGATTTCCCCGGATCGACTGCTTGAGAAGGTGAGTCGGGCTCAGTTCTTCCTTGATCCGGTGGCGGGCCTTATCGATTTCCTCTCGTTGACGTGCCAGAAGGACAGTCAGCTCTTCTTTTCGTCGTTCTGTATCCATTGCTGGTCTTTTTGCCACTCAGCGCGAGTGTATTCGAAGAGTTGTTTTGTTTTGCCCATCTTCCTCTGAGTCTTGAAGCAGATAAAAGCGATCATCAGATGCGCGATGGTGATTAAGAGGGCAGCGCCGGCCCAATTCATAAGTAGCCCGTCTCCCAGGCGGCCAAACCATTGACCGAGCAGATAAATGACCGTGATGAGGAAGGCGAGGTAGCTGACAATAAGGGCTCCGATTCCAATGATAAGGACGGCAAGGCGTCTCCCGAGGATTCGACCAGCCTCCTTTCCCTCGAGAGTCAGAAGCTCGGTGCGACCTTTGAGATAAATACCGGCCTCTTTTGAAAATGCCGACAGCTCCTCTTTGATCCCGGTGGATTCATCGGGAGTGCGGGATGCCCGTCGGAAGGCCATGATGTTATGGGCGGAAGCGCGGAATTAACGACGAACGATCAACCCCACGAGAAAACCGATTCCGGCTGCGGTGAGGATGGATTTGGTGGGGTTTTTGCGAACGTAGTCTTCCAATGAATCGTGGAGTTCGAGTGCCTTTTCGCGTGTATCCTTCCACTGCTCGGTGGCGGCGGCGGTAAGTTGTTGGGCGGTTTCTCCCGATTCGTCCCGGAGGGAGCTGGCTTTTTCTCCAGCGTAGTCTCTGAATTGAGCTGCTTTTTGGGCTGCCGCTTCTTTGAGGTCGCGGGCCTTTTTCTCGGTTGAGGAGATGCCGCGCTCGGCATTCCCGTCGGCTGCGGCTCTCAAATCATCGGCCGCTGATTTGGCGGAAGGCTCGCCGGGATCGTTAATGGCAATTGGGTCACTCATATGGGTGAATTTTGGCTCCTGCCTGAAATAAAGACAAGCGAATCTCTCGGGTATCGTCAGGAAAGAGGGTAGAGCTTTTACCT
This sequence comes from Verrucomicrobiales bacterium, assembly GCA_002729295.1. Taxonomy (GTDB): domain Bacteria; phylum Verrucomicrobiota; class Verrucomicrobiia; order Verrucomicrobiales; family Akkermansiaceae; genus SW10. The sequence continues at coordinate 176 of PBTU01000054.1, read as the reverse complement.
GGACTTACTTGCTTCCGTCTTTTTTTCGGTGTTTTCCTTTTCGGCGGCCTTCTTTTTCTCGGTTTCCCGGCGTTTTTTTTCTTCGGCCTGTTTTTTTTCCTCGGCTTCTTTTTCCTTCTGGGCGGTGCGCATCGGATTGCCCCCGCCGCCCTCTTGCTTGCGGTAGAGGGTATATG
>PBTU01000053.1 GCA_002729295.1 Verrucomicrobiales bacterium | reverse complement strand
CCCGTGCGAGCACTCCCGCCGGCATTCCGTCAAAACAAGTCACTCCCAAATAAAGCGCCTCGTCCGTCCGCATCAAACGCACCTCCGTCCGCTCAGACGGTTTGGCACCCTCACGCGGTTCAACCTGCCCCAGATTCGAAATCGTCGCCGCCCGCCCCCATTCCACTTCATTCAGAACCCCGTCAATTTTCGGCTTCTCCTTAACCCGCTGGGGCTTCACCACATGTTGCCCCAGCCCGACCCCCATCATTCCGAGCGAAAGCATCACCACGATCCTCCCGGCTTTAGTAATTACTAAGCTCTTACTCATCCGTTCGTCAGCCACCATCGAAACAAAATCGCTAATCTCCCTTTTTAGTCCCCTAGTCATGGTAATCGTAACAATAGAACTGAAGTAAATCATCCATCTGCTTGGGCACCTTGAAATCCACCTTGCCCCCTGGCTGATCAGCCAATGCCAACGAAACAAAAAAAGGGCAAAAAAGAAGCCGGAGAAGTCGCATCACGGAGGGATTAAGAAAAAGCATGAGCTAAAGCCATCTCATTTACGCCCTACCACGAGTATTCTGTCAGAGACCGACATCTGCCCTGACCTCTCAAATTCCTAGTAGTCATCTTCCATCTGTGCCAAACTCGTTACATGTCAGATGAATCATCGCGAACAGACCTCTTGTGGGAAACGATTCAGCAAAAGGAAGATTACCCTATTTTCCGGCTTTGCTATCTCAGCAAGCCCGCCAAACCATTCACGGCTGAGGACCTCGAGGATATCGAGAGCAAATCGATCACAGCCAACAATAAGCGTGATGTCACCGGTCTCCTGATTGTCAACGATGACCGGATCCTCCAGATTCTCGAAGGTGCCGAGGACTCGGTCCGAAAACTCTATACCAAGATCGAAGCCGACAGCCGCCACACCATGCTCAAGTTGGTCTCTGCGGTGGAGGACGAAGTGCGCCTCCTTTATAAATGGAGTATGGTCGTCCGGGGATTGGCCGGAACTCCAACGAAATTATTGGAACAGTTCGCCCAGGTCTACGACGAGCTCTTGGACGCCGAGCCACAGACAGAAATCTCCATTGATCATGTCGATCTCTTCCGGGAAATTGCTCTCTTCGACACCCTTCCGAGGAAGGTTTGAGAAAAAGCACACCCGCCATCTTCGCCCAATCAAACAGAAAGGGCGTCCCTCAGAATTCGATGGAGTCACTCGGAAGCACACTCTTTTGCCACTTTGGCAGGGTGCTTCAGCTTGTCGCGAACCTCTTTGGGGTTCATCCCAGCCACGGTCGCTTCATCCATCCCTAAAGCGACAAGACGCTTCCGATGGTCGTTTTGACGTTTGTTTCTCGCTGAATTCGACTTTGTAGGACGATTTCTGTTTTTGTTGCGCGCTTGTGTTGAGGCCATGGTGGTATTTTTTTCCTAACTGAAAGAAGAGTTCCTGTTGATTGGCTAGGTCAATCTCAAGAACGCGGCCTATTTAGGTTCGATGGAGGCCCCGGTCAACTGGAATTCTGGCTCAAACGGGCTGTGATCAAGGGGATTGATCCGCGCAATGTCCTTCAAGGGCGCTGGGAACCTGGACACATCCTGAAAAGTTTGCAATCACGGGCACTCTTCAAGCAAAGCACCGGACAGGGAAAGAGATCGCCCTCGGGAGTCTACTGCAGAATCTTTTTGATCACCGGCTCGATTCCATCGGCCATTTTCATAAAGCCAAGATCGGTTGGGTGAACGCCATCAACTGTGCATTCGTCGGCGTGCTCTCCGAGAAGCGTTCCTCCATCAAGGAAATGAATGTTGGCATCCCCTCCCGCTCGCCGAGCGTTGACAAGGTCCGCCTGAAATTTTGCCCGGGCCTGAACCGAGGCGAGTTGAGGGCGCCCGAATAATTCGCCCGCATAGCGAATCTTGGAAATGATGAGGATGGGAATGTCTTTGTCCTGAGCGCGAAGGAGATCCACGAAGGGCCCAAGTGTTTGCCGAATTGATTCTCCGGCGTTGGCTTCGTAGTCGAGGACGATGAGCTTCTTCCGATCGATCTGATTAATGAGCTTTGCCAAAGCCGGCTCACCTCTGCCATTGCCGGAGAAACCGAGATTCACAAATTCCCTATTCAAGCGACGACTGAGGATATTGGTGTAGGCCATACCCGGACGCGCGGCGCATCCACCTTGCGTGATCGAAGTTCCATAAACGACAATCGGCCCGTCATCCACATACGGTAAGGGAGGGGCAATCGTCGAACCCGCCGCCACACCGACCTCAACGGACTCGACGCCATTATAGAGCGGAAAATTCAAAGTGAAGTGGCGCATGCTTTTCGTACTATTCACAAGCGTTACTTCATAGTCCTTGGCCTGCGCACTAAATCTGGCAGTGGCGAGGTAGCGTTGCTTAAAGGGGTCGCCGACATAGAGATCGAAGCCGCTCTGCCCAGTCGCGGGCATATGATACATCCCGGACACCTGACGCAGTTTCACCCTCAGCAAAACTTTGGGACTATCCGACTGGAACTGGATCTGCCCGCCCGCCGTTGAATTCGCCAAGCTGTCAACGGCACCACGAATCGACCACTGTGGGTTCACCGGCAACCTGCGATAGACCTTGTCCTCGCCAATCCAAGGGAATCCGACGAGTCGAAACGGAGCAGCGCGCGGATCCAACCAAGCGATCCCTTTCGAATCCGCCTTTTCCAAGGTCATGTTTGGATCGAGCTTTTCGATATCGATTTCTTGAGCCCGGAGGATTGGGCCGAACATCGAAAGACAAAGAGCGAGAGAGAGGAGGTATTGCATGGGATATTGAAGACTAACTTTAGGACCTTGGCGATAACCGAACAATCCCTTCCGGCCTATCTTGGGGCTTCCAATGTTGCCATTCCCCCGTCTCAACAGGATGACTTTCCAGCTCAATGGTCATTTCTGAGACCTTCAATGTCCCAATGGTTCTAGGACAACTCATCATCACCCCAAAACATTGAATCTCCCCAAATGGGATCTAGTGAGGCGATAGGGGCCAAAATTGGCAGGGTAATCCTCTCACCTATCTGATCGGCAAATGACCGTTTCGGTGATTGCCCCTTTGGAAAGATGGCGTATCCTGCAAGCATCATAAATTACTCACGTCGCCGTTTACTACAGGGAAGTCTTACTGGTGGAACTACCGGTCTTTTGACCGGGCTCGGTCAGGCCCAGAATCAAGGCGCTCTCGAAGCAAACGTAAGGAGGAAAAAGCCACGTGGGATTATTTTCTGTGTTTCGGACGGGATGAGCCAGGGCGTAATCTCAATGACGGAGGCTTTCTCAAATCAAGTGCGTGGTAAGGGAACCCATTGGTGGGAATTACTGGCAGGCGGAAAAGCAGTCCTTGGGCTCATGGATACCGCGTCCTCAAGTTCCATGGTGACCGACTCCGCTGCCGCCTCTTCAGCCTGGGGTTCCGGAAAGCGCGTGCCGAATGGACAGATCAATTTCGATGCGAACGGAAAAAGACTCGAATCGATCGGCGAGACTCTGGAAAAGAAAAACGTGCGCCTCGGATTGGTGTCGACGGCGAGTATTACGCACGCGACTCCAGCCGGTTTCGCCGCTTCTGTCATTAAACGGGGCCAAGAGGATCGCATCGCGTTGCAATACCTCAATCGCGTTGATGTCATCCTCGGTGGGGGCTCGAAGTTTTTTGACGCAAAAACGCGAAAGGACAAGAGGGATCTTTTCGGAGATTTTGCGAAGGAAAAGTATGATGTCATCCGCTCGCGGGACGGGCTTTTGAAATCAAAATCCAAGAAGATTCTTGGCACCTTTTCTTCCGGACACATCCCCTACTCCATTGATCGTGATCAGGATGAGGCAATGCAAAAGGCGGTCCCGACCCTTTCCGAGATGAGCGCAGCGGCCCTGTCTCGCTTTTTAGATGACGATGCCCCTTTCCTGATGCAAGTCGAAGGAGCCCGCATCGATCATGCCGCGCATAAAAATGACACCGGAGCAATTCTGAACGAGCAAATGGCCTTTGACGACGCCGTCGGAAAAATGTTGGCCATGACCGAGGGCCGCGACGACATCCTCTTCGTTTTGACCAGCGATCACGGGAATGCCAACCCTGGGCTCAATGGCACGGGAGCTGGCTATCGTCAGACCAATGAGCACTTCTCCAGAATCGCCCGCATTAAGGGATCCGCAGAGTGGTTTCTCCAGCAATGGGGAAGGACCAAAACGAAATCCGCAGCGGAGATGAGCAAGCTGATGGAAGCGACCTATGGCTTCAAGCCCTCACCTCGGGAAATGGAAGCCGTCATGGATCGCACTGCCGGAAAGAAAGTTACCCAGTGGAGCAATCAACTCTCCAACCCGGTCGGCCTTCTGGGGCAGATTGTCGGCAACGTTACTGGAGTCGGTTGGACCGGCATCTGCCACACCTCTGATCCGACGCAGATGACCTCCATCGGACCGGGGGCAGAGAGCTTCGCAGGCTTGGTAAGAAACGATTCGATTCGCGATCGCCTGCTCGACCTTATGTTGGGCTAGGCTGGGGAATCCGGTATTCTCAAATTACCTCCTTGCTCTGGTCATACAGATCGCTCAACCTCCCCTCCAACTCTTGTAAAAAACCATGCTCAACAAACGACGCCAATTCCTCAAATCCACCCTAGCCGCCGGTGTTTCGCCCTTCATCTCAGGCGGCCTTGCCGGCGCTCAAATTATCGGAGCCAATGATCGCCTCCGTCTTGCCGTTGCCGGGCTCAATGGACGTGGCAAGAGTCACATCGATGGTTTTCTCGGGCAAAAGAATGTCGAAATCGCTTATCTTATCGATCCCGACAAAAAAGTTCTCGCCAGTCGCATGAACGACCTGCGCAAGAAGGTCGAAGCAAAAGGCCGACCCTTCACCACGAAAGGCATCTCGGACATCCGCGAAGCACTTGCCGATAAAAACCTCGACGCCGTCTCCATCGCCACTCCAAACCATTGGCATTCGCTCATGACGATTTGGAGCGCCCAGTCCGGAAAGCACGTCTACGTCGAAAAGCCCATGAGCCATGACGTCGCAGAGGGCCGCATCTGCGTCGAAGCCCAACAAAAATACGGCGTCGTGATTCAACACGGCACCCAGCGTCGCTCCGATGCCGGAATTGCCGGACTGAGCAAAGCGATCCGCGCCGGGAAATTTGGGCGCCTCAAAATCTCCTACGGATACTGTTGCAAACCACGTGGCGGAATCGGCCACGACAAGATCGCCACTCCGCCCGAGAACCTCGACTGGAATCTCTGGCGCGGTCCCGCCCAGATCGATGACTACCACGGCAACTATGCCCACTACGACTGGCATTGGTTCTGGAAAACCGGCAACGGCGACATGAACAACCAAGGCACGCACCAACTCGACGTCGCAGCCTGGGCTCTCGATGAAGATCAAACCAATCCCGTCCGTGTGATGTCCCTCGGTGGCCGGTTCCAGTGGAACGACCAAGGCGAGACTCCCAACACCATGATGGGCATGGCCGAATATCCCAACGGACAATGGGCTTTCTTCAACGTCCGCAACGTGAATTACAAAAACTACGAACGTCAGGTCGAAAACGAATACTACTTCGAAGACGGCGGAAAGATCATCCGCAACAAATACTACGCGCCCGGCTCCAAAAAAGGAGAGTCCGTGAAAGTGGACAAAGGCGACGTCACTCCGGGCGGAAACTGGGGCAGCTTTATCGCCGCCTGCCGTGCCGGCAAACCCGAAATGGCCAACGGCAACGTGCTCGAAGCCCACTATGGCTGTGTCCTCGGCCACCTCATGAACAACTCCTACCGTCTTGGAGAAGACGTTCCCTTCAACTCCAAAGCCGGGCGCTTCGGCGATAATAATCCTGCCGCCGAGCACTTTGGTCACCTCCACAGTATCATGGCCGATGGAGTCGGCGTTCCCAAAGACGGCTCAAAATATAAGGTCGGTCCTTGGCTTACCTTCGACCCTAAGACCGAAAAGCACACCGGCGAGCACGCCGGCGCAGCCAACGCTCTCCTCAAAGATCCTAATCGGAAAGGCTTCGAAATCCCGGCACCNGGTAAAGTCTAGTTACAACAGTTCCTCTTCGTGGAGTGACTTTCAGTTCCAGGAACTGGCCCTCCCCCAATTGAGGAAGGGCTGATCGNTGGACTAGGGGNNCGCCANAAAAGTCATNGGTCACCCGCCCGGCAACCTNCCCATCGNAGATCCATCTCAAAGAGATCCCAAAAAAAGAGNCAGCTNAGTAGGCAGCCTCTATATCCCCTTGAGCACACCGGTGGAATCGCCGATGCGATCCGTAGGCGCTCCAGCCTCATGCAACATCCGCATGTAGAGGTTGTTTAAGGGAGTTTCAACCGGAAGCTCTAGGTGGCGGCCGGGATTGAATTTACCACCGGCATTTCCAGCTAGAATGATGGGAAGATCATCATGTGTGTGACGATTGGCATCAGAATGTCCGCTTCCCCATACGATCATGGAGTTGTGCAGCAGACTCTTTCCATCGACGTCTTCCGTCGACTTCATTCGCTCGAGGAAGTATGCCAATTGCTCGGAATAGAAAGTGTCGATCTTGACGATCTTATCCATCTTTCTCCGATCATCACGATGATGGGAAAGTCCGTGGTGCCCTTCGTTTACCCCCAGATGAGTAAAGTTGCGGTTACTACCGTCGTGCGCCAGGAGGAAGGAAGAAATTCGGGTCTGGTCCGTCTTGAAGGCTATGAGCATCATATCGAAAAGCAATCGGATGTGCTCCTGATACTCACGCGGCACACCTTCATCAGGAGCATCGACACCAGGATTTGGTGGAGGACCAAAGCCCTCGGCTTTTTCAATACGACGTTCAATCTCACGAACCCCGGTCATGTATTCATCAAGTTTGTTGCGATCGTTGCGACCGAGCTGGTTGTTCATCGACTTGGCGTCGCTCATGACGATGTCGAGAATGGAACGCTTCTCTGCCCGCCGCTTGGCTAGGCTCTTATTACGCTCTTCATTTGAGCCACCTCCAAACAAACGCTCGAAGACCAAACGGGGATTGGATTCCGGAGTCATCGGCTGCGACGCCGAACGCCATGAAAGATTATACTGATACGCACAGGAATATCCCGAATCGCATCTTCCCGACTTGCGCACCGCGTCACATGAGAGCTCGAGCGAGGACAATCGCGTCTCCGATCCGATGTAATTCGCCGCCATTTGGTCGACCGAAATTCCCAGTTTAATATCTGCTCCGGCTGTTTTTCTCGGACGCGCTCCGGTGAGGAAGGTCGCCCCCGCACGCGCGTGGTCACCAGCACCATCCGGCCCGGCAGTTCCATTAATCTGTTCCATCCCCTTGATGATCTGCAGATCCTCCTTGAAAGGATTAAGCGACTTCATCGAATGATTGAACTTGAAATCCGAACCCACGCCCTCGGGGCGCCACTTGTCCATGATCACACCATTTGGCACATAGAGATAAGCCATGCGAAGAGGCGCGCCCGTTGCCGTGACACTCCGGGCAACCGCTTCAGCAGCTTTCGTTTCGACACCCAATGAGCGGAACGAAGGCAGCGCGACAGTAGCTCCGACTCCTCGAAGAAAGGCACGACGCCCAAGATTGATCGATGGTTTGTTCATGGATTCAATTGATCAGATTTTCCCTCGGCTTTTAGAATATGCAAACAGAAGTCACAAAACCAGCCTAGAAAGCCCTGTCTCCTCTACGTTTCTGAAACGGAACACTTTCAGTAATCGCATTCACGAGATCCTTGAGTCCGCCTCCCGCCTTGACTGTCTGAGCGATAATGGCATCGACGGATGGAGCGTCGTAATACTCCACTCCGCGGCCGAGCGCATAGGTCAACATCTTCTCAGTGAGGCAGCGGTAAAAATCCTGCTTTCGAGAAGTCACGAGGATCTTTTTGAGCTCCATAACGTTGGAAAAGTCCTCTCCAGTAACGAGTCTTCCGGCACTGTCGATGTCCTTGCCGTCCTCCTCGTCACGCCATTGACCGATAGCATTGAAGTTCTCAAGGGCCAGTCCGATCGGGTCCATCCGCTCGTGACAGGAAGCACAAAGCGGCTTCTCACGGTGCACTTCCATGAGCTGACGCATCGTCGCAGTGCGATCAAACTCCTTCGCCACCTCTTCAAGCTCCGGCACGTCGGGGGGGGCCGGTGGAGCCGGTGTTCCCAAGATGTTATCGAGCACAAACAAACCACGATTCACCGGCGAAGTCCGCGTTGATTGGGAAGTCACGATGAGGAAAGTGCCCTGACCCAAAATTCCACCCCGCCCTCTCGCACTCTGATCAAACTCCACCTTACGGAACTGTCCTCCCTTTACTCCCCCCACCCCGTAGAAGTTGGCGAGGTTTTCGTTGAGTATGGAATAGTTGGCATTCAAGAGCTCCAGAAGCGGACGGTTCTCCACAAGAATATGCCGAAAGAACTCCTCAGTCTCCCTCTTCATGTCCACCCGATGACTGCTATTGAACACGCGGGCCGCCTTTCTCCGATCGCGCTCGCGGATGATGCGTCGCACATCGATGTTCTGTTCAGGCATGTCACGCGCCTGCAACCACTGCCCTACGAAATTCTGAACCATGCGATTCCCCTTCCCGTCCTTCAACATGCGGTCGACCTGCTTCCGCAGGTTCTCACGTAGCTTTCCTTCCGCCGCGAGACCCAGCAACTCTTGATCGGGCGCCGAGCTCCACAAGAAATACGAAAGCCGAGATGCCAAGGCATATTCATCAATCGAAACCACCTTGCCCGGATTATCCGGCTCGGCTTGTACTTCACTTCGATACAGAAAGCTCGGCGAAGCCAAAGTCGCCGTGACCGCGAGACGAACTCCGTCGACAAACTTCGCTCCCTCTTCATCAATCTTCGCGTTCGCAAGCGAGGTGATTTGATCCACCAGCTCCTTACGCGGCGGACGCCGGAAGGCCTTCGTCGCAAAGCTCTCGACGATCTTACGCATGTAGTCCTTTTGCTTGTCCTTCTCCTTCGGCGGCAGGCCATCGGGCAAAATCCGCTTGTAGCTGTCAGGATAAAGAGCCCAGACCCCATCCGAACCAAGATGCTTCAATCGGAAACGATCCACGCGGATACCCGCCGTCCCTTTCCCTTCCCCCTTGTCTCCGGTTTCGATCGCAAACTCAAACCGATGCTCACCTTTCGGCAGCTGAAGTTTCTCCACAAAACGGCCGCGCACATATTTGTCCGAGTTAATGTCGAACTCCCTGAGCTTCTTGCCATCGACAAAAATCTGCCACTTCCCGGTTTGTTTCTTCGGACGACCCCCTTCGCTCTGAAGCGAGTAAGCCACTTCCAATTCATACTCGCCGCCCTCATCGATGCGGCGTTTCGCCGTCACGATCTGCCTCTGGTTCACTTCCATGAACCGCGCCGTCTGGCTTCCGCCCCGATCTTTGAAACTCCCAGCATCGATATCGATGGGCTTCGGCTTTCCCCCATCCTCCGGCAAGGCCATGACGGCGATCTGCGCGGCCGCACTGAGATACTTTTCCATTAGGAGCGGCGAAATCGTGAGCACGTCTCCGATGGTATCAAATCCAAATCCCGTATCGTCGGCAGGGAAATTATCATTCGCGTTAAACCGCACTCCAACAACATCCGCGATGGTATTTTGATACTCCTCGCGATTCATGCGCCGGATCGTCACGCGACCCGGGTCGGGATTTTCGGGATCCAGTTTGAAAATCTTCTTCTCAATCCAGGAAATGATTTCCTTCCGTTCCTCCGTGCTCGGCTGAAACTTCCCTTTCGACGGCGGCATGAGGTCCGTGCGGACATTCTCCCAGATCCGCAGCCATGTCAGCTGATCCTCTAGCATCGCCTCGGTGCTCTCGTACCCATCGAGCACAAAATCCCCCTTCATACTCCCATCGCCATGACAGTCGAAACAATAGTCCTGCAACAGCGGCTCGATCTTCTTCTGAAATTCAATTTTCACCTCCTTAGGCACCTTTTCCTCAGCCACAGAAAGCCCTCCCGTCAGCAGGACTGCGGTCAAGACAAGTGAGAGCGTCGAAGCGGATTCCATTGAGTCCCCTTTCAACGGGGACAAACTCCCCTACTTATCACCGAAATCTAAAGTTCGTTCGGACAAGAAAATCAAACGGTCCCACTTCGCCCCCCTATCACCGGGCTTACCAAGCCAAGAAAAAAACCGACGAATACAGGGGGACCGGCATGGTCCCCCCGCTAAATAAATTTCCCATAGCTTACTTCCTGATCTTCAAGGAGAATTCCGGATCTTTCGATTCCAACTCCCATCCGCCATCCTTCCTGACTAATTTGAAAGGCTGACCTTCAAGGTCTTTCTCACCGATCTCAGGTCCATGCTTAAGTGCGGACTTCAACATCGCCCGTGCGATCGAAGTCTGATCCTCTCCACGAACCATCTTATTGAGAGTCGGCATCGCCAGCGCCACCAAAATATTCTTGGTCAGTTTTTTGTTCGCTGTGAGATCCGCTGCCATATTCTCGTCGAATTCCGCCACGGCCAAACGTCGCGCTTTGCCCTTCAACCTCAGAGTGGCCATGCCTTTCGCATGCACCTTGCGATAGTTATCAGTCATTTCATGAATCAGCTTGGGGTCCTCGAAGGGATCACTTTCCGTGTTGCTGGCGGCGAGCCCCAACTTCTCCCTCGCTTGATCAAAATCTTCTTGGAGCCCTTTCTCCCAAGCATCAATCCATGCGAGTTCCCAAGCAAAGGCCTGAGGTAACAGACTCAGACCCGGCAGCTCGCTTTGGCTGCGGGCATAGTCTCCCCGCATTTCCGCATCCCAACTCATGCAGTGGCGTGCCGCTGTCTCAATCGTTCTCCGCTCCAGAATATTCTGGATGATATTGCTGATCAGAAAGGGAGTCACTCCGGCATCGCGAGCGATGTGGTGAGCCACCAAAAGAAGATCGATTCCCCCAGCCACTTCGCCCTTGGCAAATTTCGCTTCCGCGAGGACCAACACGATCGTCGAAAACTC
>PBTU01000052.1 GCA_002729295.1 Verrucomicrobiales bacterium | reverse complement strand
AAAAAAACAGCGACCTGCTGATCACGCGCGTTGATCAAGGCTAGGATGAGCGACACTAGGAACTCGGCCCGGCACCCATCGTCCCGTAGCCCTTGAAAACAACCTCGACCAGCGATCGTCGACTCAACGCTTATGCCGAACTATCGTAAACCGTGGTGACGTGACGCCAGCTGACATCGTTGATGCTTGCACCGCTGGCTGCGCTGGTGCGAACCCTAGCCCCAACAGGTCATCGACCGCCTTAACAACAAAAAACGAGTGGTACGGGATGACGGACTCGAACCGCCGACATACTCGGTGTAAACGAGTCGCTCTACCAACTGAGCTAATCCCGCATGAACCACTCGGACGGGCGGACTTTAATCAGAAGCCTGGGGGACGATCAAGCGATTTGCGCGCTTGTGTGTTACTAAATTCGATGATTTCTTTTGCGCGCCATGCATTTACGCTTCACGGAAGAAGAACTCTCTACTCTCGTAGAGATGGTCAGTTTGGCTGCGGAGGTGGCAAACTTAAACCCTGAAGAGACCGGATCAGCAAATTTGGCGCGCTTTGAGGCTGTCGAAAGCAAGGTTCTTGAGTCGGCCAAGCACGCCGGGATGGCGGAATGGATCGAGTTCGACCAGCAACGGAACAAGAACCGCGTGACGGAGAAATTCCAGGCCAATTCGTATTTCCAGCGCTGTATCGAGGAGTTCCGCAATGCCAATTTTTGGGAAGATCTCATGATTCGCCTCGCCGAGCGAGATCTCATCAGGGAGATGGGCGAAGAGGCCTATCTCGCGATGAACGAAGAAGCCCGCCGCAAAAAATCCGAGCCCCGCGAAAAGCACTATTGGGCCAAGTTCCAAAAAAAAGGAATTAGTCCGCTCTATTGGGTGGAACCCAACGAAGACCTCTAAGTTGCGTTTCTACGTTTTCATTCCCCAACTTCTGCCCCATGTTTCTGTCGTGATCACGCGACGAAAGACCTTCTATCCGATCTCGGATTCCCTCCGAAACTATCTCGCGCACTACGGCCGGCTCTCTGAAGTCCCTCTCGTCTACGACGAACTCCTCCGCTTCACCGGATCCATCCCCTACGAAAACCCCAAAGGCAAGGAAACTCTCTGGCTGGAGGTAATGTATCCCCCCGAGGTCATGGCCGAACTCCGACCCAAGCTCACCAAGATCTATTCCATGCTCAAAATCGGCGACGACTTGAGCCTCGCCGATCACCTCACTGTTGAGCGCATCGACTTCGGCGAATTTGGAAACTCCCGCCCATTCCGCATCCGTATCACCAACCTCTTCAATGGCAACTCGGATTATTATTATGTCAAACACGCCGATGCTTCACGCCTCTTTGGCCTGGAACTGGAGCACATCCTCTCGCCCAACCGCATCAACTACCTCGTCAATGGCAACACCTTGATCGAGGAGCACATCGCGGGCGTTCCCGGTGACGTCTTTATTCGCGACTACCTCTCCGACCCGGCCCTCAATCACGTCCGGGTCGCCAAGGAATTTGTCAAATTTGGCGAACGTTGCTTTCTTCGTATGCTCGGTGACATGCGCACGGTGAATTACGTCGTCGATATCACACCTGACTTCGAGGAAGTGCAGTACCGCGTTCGTCCCATTGACTTCGATCAACAATCATACGAAGGCAAGCTCTCGGTCTACCGCGCCCACATGTTTCCTGACAACCGTCCGGTGGAGGAGTTGGTGCGCTCCCACCTCAACGATCAAACGATTTTGCAATACCGCGCCGAAGAGCACCTCCAAATGAGCCGTCGGGCCAAAGTCGAACGCAATCGCCTCAAAGCCATCCTCACCGTAATGAATCGCACTAACCTCGCACCCCACGAACACGTGGTGGAACTCCGCGAAGCGATGGTCGAGCGCTATGGCTCGCACGCCTTCGAAGCCTGTGAATCAATGGGAGCCCTGACAGCGACCCACCTCCAACAAGTCCTCGACCTTACTCCACGCCAAAGTTGACGAAGCAATCACGCTCGCCCAATTTGTCATTATTGGCCCACCAGTAAATCGTGAGCCCCCGATAAATCTCGCTTTTCGCCTCCACTTCAAGAACCCCAATTTTTTCGCTCCCTTGCTCGATCACAAATGAATCGGAGCCATATTGCTTGGACTTAATTTCGAGTTCACTCATTCCCGCAGCAAAGTGCTTCTCATCGTTGAGATCTACCTCGGTGTCAGAGAATTTCACTTTCACCTTCTTACCGTCCTTGAGGCGTTTTCCGATAAAGACATCACTCCTGATAGCCTTCTCGATTTTTTCTTCTTCAGTGTCACTCTTGATGCTGTGGAAAGCTCGCAAGGAAAACTTTAAGCCCACCCGGATCGGGTTCTCGGTTTTTTTCTCGACCACCTTTGGCTTCACCATGACGCCCTTACTCGAGACAGCATGCACAAATTCCACCTTGGTATCTCCAGTCACGGTGAGGGTGAAATCAACTGGCTTCCTCGAATTTAAAATAGCCTCTTTGGCCGTCGTGGTGTAGCCACCTTCTTGAACCGCCTTGCGGGTCACCCACTTCCCGTTAATCTCTTCCTGTATGAGGAAGTTGACCTTCACCTCCTTGTGAGTGGTCCGGGTCTTTCCTTTTTTAGGGTGCAGGAGCCCTTCGAGATCTTCGGAACCAACACCATAGTCATACTTGCGGCCATCCCAGCCAATGAAATATCCGAGCCATTCCGTGCGGTCGGCATGAACGGGAAGTTCCGCGAAAGCGGAGGAGGTCAGGATAGCGAGGAGGGTCAGCATGCGTTTCATCTCGAAAACTCTAGCGAGAGATTTTCAGCCTGCCAGCGAAAATCGCCTTGCCGAGAATACCCACCCTCCCCGACGCGTCTATTTCACGATGAAACGTCTTCTTCTCGCTTTCTTTTTCCTCGCCGGCTGCTAGGCCGAAGCGGGACCGGTGGAAACGGGAACCGTCAAGCGGTCACCCGATCTCGAAAAATCCCTCGCCTTCTCCAAGGAAAGCGGAAAACCGGTGCTCATTCTCCCCCAGGAAATCCCTGAATAAAGTAACTGCAGGGCCCGCATCAACACGCGGACCCGCGTGGCCAAGCGAATAGTCGAGACGCCAGAAAAGAAAAAGCGCCCGGTTCCAAAGGAACTCAAGGCGCTTGCAAAAGGATAAATCGAACGACCGCTTACTTGGTAGCCGCGAAGCTTGCCGCGACGACGTCCCAGTTGACAACATTCCAGAACGCGGAAATATAGTCAGGACGACGGTTTTGGTAGTTCAGGTAATAAGCATGCTCCCAGACGTCGAGTCCAAGAATCGGAGTGCAGTCACAAACTCCGGCAGCCTCGCCCATGAGCGGATTGTCTTGGTTGGGAGTGGAGCAAACTCCAAGCGTCCCGTCAGCCTTGACGCCAAGCCAGGCCCAGCCGGAACCGAAGCGAGTTGCTCCAGCTTTAGCAAACTCGGCCTTGAATTCGTCGAGTGATCCGAAAGCGGCGTCGATCGCAGCCGCGAGATCGCCCGAAGGAACGCTGGCGCCACCGGGAGCGATGACCTGCCAGAAAAGGCTGTGGTTAAAATGGCCGCCACCGTTATTGCGAAGAGCAGGAATATCCGCGATCTTGGCCTGAAGGTCGACCAGCGAAAGATCCGCCAGCTCGGCATTGCCTTCGAGAGCGGTGTTGAGGTTGGTCACGTAAGCATTGTGGTGCTTTCCGTGGTGAATTTCCATCGTCTTTGCGTCGATGTGCGGCTCGAGAGCGTCGTGAGCATATCCCAGCTCGGGAAGTGAATGTGCCATGGTTTTAATGAATTGTTTGATTTTGACGACCTGTGCTCACAGAGTGACACGCGCCGTCGCTGGCAAGGAAAGCACCTTCCGCGACAACCGCAAGAGACAAACATCCTCGAAATGTCAGAATTTATCCAACAACCCGCCACTCTACCCGCTCTGATCGCTTTTATCGTCGGATTAGTCATCGCCGCTCTCTACTTCAAAGCCCGGCTCAGCTCGATCCAAGCCGCTGCCGATGAGCGTACAAAAAGCACCAATAAAACAATCTCCGACCACGAGATCGAGAAATCCTCTCTCAAATCCGAGCTCGAAACACTCAGATCCTCGGAATCCAATCTCCTCCAACACCAAAGCAAGCTCGAGGCCCGAATCGAAGCCTTCCAGCAACAACAGCACGAAACCAATCAACTCGAAAAGCGCTTCTCCGATACCTTCAAGTCACTCTCCAACGACGCTCTAAAGTCCACCCAGAAACAATTCCTCGACCTCGCCAAGATCACCTTCAAGACCGAGCAAAAACAGGCTAAAGGCGAACTCGAAAAACGCGAGCAAGCCGTCGCCCACCTCGTCAAGCCCGTCGCCGAGTCCCTCGAAAAAATGCAGACCCGCATTGGCGAAATCGAAAAAGCCCGCGAAGGCGCCTATTCCGCAATCAAGGAACAGGTCGTCTCGCTCGTAGATTCACAAAAAGGCCTCCACAAGGAAACCCGCCAACTCGTCAAGGCTCTCCGCCAACCCACCGGCCGCGGTCAATGGGGCGAGATGCAACTTCAGCGCGTCGTCGAAATGGCCGGGATGCAGGAACACTGCGACTTCACCACGCAGACCTCCACCACCACCGACGAAGGAAAACGTCTCCGCCCCGATCTCATCGTCAAGCTCCCCGGCGGAAAGCAAATCATCGTCGATTCCAAAACGCCCATGGACGCCTACCTCGACGCGCTCGAAGCTGACTCCGACGAAGATCGCGACGGCCACCTCGCCCGCCACGCCAACCAGGTCTCCACACACATTCGCCAACTCGCCTCCAAAAACTACCAAGCCCAATTCCAGCCCGCTCCCGAGTTCGTCGTTCTCTTCCTTCCGTCCGAATCCTTCTTCTCCGCCGCTCTCACCCAGGACTCCTCCCTCCTCGAACAGGGCGTCGATCAAAATGTCATCCTTGCCACTCCGACCACTCTCATCGCTCTACTACGCTCTGTCGCCTACGGCTGGCGTCAGGAAGCCCTCGCCGAAAATGCCCGCCGTATTTCCGACACCGGACGCGAACTCCACAAACGCCTCACCGTCTTCTCGGGCCACCTCGGCAAGGTTGGTCGCGCCCTCGACACCTCAGTCAAATCCTACAACTCCGCCGTCTCCTCTCTCGACTCCCGCGTCCTTCCTTCGGCCCGTAAATTCGAAAGCCTCGAAGCCTCCGAACAAAGCCTCACCTTCGAAAGTCCCGCCAGCCTGGAGATCACCCCCAAACAGACTCAGTCGCTCGAAGCCCCCGCCGACGACATCACCCTCGATCTCGAAGAAGCCTCCATCGACCTCGAAGAACCACCCACCGAAGAAGTCGAAGAAAAAGCCAGCTCCGCCGCCGACGATTTCCGCGCCGCCCTCGAAGACTCATGAAAACCGCCCTTGTTACCGGAGCGTCTTCCGGCATTGGAAAAGCTATCGCGATTGCCCTTCAGGAATCAGGGATAAAAGTCATCGGCCTCTGCCGGTCTGTCGAAAATCTTCCAGAAGGAGTCACACCGCTAGCTTGTGATCTTCGCGATGTCACCCAAATCCAAAAAGCCTTCCTCTCGCTCGATCACCTCGATATTCTCGTTAACTCTGCAGGCCTAGCCTACCTCTCCCGACTCACCGATGGCGACCCCGCGCTTTGGGAAGAAATGTGGCAAGTTAACGTGCACGCCCTCAGCCTTTGCTGCCAGTTAGCCCTTCCCCTTTTCCCCGAAAACAGCGGACAGATTCTCAACCTCTCTTCCATGTCCGGGCACCGTGTTCCGCCCACTGGAGGATTTTACGCCGCCACCAAATTTGCAGTCCGCGCCGTCAGCGAAGCCCTCCGCGCCGAATTAAAAAGCAACTGCTCGGCTATCCGAATCGCCACCCTTTCCCCCGGCTTCGTCGACACCCCGCTTCTCGACAAATACTTCGCCGGACGCGAAGACCAGCTCAAGCAAACCCGCGAGAGCATCCAAATGCTCACCCCCGAATCCATCGCCGCCAGTGCTCTCCACGTCCTCACTTCCCCACCTGACGTCGAGATCAACGACATCATGATACGCAGCGCAGACCAGGCGATGTAAGATTCTTGAAAACTCCATTGGATACCAAAGCCTCCATGAAAAGAGTCGACGAGCAAAACGTCTCCGGTGGCGTCCGACTCCCGGCCTACAGCCCAGCGATAGGACCCGTGAGGAAAAATTGAACAGTTGAACCAAAATATCGAGTGTAAGGTTGCCCTGTAGCAAACTCGATCATGGCACAAAAAAACCGCGTCCTTTTCAAAAAGAACGCGGTCCTAAAATATTAATTAAGAATTTTATTCGGCAGAAGACTTTTCCTCTTCAGCTGGTTCGTCGGTTTACTCCTTCTCCTGTGTAGGAGTTGGATCTGGTGACTCATCCGCCTCGGGTGCTTCTTCAGCCGAAGCCTCTTCCACCTTTTCTTCAGCCTTTGTCTCTTCTTTAGGCCCGGGAGTTTCTTCGGCAGGCGCCTCGGTCTTCGGCTCTTCTTTCGCCTCTGAATCCTCCAAGGCAGGCGCTTTGGCTTTCAATTCCTTTTTGGGAGCACTCTTTTTCTTTGCTGGAGCGGGGTCGCCCCCTGGCTTGGAGAGATGTAGTGTGGTATCGGAGAGCAAAATGGCGTGGCCTTGGTTAAGTAGCCAGTGAAGATCGTGGAACCAATCGTGCTTCACGTCATCAGTGGCATTTTTAGGCAATAAGGCGTCCCAAAGATCCTTCAATTGCTTCCCGGAATTACTCTCCAGGAAATTGATAATGGCTTGTGGTCGTTCCGCGAGCGGAGTCTCGGCAGAGACGGCATGAGGCCGGGAAGGACCAACCTTGAGCTTCTTTTTCCACTTAAAGACTGCGACGTGACGACCGGAAAGCTGGCGACACACCAGAGGCATGAGATTGGCAGGGTAACGTTTTTCCTCAGCAACTGTGCGCTTCAGCAAGGTCAGCATTCCCGGAGAAAGAAGATTTCCGGCAATGTCCCCTATCACCCAGGCGCGATTGGTTTCCTCGAAGGCCTTTTCAAAAAAGCTCTCCGAAAAATGACGTTCGACCTCACGGGAGTCAGCCAAGAGCTCTTCTTCCTCCGCAGACGCTTCGGGTTCAGCTTCGGCAGAGGGCCTCTCTTGACCGGGAGCTTCTTCCTCAGCCGGAGTTTCCTCCACAGCCGGGGCTTCTTCCACAGCAGGGACTTCCTCAGCTTCGACTTCGCGCTCTTCCGGAGTAGCTTCTTCAGCCGGGCTCTCTTCTGCGGTCGCGTCCTCGGCAGCGGGAGCTTCTTCTGTCGTTGTTTCTTCTGCAGCTGGAGCCTCTTCGGTTTTCTCTTCCTCAGCAGCAGCTTCGGCGGGCACTTCTTCAGCGACTACCTCTTCTTCCCCAGTGCCAACCTTCCACTTGATGACAATTTTCATACTCTCCAACCAGGCTTCGACCGCTTCCTCGCCATGCTCCATGCGGACCTTGGCCTTGTAGTTGTCGAGTGACATGTGGCCGAAGCGCTCGCGATGAAGAGTCGCAATATTTTGTTGATAGCCGTGGTAGTTTGGTGGTCCGAGATATTCTCCGCTGATCCCACAACGGGCCACCGAGGAAAAACTTCCTTTGGGAGCTTCGCCCTCGGTTTTCACTTCGGAGTAATAC
Organism: Verrucomicrobiales bacterium; assembly: GCA_002729295.1. Taxonomy (GTDB): domain Bacteria; phylum Verrucomicrobiota; class Verrucomicrobiia; order Verrucomicrobiales; family Akkermansiaceae; genus SW10. The sequence goes on along the minus strand of PBTU01000052.1, from coordinate 10,088 downwards.
TTCTTGCGCCACTCGCCACGCCAAAGATGTCGAATTGCTTCATCTTTGGACAACCAAAGCGAATTGTCTTCCCGACAACGGAAATACTTTTTCTCGGGGGACTCAAAAATCACACGGAAGCGATCACGTTTCTGCAAAAGAACTTTTGCCAAATCGAACACGGAAAAGGTGCGTCCGGTATCCGCGACCTGCTTGGCCAGGAGGTCAAGGCTCTCCTCGGATGGCATGATCTTGAGGCTCACTCCTTCGGGTGGTTCTACTTCCTGACGCTGGGGACGACGATTGTCCCGGTCATCACGTCGACCACCACGGCCTTTGCCTTTGAAGCCTCCGCCCCCTCCTCGTTGATCACGGCCTCCACCTCCACGGTGTTCACGACGACCACCACCGCCACCACGGTCACGGGAATCACCCCGGTCGCCACGATCTTTAAATTTTTTAAGGGACTTCGATTCCGAATCATCACGCGCCCACGCAGGGCCGAAATTCAATCCGGACAGATCAAGAGCCCCGTCATTGTCGGGAGTCTGTGGAGTTTCTTCACTCATAAAGGAGAGCGGAGTGAAGCACATGATTCGCGGCTTAGGAAGCACCCATCACGCCTTTTTATTCAGGGGATATTTTGCCATCCTTTACCACATGAACGACATCATCCCACTCGAAGGATTTTTCGTTCGTCACCACGTGCTGATCGAGGACAATCAAGCATACCTTCTGGACCATCTCAAAGAGCGAGGACGAAGTAAATGAAGGCGTCACTTACACCGTCATGGTCAGCTCGAGTCCCGTGACTTTTCACGAAGCCAGAGAGATTCTTCCACTCTTCCAACTTACTTCTTCTTTCGTTTCCCCTTACGATTGGATGCCGTTTTTTTGGCCAATTCGATCATGGCGTTCTGCTCACTGAGCCAACGATTCTCGAGGTCCTTCGCTTTTTTCGAGTCCTTTTTAGAAAGATCATTTTCCTCCGCGCGATCCGTACGGAGATCATACAAAGCCCAGGGATCGTTTTTTGCTGCCACGAGCTTCCAATCTCCAATGCGGATTCCCCGGTGTCCTTCATGATTCCACCAAAGGACATCTCTCTCGACGTCCTGATCTTTCTCAAAAACCGGAGCCAGACTCTTACCCGGCAGGGGAGGACGCTTCTCGCCCTTCCAATCCGCTGGGGCTTCCACTCCGAGCAAATCAAAAATCGTCGGAGCAATATCGATAAGATGCCCCGGCGTATGGCGAATCTCATTCTTGCCTTTGATCCCCTTCGGCCAATGCACCACGAGTTGGGTGGCAATGCCGCCTTCGTGAACCCACACCTTATGACGGCGAAACGGCGTATTACAGGCACTCGAAAATCCCGGTCCCAGGCAAAGATAGCTCGCCGCACTCCCTGGAGGCACCTTGGGGTCGTGCCCGCCATTGCGTACCATGATCTCCGCGCTCGCTCCGTTGTCCGACGCAAAGAAGATCAGGGTATTTTCAAATTGTCCCATTTTCTTGAGCTGCGCGATCACTCGTCCGATTTCCTGATCCATGCGATCCACCATCGCGGCATGAATCGCCATCTTGGTTGCTTGAAAGCGCCGCTGTTCGTCATTGAGATCTTTCCACGGGAGAGGCCGATTCACCTCGCCCGGCCCCAACTTTTTCAATGCCTCTGGGAAATGATACGGTGGTCCGACCTTTTCCTCGAGATCTGACAACTCGGTATTGATGAGACCCATCTCCTTCTGACGGGCAAAGCGCTTCTTCCGCATCTCATCCCAACCCTCCAAATAGGCATCGCGGTATTTCGCGATATCCTGGGGCAACGCATGCAGCGGAAAGTGGGGCGCGATGAATGCCAGATAATGAAAGAAGGGCTTCCCGGCATGATTCTTCCCATGATCCTCCAGACACGAAATCGCGTGATCCGCTGTTGCGGTCGTCGTGTAGTAGCCTTTTTCATTGCTCGGAGGCTTCACCGGAACACCATCGAGAGTATTCCCCTTGCTCGAAAAAAAGTTCCCCTGATTCCGGGTGTCGTAGGAATGGTCAAATCCCGCCGCCAGTGCCTTGCCATCCAAATGCCATTTGCCGCTGTGGTAATTGCGATAGCCCAGTGGCTTGAGAAAATCCGGCAACATTCGCGCCCATTCCTGACGCACCCCGCGCCCTCCTCCACCGACCCCAGGCAATACATCGCGATGCACCTGGTGGGGATAATATCCCGTCATCAAAGCCGCCCGACTGGGCCAACAACGACCAGTATTATAAAACTGGCTAAACCGCAGCCCGTTCTTGGCCAAAGTATCGAGGTTCGGCGTCGCAATCTCCCCGCCATAACACCCCAAATCCGAAAATCCCAAGTCATCCGCGAGAATGAAAATAAAATTCGGCTTCGCCCCCATCAGAGGCTGCAAAAGAAGAATCGGTAAGAATGTGAGTAAGCGCACCCCGCAAAGTTGCCCGATTCTTCATCCCACCACGATCATTTTCCCTAGAATCTTTCTACTCAAAAGTCCTAAGCTTACCCCGGACGAAATCACTCGTAAGATCCCCTACAAAAACCAAAGCCGCTCCCAAACCTACCCACAGAATCATTTCATCGTAAAAGAACGCAACCTTCGCATCGGAAATCAAAAAGCCCAGGGAAGCCACACCAAGCATTCCCAGAACTGTCGCTTCGCGGATACACGATTCCCATCGATAAAATAAAAAGAGCACCAAACGGTTGAATCCGGCCGGCATCATCGCCGCCAAATACGCCGACGAGCGATTGCCACCCTGAGCCAAGATCACCTCGCTCGCCTGACTCTTTGTGTTGTCGATGACCTCCGCGCCCAATCTCAGCAAAATCCCTCCGTTGTGAATCGCGAGGGCAAAAATCAAAACCCAGTAAGTTGGCCCAAACACCCGGAGCAAGAGAAACGCCAAGATGTATTCCGGCATGGCCCGAGCCAACATCGAAGCCCCCCGGAGGAACATTCCCAAAAGCCCGCGAATCTTGCCACCACCATCTCGGACCCCTCTCGGATTGGATGACGCCAAGGTCCGCGCTGCAAATAGAATCCCGATCAAGGACAAGCCTCCTGCTAACAAAATCGCCGTCGTGCCCACGTGAAACGTCCGCCAAAGAGCGACTGCTCCCCCGTCCGACATTTTTTCGGAAAACCACGAACCAAAGACACTCCAATCACCATCCGCCTCCCGCACCGGATAGGGCACCATTTCATCTGTGAAGCGATCCAAATTCCTCTCCCGCTGTTCCCAGCCCACTCCCGCTCCCCATCGATCTTCCGCCATCCATCCGGCAGCTATTCCCACAGCCAGAGTGGCCACAGAGAATCTTAAAAACCACGAACGCCCCCGACCCCGCCAAAGTTCACTCAACGATTGCCCCTTCTCTTCATCAACACGCGATGGCGTCCCCTTCGTCAACAATCCTCTGACCTTAGCTCCCCATGCTTCGAACAAAACCACTACGATCAACAACGCATACACGTAAGACCAGATCTCATGATAATGTCCATCCTCGTAAGCCGTTTTGATTTCATATCCAATCGTCGGAATCCCCACAAATCCCAGAACCGCCGAAGAACGAGCCGCGCATTCCAAGCGATACAATGCGTAGGTCGCGAGATCCGGAAGAGCCTTGGTTACGACTCCCGCGAAGAAGGCCGTAAATCCACTCCCACCCGAGGCCCTAATCACTTCTCCGGCCGAACTTTCACTTTCATCAAGGAGCTCAGAAAATACCTTCGCCAGCGTTCCGCCGTATGGAAAAGCCATCGCCAGAATCGCAACCAACGGCGAGGTCCCAACCGCAGACAGAAACAACAAGGCCCACATCAATTCATGAACTGATCGAATCGCCGTCGCCAGCAATCGCGTTCCAATCCGGATCACTTGCAAAAACAAATTCGGCTTAGACCACCATGCTCTTGATCCCAACACGCCACCAATGACCCCGATCACAAAAGCGAGGCTCATCGCCACCACTGCATAGCGCACCGTTAACCAGAGCGCCTTGCCAATTTTCCCCAGAAAGGAAACCTCCCCTCCTCGCATATCCGACTCCTCGTAATCGAGGGCAGGCTGAAAAGCGGCACTCAAAAAATCCGCCGCCGCTTCCCGGCCACCTTCACTCGGGATCAACTGACCGGGTCGGACCTCGAGAGCCCAGAGGCCCCCGAAAAAGAGCGCAATCGCTCCGAGAAAAAACCACCGACGTCTCATTCGTCCAGTCGGTAAAGCTCTTTCACTCCGGCATCGTCCGGCGAACCATCAAGCACGACCCGACCGGCTCGCATCCCAATCACGCGGTCGAAATAGCGCTGCGCCAAGTCTACATCGTGCAGACTCATCACGAGCGTCATCTTTTCCTCCCGCGCAATTGTCGTGAGCAACTCAACCAAACTTTTGGCCCTCTCGGGATCAACCGCGCTCACCGGTTCGTCCGCCAAGATCATTTGCGGCTCCTGATAAAGGGCCCGTGCAATGGCCACCCGCTGCCGCTGACCGCCTGATAAATGATCCACCCTTGAAAAAATCTTTTCCTCAATCCCGACCCGCTTTAGCAAGCCGCTCACCCGCTCNTTTTCCGCCTTCCCCATCAGNAGGAGACTTCTCATCAAACCCCAAAACCCTTTCCGCGCAGCCAGCCCACAGGCCACATTCTGACTGACCCTTAGATTCGGAATGAGTCCGAGGTCTTGCGGCACCCAAGCAATTCTGGACCGTACTTCCTTCAGCGCCTTTCCGTTCAATTCGCCCAAGTCCTGATCATTCAAAACCACCTTTCCACTCGTTGCCGGAACACGTCCATTGCACAATCCCAACAGACTGGATTTCCCCGCCCCACTCGGCCCGATCAAACAAACCTGCTCTCCGGACCGAATCGTCAAATCAATCGAATCCAATGCCACAGTTGCCCCATAGCTCAGACTCGCTGACTGGAATTCCAACATAATAAAACGGCGGAGTCTTGCTCGAAGACCCCGCCATCAAAGATGATTCGGTCTGTGCGGTTAACGCATGATACCAACTTCCTTGGCCACCTCGTAGATGCCTTCGAACTCTTCGTTTTTGGCAGGAATGAGGTCGTCACGATTGAATGCCTTAAGCACCGCCTCGTCTTCACAATCAACGAGCGCCTTTTGCAATTTATCGATAAATCCCTCACCGAACATTTCCTCCAATGCCGGGTGAGCGGTGAGGTTGTAATCAGCGTAGTAAGGAGTTTGCCAAATGATGGGCGCGTCCTCGGCCTCAATTTCGCCGTCGGCGATCATGGAGTCATACTTCTTGTAGCTAAGCGCACCGACTTGCACCGATCCGCTGGCAACTGCACGAGCGGTGGCATCGTGACCACCGGTAGCCTGGAATTGAACCGGCTTCGAGAAGTAGTCTTTCGGAGATTTCCCGGTTTCTTTCATGATGAAATAGGTCGGCATGAGACGACCCGAAGTCGAGCTCTTCGATCCAAAGGTAAAGGTCATGTCTTTGATCGCTTCCGGGAAGGCATCTGCCTTCGTCAAGCCCGTGGACTTATGAGCGATGAAGTAACTCTTATACTGCGGATCAACATCTCCCTGGGCAATTGCCCGGGCACCAGGAACAGCCTTCCGAGCCTGCACGCCGGTCAGACCACCGAACCATACAAGGTGGACTTCGCCATTCTTGAAGCGCTCAACGGCAGCGGTGTAGTCGGCCGAGATCGAGAAGCTGACGTCAATCTCCAGCTCCTTTGCCAGGAAGTCCTGCAGAGCCTTGAATTTCGCCTCCTGATCGGAAACCTTCTCGTCAGGAATTGCGGTGATCACGAGGGACTTCCCTGCAGAATCTCCTCCGCCTGCGCCGACGGCTTCTTCTTCCTTATCTCCACAGCTGGAGAGAGTGACTGCCGTGGCAGCGATCGCGATGCTGCTGAGGCAGCCCTTCATGGTCTGAGCAATCGACCGATTGCCCGAGTTAAACAATTTCATGAGTTTATTTGTGTCCCGTGGCCATTGTTGGGTGGCCCCGACGCCCCCACACTCCACGTATTTCATGAGAGTGCAATCGCGAAATCTTATTCCTGAGAAGGTTAAGTCTAGACGATGAAGCGCTCGCAACCCTCTTTCCCCATGTATTTCTCGAGCAGTCGGGCCGGCGCCTCCTTCAAATCCAACGGAATCAAGCAGTGCATAGAAGTAGGGTCATGGGCCAAATACAGCAGGATGGCAGTCATCGTGAAACACTGCCACAACAAGACGGGAACCCGGCAACCGAACGGGTCTTGCGCCCGTCCCGATTGAAAAAAATCTACCGCCCCCCGGACTCATCGCGTCACCAGGACAAGGCGCACATGAAAACAAGCTGCTATGGCTGAATCGGAGGTTTTTCCTCTGGCTTTTGATCACCCCCGACCGGGAGTGAAGTTTTGGTTTTTGATCATCCTCCACCTGAGGATCCCTTGTTCATTCATGTGGGAACTCCCATCGCAGGGAGAATCCACATCTGCAGGGCCACGTAGGCCGCCACGACACAAATTCCAATGATGATACCTTTCATTTTCGATTACTGTTATCGGGAAGGTCTCCCGTCTACCTCACTTATTCCCCAATTTCCCCCAAAACGCAACTTTTTGACCCTCACTTCCCGCTTTCCAGACCTAAAAAACCTTTCCCCCCAAGGAATCTTCCTGTTTCCTCGCGCCCCGCGGAAAAAACTCCGCCCAGAACCATGGCTAACAAAGACCAGACCGATACCGTACGCATGGAGAAAATTGTCTCCCTGTGCAAGAGACGTGGATTCATCTTCCAATCTGCCGAACTCTACGGCGGGTTGAATGGTTGCTGGGACTACGGCCCACTCGGAACGGAACTCAAACGTAACCTCAAGGACTACTGGTGGCGAAAGAACGTCCAGGAACGCGACGACATTCTCGGACTCGATGGATCCATCCTCACGCACCAGGCCGTGCTCACCGCCTCCGGACACATCGGGGGATTTTCCGATCCCATGTGCGACTGCCTTCTCACCAAGGCCCGACTCCGCGCGGATCAGATCGACCCGCAATCCGGTACCGCCTACCACTTCACCGGAGCGTCCCACGAAGAATCCGGCTGGTCTGTTGATCGCCCCTACTCCGTTCTTCTAAACCAACCAAACCAGGACGAAAATAAAGCGCGTAAAACCGCCAAGGCTTTCTACGCCCAGTTCCTCAACGACAACCAGATCTCCCCCAAGAAACTGACCCTTGTCGGCGAAACAACATCGGAAGAGACGGACGTCACCAACTACAACCCTGACAACGGATCACTCCTCACCGAACCCCGCGACTTTGAGCTTATGTTCAAAACACAGATGGGTGCCTCGGCCGACGAAAACGATCCCAACGCGACCGCTTATCTTCGTCCCGAGACCGCCCAGTCGATCTTCGTGCAGTATAAGAATGTTGTTGATTCCAACCGCGTGAAGCTTCCCTTCGGAGTCGCCCAAATCGGCAAGGCCTTCCGCAACGAAATCAACCCACGCAATTTCACCTTCCGTTCTCGCGAATTCGAACAGATGGAAATCGAATACTTTTGCAAACCCGAAGACGGTCTTAAGCTGACCGACACATGGCTCGCCAACCGCCTCGCTTTCTACGAAGAGATCGGCCTTGATAAGGAAAAGCTCCATGTCCTCGATATCCCCGATTGCGAGCGTGCGCATTACTCGCAGAAGACTTACGACATTGAATACGACTTCCCCTTCGGTCAGCAAGAGCTCGAGGGTGTCGCTTACCGTGGTGACTACGATCTCGGCAAGCATCAGAAGCACTCTGGCAAGCCGCTGGAATACTTCGACGAGGAGACCAAGGAGAAGTTCATCCCACACGTGGTGGAACCGTCCGCCGGTTGCGACCGCACTGTCCTCGCCCTGATCTGCGAAGCCTTCGACGAAGAAGACCTCACCAAACAAGGCGGTAAGAACGACGTCCGCACCGTGATGCGTTTCAGACCTTGCGTCGCTCCGATAAAGGTCGCCGTCCTGCCCCTTCTGAAGAACAAGCCCGAGCTCGTTGCTAAGGCCAAGGACGTGCAACACCTTCTCCAACCCTTCATGAATGTCTTCTACGACGAAGCCGCCGCCATCGGACGCCGCTACCGCCGTCAAGACGAAGTGGGAACGCCATTCTGTGTCGCCATCGACTTCGAAACCCTCGGCGAAGAAGATGCCTCACTGAAAGACACCGTGACCATCCGTCATCGCGATTCAATGGAGCAGGAACGTGTCGCCATTAGCGATCTCCTCTCCTGGCTCCTCAAAAGAATTCGTTAAGCGAAAAATCACAAAAACGGGCGCAGCTTCACGGCTTCGCCCGTTTTTTGGACCTACTCAAAATTGATAAACGACTCAGCATAATTCCACAACTTCTCCGCTGAGTTCTCATAAAAGAGTGCCTGACTCCGGCCATACCACTTCATTCCCAAGAGCGATCCGACTTCCACCTTCTTGTTTACCGCGGCATCCCGCATGGCCACTCGTTGGGATTCCTCGCGGAACTTATAAGATTTCTCAAGAACCTTGGTCAGCTTCTCATTTTCGAAATACAAGCGTCTTTCCTTAACCGTTTCCTCCGTCTTTTCAGAAGTTACAAAGCTCCAGAAACTTTCCGTCACTAAGACAAAGACCGGCTTCTTTGATTCTCCTGAAAACACATCAATGCTCACGGCAGAGTGGCCACCCATATCTACATCCAACACAACCCTCCGTAGCTCGTTCTTCAAAAACCCCCTGCGGATCTCAACGAGTCCCGGTTCATCATCGCTTTCAAATTCAGCCTTAATCCAATTCAAGGGCCCCTTGATTAACTCCCCAATAATCTCACCCGTCGTCTGCGCCTTCACGGCGGCCTTGACCTCAAAGGAAAGCAACTTCTCTGAAATCTTCAATCCCCTTACCTCAGGAGTCAGTTTTCCAAAATCATAAACTCGTCCCGCAGCATCAGTCACCGTCACCTCAGTGTGCAACACTACCATAACCTCCGCGCCATCCGGCTTCACCTTTGCTGGGAACTCGTATGGGCCAATCCTCGCTCCTCCCAGGTCCCCCATATGCTTCCCCAAACGCAGAGCTTCCCCATGCTCTTCCAGAGTAAAACTCTTCTCCATGAGATTCGCCACAACTGGATTTGTCTTCAGAAGCGCCTGAATAGCATCCCGATGAACTGACCCGCCGGCCTTTGCCATCAGTGATGAAACGAGAAAAAATGCCATTGAGATTAGAGATCTGTAATTCATACGAGGCTGAAAAATATCGCGATGCCTGCTGAAAGGAAACGAGAATCTGCTAGAGTTTGCCTGTGCGAGCAATTCCAGCCCTCTTCATCCTTTTCCTGCTCAATTCCTGCGCGGTAAAAATTGAACCTGCAGCTGCTCCCTCCAAGAAATCATCACCTCCAAAAATCACCCTCCCCGGTTGGAGATCAAAATCATTTGCCGATACCACCTCTCCGTATGTCGAGCAATTTGCACCTCACTACCTGAGCGTCAAGGATAGTGAAATCGCCAGCTATGGAATCCGCAAAGACGGCACCGAAATCTTTTCTGTCATCAGCGAGCGAAATGATTCCGAATATCCCGGCATTCACCCACTCAGACTTTGTTTCCTCCCCACCTCGTTCCTCGCCGGAGACAGCCCCTATTTAAAAGATACGAATAAATTGACAAACGAAGATGGCAACTATTGGGAGTTCTCCGCCTTCGACCTTCGCACCACCATTTTTCAACTTTTCCCAAGCGAAAGAAAAAGCGCCAAAGGCCTCCTCGTTTACCACACCTCCATCATGCTCCTTTCGAAGGTTGAGCAGCAGTTCGTCTTCAAAATGCAAAAACTCGGTTGGAATGTCATGGTGGGGCTTCCCCCTGACAGCCTCTACCGAGGACGTATCCCAACCATGACCTCGAAATTAGGCACGATTGAAAACGGAGCCCGTCTTCTTGCCGACGACATGGACCTCCATCACGCCGAACAAGCCCATTCCACCTGCGCCGCCCTGTCCTACCTCCGAAAAACCCGCCCTTCCTGGCTTGCCGGAAAGAAAGCCCTCATCGGCCTCAGCGCCGGAAGCTTCGGAGTCC
>PBTU01000051.1 GCA_002729295.1 Verrucomicrobiales bacterium | reverse complement strand
ATATCTTCCAGAACATAGATCCCATCCAGGCCCACGCTTTGCTCAGATGGCAACTCGCTAATGTCCTCCTCGTGATTGCTCTCCTGGCCCATAGAAATTAAGGCTGCGGCGAAAAGAAATAAAAAAGCCTTGTGGACCAACCTCACTTTCGGTTCTTTCCCACTAATGCAACTTTATTGCAATAAAAAACTCTGTGCGCTCCTCGCCAGCGCCTTGCTTTCACCTATCCTGACTCCCTTGGCCTTGGCCTCGTCTCCTTCCTTCGACTTGCTCAGAGGACATACTGAGATTCAGATGGAGTATGATGAGGAGGCCGGTTGGTGGGCGGGGGTCTCGTATACTCTGAGCACCAGCTTCGATAATCCCGGCGTCAATGACGTTGTTCGCATTGAGGCCGATGCGCTCGAGTTCGTCCTCCCGCCCTTGACACGCCAGGTCTCGGGGAGCGCGACCGATTTTTTCCTCCCGGCGGGAGTTCCCATCTGGAGAATCCCGCAGGGCTTTGTCGAAGGTACGCAATTCCTCGGCCTCCGGGTTCTCACTCCGAACAACGCCTTTCTGACCGGGAGTGGCGACAGGTACACACCGATTGGAAACGGTAACATCAACTTGCGTCTTCTTTCCATGACCGGTTCGGGGCCGGACCGGGGAGGCCTTCTGGGGACATGGCAGGACGGCAGCGGATTTGCTCCCCCGAAAATCGGCTTTAATACCTCCGATGGCATCGATGCTGATGACGAGATCACCATCCTTCGACCAGGGGCTCATACCCACTACAACTGGGCTTTTACGCAGCCGGGCGTCTATGAGGTGAACATGGAGGTCTACGGCAGGCTTGTTGATGGAACTGATACCTCCCATCCCTTCACCATGACATTTCAAGTGCCCCATGAAGGGGCCCTATCAGAGATGGAGGCCAGCCTATCCCTAGACAGGGGCGACTGGGCGCTCCTCTGTCGCGACAGTCGTGTATCCGTCACATACGCTGAGCAGCACTGCTATCTCCATGCGACGACGCCTTCAAGCGATCCAACAATCACGGGTTTTGAAATGCCCTTTACTTTTGACCTCAACAATCCGGCGACTAGCGACACGGTAGGCATTTCTGCCGTCTCAGCTACCAGTTTGCCGACATTTGAAGGAGGGGTCTCGCTTACCCTGGTGAAGCATGTAGGCCCCGGAGAAGTGATCGCCATGGACTTGAGCTCCACCGCTCTTGTGGATACCAGGGATGGACTTGACGCCAGTGACTCCTGGTTCATTTCGGACGGACAGCGGACCGGCAAACTGTATTTTACGGAACAAGGGATCCATCACTTGTCCTTCGTCGCGACAGGATTCGATGTGGGCAACAGTCCTGTTTCGGTGAGTCGCCAACTATTGATGCGTTGCGGTGCAAATGTGTCCGCTGGTCATTCCTATCTGGAATGGGCCGACAGCTACGAGCGGGCGTATGGCTTGTCAGTGGGAGCCCTCTCCGATCCTGCCGGCAACTTTGACGGAGATGCGATCTCCAATCAGCTCGAATATCTCTTAGATGTTGCGGGAGCGGATCCGGTTACTTTTGATGAAAGTTCCGTGAGCGGCAACATCAGCCGCGAGCGGATCGGCCGTTTCAGCTTCATGCGAGATCTTCACAAGGACAGCCTCAGCGATGAGGCTCCCGCTCTCTTTCCTTCTTTTTCACAAGACCTAGAAACGTGGGAGATCATCGGGGCAGGGAGGGGGCGAAATGGACTTCCCATTGCTTTGGGAGAGGTCGGATCTGACGGATTGCCGTTTCGCCTTCATGAGCGGCCGGTTATCACCGGAAATGCCCGCTCACTTTTTATGAAGCGGGACATTCTCAATCCGGCATCCGATCAAGATTCCTCTTTTTTCAGGCTGGAGGCCGTTACCGAATAAAAATCAAAATTTTTATTGCAACTAAGTTGCATTAAGGGCTAGGGTCCGCCCGTAATGAAAAAAGCATCAGATAATTCACTGTCTTTGACCCATCTTCTTTGCCTATCCGCAACCCTTGGTTTTTCCGGTAGTGCCACGGCGGCGCTATTTACGTCTGGCCACGGGGACTTTGCAGTTGGCCTCCACGATGGAGAATTTGAATTTGGCTATCACCTCGGGGAAGGCGATGACACCGCCACTGTCGGCGGGGTGATTGTAAATGATGCGGAATTTGAAGCCGCCGAATTGGAAGTGAGAGTTAATCAAAGTATTGTTGTTCCCGTTGGCACGGATCAGGCTTTGCTTAACGGCACTGGAGCAACCGAAGGCTCAACTCTCTACTTGATTTCTCAGGACTCAGACGGAGTCGGCTCGGTGATTCTCGGCCTGGGGACCGAGGAGCTTGAGCAGCCTGCCGGAGTTACTTGGAGTGATGTTTCATATACTCTCAATGGTTCGACCGGCCCCGGACAGTTCTCTCTCTACTTCAATAATGGAGGAGTTTTCGATTTTGGAATTTCTGAGGCTGAAGGCACGAATACGTTCACTTTTCCCGCTGGTGGACACGAAGAGCGGAACTGGGCATTTACCGAGACGGGGACATACGTTCTGGATTTCACTGCCTCAGCAACCCGCACTGAGGGAGCCGCCTCGGATCCTTACACTGCGAATTCTTCCTTCACATTTGTTGTTGTGCCCGAGCCATCATCGACGCTCATGGTTGTGTTTTCGGCAATTGGATTTCTTGCCCGTCGTCGTCGCAGCTAGTTAATTAATTTTCTGAATAGCCTTGCAAAGGGGCGGGACGATGAGAGTCCCGCCCTTTTTGTGTTCAGTATCAAGCCCCTGGACTTTCAGGAAAGGATGTGCGCTTTGCGAGACGGTTCTATTTTAAAATGCGTCAACCCGCATTCATAGGGCGGTCGTAGTTCAAAAGCTTGAGAGATTGGGAATGAAATTTCCCAAGATGGATGGGAGTGAACGAGAAGCTCACCTAGATGGATGCAAATGACATGCAATAGAATACACGATTCGATTGAGCCAAGACTACGGACGAATTTTTTCCCCTCATCATGGTGCAGGTCGGCTGCGTTGAGTCAATCTCAGCCTATGAAGAAGGATTTCCTCTAAACACATTGCGGGCAAACCCCGTAAAATTCCAGCTCATGCGAGAGCCCGCTAAAGCCAGTCTTTTGCATCAGCCGGTTCTTTAGATCGTTGAGAGGCGAAGGGGAATCGAGCGCTTCAACCTTTCCGCAGGCCTTGCAGATGAGAAAGTCGTCGTTGTCCTCCCTGGTGGCCAGAGCGAACTTTGTCCCTTGTTCGGCAAAATTGAGTTGTTTAATTACTCCGATTTTTTTGAGTCGTTGGACCGAACGGTAAATAGTGGACTGATTACAGCTGGTGATTTTTTCCTCAAGCTCGGCCAAGGACATTGGAACGGTGGCATTTTCGAGGAGATATAGGGTCTCCTTTAGAGTGGAGGTGATGCGTAATCCGTTTTCCCGGCAGAGTAAGAGTTGTTTTTTCACGACTTGATTGAAGTTTGAACTTTCTCAGGTGGAAAACGAAGGCATTTTTCTCGCGCTTTGATAATTTCACCTATCTGGAGGATCAACAGGGGGTGAGCTTCGTACCCACCGCGCAATATTCATAGACCAGAGCGGACTTTTATGGACTGAAGGGATTGGCCATCTGGCTAATGCATAAAGATCCCGATGGCCTTGGCACCTTCGAATCACGGGTAGTCGGCGACATCATGCGGGGAAGGAGACGAAGCGAGCTATTTGTGAAGATCAGTCAGTGGAAATCACAACGGTCAGTCTTCTGTTTGCTTGCGAAGCCAGTCGTCGAAATCGAGAAGGAGCTTTTCTTTAATGTCCTGATCGACTTCAACCTCCATCGGACTGACCTCGATATCAATGGTTTTGCCGTGGCGTTGCACCACGAGAGCCACTTTTTTTCCGGGGGCTTGCGAGGCGAAGATCCTCCGGATTTCTTCTTCGGGGAGATTCCTTGCAAATGGTTTCCCGTTGAGAGCGAGGATGATGTCTCGTGCCTTGAGGCCATCGCGTTTGGCCGGGTGGCCATCCACAACGTCGATCAGCACGACTCCGGAGACAATCTGATTTTCAAATTTGGACGCTCGATTCAAAAGAAAGGTGAATCCGAAAAGTGATTTCGTGATTTTGAATTTTAAGCCCAACGTCACCTCACGAAGTCGCAGGCGGACTTCAGGGTCTTTGGTTTTTTTCAGAAGAGGAGGGATCTCTTTGAGAAAGCTTTCGGGATTCTTTTTGGCAAAGGTTTGGATTTTTTCCATGGCTGCCTGGCGCGTTTTGAATTCAGGTGCGCTGAGGTCAGGGAGGAATTCTGCTATGCGTGGCTCCTCTCCATGGACTGAGCCAAGGAGAAAGCACGCAAGAAGAAGATGCCTGATCATGATAGTGGAAGCTTGGCCTCGATCTTGGAATTAGGCCAGCGGTTTTAGGAGTTCCTGAAGCGATTCCAGATCGGGCTTACTCTGGCTGGCACCGGAGAGGAGTGAGTCGGCGAGGTGGGATTTTTTTTTCTGGAGTTGGTGAATGCGGTCTTCGACGGTGCCATTGCAGATGAGTTTGTGGACGAAGACGGGTTTGTCCTGGCCGATACGGTAGGCGCGGTCGGTAGCCTGATTTTCGGTGGCGGGGTTCCACCAAGGGTCGAAGTGGATCACGGAGTCGGCGGCAGTAAGGTTGAGGCCGGTGCCACCGGCTTTAAGGGAGACGAGAAAAATGGGGATGTTTTTGCTTTGGAACTTGTCGACGAGATCGCCGCGGTTTTTGGAGGCTCCGGTGAGGAGGAGGTAGCGGATGCGGCGGGCGGTGAGCTCGCGTTCGATGAGCGCAAGCATGGAGGTAAATTGCGAAAAGAGAAGGACCCGGCGGCCTTCGGCGAAGAGGGTTTCGAGGAGCTCGAAGAGGTAATCAAGTTTGGCTGACTTGTCGGTTTTTTTGACCTCGCCGGGTGGGAGTTTGAGGAGGGAGGGGTGGCAGCAGATTTGACGGAGCTTTAAGAGGGCATCGAGGATGGCGAACTGGGATTGCTCGAGTCCTTGCGCGGAGATCGCTTCGCGAACTTTTTTGTCCATGGTGGCGCGGACCGTTTCGTAGAGGTCGCGCTGGGCCGAGCTGAGTTCGACGGGATGAACGATGATGGTTTTGGGCGGGAGTTCTTTGGCGACCTGATCTTTGGTGCGGCGAAGAATGAGCGGGGCTAGGCGGGCGCGGAGGAGATCGCGGCGTTCGTCGTCCTCTTCTTTTTCGATGGGCGTCTGGTAGAGCTGGCGGAATCGGTCGAGCGAGCCGAGGAGGCCGGGAATGAGAAAGCGGAAGAGCGACCAGAGTTCGCCAAGGTTGTTTTCGATGGGGGTGCCGGAGAGACATAAGCGCTGGCGGGCGTTGAGCTGGCAGGCGGCCTGGGAGACTTTGGCGGAGGGGTTTTTGATGTGTTGCGCTTCGTCGAGTATGGCGATGGCGAAGTCGTGTTTTTTGAGTTCGTCGATGTCGCGCTGTAGTAAGGCGAAGGAGGTAATGACGATGTCGGCGTGGGGAATGTGGGAGAAGACGCGTTTGCGCTGCGGGCCGTGGAGGATGAGGGGGGTGAGGGAAGGCGTGAATTTTTTTGCCTCGGCCATCCAGTTTGGGACGACGGAGGTAGGAGCGATGACGAGGACCGGGCCTTTTACGCCGCGTTGTTTTTGCTGAAGAATGTGGGTGAGGGTTTGGAGTGTTTTTCCAAGGCCCATGTCATCGGCGAGGATACCGTTGAGATTGTGAGCGGAGAGGAAGCGAATCCATTCCACGCCGGTTTTTTGGTAGTCGCGGAGCTCGGCGAGGAGGCCTTCAGGTTGTTCGAAATGGCTTTCATCTTCCTCGTCTTTTTTGAGGCGGGCGCGGAGCTCGGCGAGTTCGGGGGGAGGGTCGATGGGGAGGGCTTCGTCGTTGAGGAGCGCGGCGGCATCGAGAGGATGAAGCGAGGGTGCTTTCGGGTCGGTCAGCGAGGCAAGGTGGTGGAGGATGGTGCGAAGTCGTCCGGCGGGGACCTGGAGGGCGCCGCCGCTGGGAAGATAGATGAGGTGGGTTTCGTCGTCCTCGAGATCCTGAAGTTGGTCGAGCGTGTCGCTGTCGAGGAGGCCGGTGAGGATGGGGAGGAGGTCGAGCCGTTCACCATCGAGATCAATGCCGACTGAGAGAGTGAACCAACCGCCGGGAGTGGGTTCGAGCGAGGCCTGCAGTTCTCCGTCGTTGAGGCGATGAACTTGGAACCCGAAGTCGGAATCGATTTCTATTTTCCAGCCTTTCGCTTCGAGCATGGGCACGGCCTTGGCGCGGAACCAGGGCCAGTAGACCGCGGGAGTGGAGAGGTGGGGTTCGGGAAACCAACATCCTTCGGCGGAGAATTCGGCGGATTGTTTTTTGGCGAGGGAAAGAAGGAAGCGGTAGGTGGGATTGGTCGAGAGATTGGTGAGGCCGAGTTGGGTGAGCTCTTCCATGGCGCGGAACTCGGCGGCCCGGTCGCGAAGGACGGGTGATTCCTCGCTGGATTTGATGAGGGGAAATTCGTGCGGTCCGTAGCGGATGACGGGGCGGGCGACGAGCCAGGTATCACGTTGTTTTGACTTGAGAGCCTGGAGGAGAAGTTGGACCACGCGTCCGGAGGTGGGTTCCTCGGCGACTTCGATGTGAAAGGTTGGGGTGAGGACTTCTTCGGAAGCCTTCGCGGCTGGAGCGGAGGTTTTCTTGGGAGCTGGCGCGACCTTGCCTCCTCCGCGAAGAAGACGGGCGAGGGTATTCGGGCGTGAGGCGCGGAGCAGGGCAGCGGCGGCGTGCGGGCAGTGCGGGCCGTAGTCGCAAGTGCAGGAGGTGTCGAATTCCCAATGAGTGTCGGACTCGGGCCAGAGGTTGACTTCGGCATCGTGATCGTCGACGCGGCAGGTCAGGATGAAGCCGTCCTCGATTTCCTCGAGATTGAGGGCACTGAGGAAGCGGGGCGAGGAGAGTTTCTTTCCATGCGCCAGGATGTGCTCGTCAAAACGATGGTGCCAATCCGCATCAGAGAAGAAAGAGTCGAGGTCACCGGCCACGAGGGGAGACTATGTTGGGCGAAGGAATTAGCGAAGGCAGGAATTACTAAATGAGGGACTCGATCCCCTGGTGCTCTTCCTGTTTGCGGTTGGGCTTTCCGCAGACGGGATTTTGTCGAGTGTGGCCGGATCTTCGCGGGGATCACGAATACTTGCGGAATGGGGATGATGATTGCCCGGATGCCTTGGAATCGCTGAGGGTTTTCAATTTGGCTGTAATTTTTCAGGAAGTGCATAGAGTGCCCCTTGTGTTGACGCGATCTCATTCTCTTTTTTTTATTTTCGGGTTCTGCTTTGGCTCTTTGCTTCAGGCATATGAAATTCAACTGAAGGTGCCCGGGGTGGCGGATGATGTGTTGGTTTCGTTTCCGGAGAACCACGATCCAACCAAGTCCTGGCCGGTGGTGTTTTCTTATCACGGATTCAATGCCAAGCCGGAGTGGAAGATGACGCGGGCGCACACCGGACCGAAGGATTGGATCGTGGTGGGGATGGGGTATGTGCAGCGGGGGAAATACAAAATTGAACCGGCGGATCTTGCAATGGAGGTGAAGGCTTTCCGCTATGTTCGCGACGAGCTGGCAAAGTCGCAGGGGCTGGATCTCAAGCGCGTCTACTTGGCGGGATATAGTAAGGGTGGCTGGATGACTGATACGCTCTTGCAAGCCGAGCCGGGGATCGCGGGAGGCGCAATCCTGATGGGCGGCCACATTGACTCGCGGATGAAGAATCCCGTGGCGCTCGACAAGAAAACGAAGGTATTTATCGGAGTAGGTCGGATGGACCCTAACTACCTTTTCTCGCTCAAGGCGCTGGTGTATTACCGGAGCAGGGGATTGCAGACCTTCATCGAGCCATGGCCCGGGTTGCAGCATGAATTCCCGAAAGAAGGTTCGNTGGGATTGCGGGAATGGTTTGCGCTGGAGAATGGCGGGAAGCCGGATGAGGCCGCTTTGAGCGCGGAGTTNNAGACAATCCTNTCCTTGTCGCCGAAGGNGGCCTGGACTCAGTTGATNGCATTCAAAGATCGNCCCTTTTGNAATGTTGCNGGAATGGCTTGGTCGANGAAAATTGTCANCGAGTTGGCGCGNCTGGAGAAAAATCCCGAAGTGGCCTTTGAGGTGAAGATCCGGAACAGCCATCGCCAGCTCCTTGCTCGCGAAGCGAAGATGCGCACGCTTGAAGAATTACAGCGTATCAATGCGGCCTACGGGAAACTTGCGGCTGCCAGCAATGCCTCACCACGTTCCGCGGAAATCGAGCATGATTTCACCCGTATTCAGGCTGTCTTGAAATCGGCCGGTCCGGCGCCTCCTGCCACCCCGAAGCCAAAACCAAGTCCTCTGACTCCGAATTTCCCCAACGATGGCCGGAGGGTTCTGGGGAATCCCTTGGTGCGCTGAGAGTCGGTTGAGCCAGCGCGTCGTCCGCTTATTCGGTGCTCTCCGAAAGGATCGAATGAATCGTCAGGCTGCTGGAATATCTGGGTGTGATGGAGATGCGGATTGGGCCGGAGCCCGGTGTTTCCGTGGTTGGGAATGACAAGGGCGCGTCGGGATGACGCGAATCCACTTGTTTTTTCGCTGGTCTGGTGGTCCCGGGTGGAATTGGATGGTTGAATGATGAAGATACGATTCGGTGCCTTGTTGTTGGGATTGGGAATTTGTTTGTCCGGGTGTGGCGATAAGGAGGAGGATGGAAAGAAATCCTATGCCTTGGTGACTACCGGGGCGGTGGGTTTTTGGGAGATTTGCAAAAAGGGCGGCGAAGATGCTGGAGCTGAGCTGGGAGTGCAGGTGGAGACCTTAATGCCGGACGGCAGCACGGAGCAGCGAAAGGCGCTTGAGGATTTGATTTCGAAGGGAGTGGACGGAATTTCGGTGGCGGCGATTGATCCGGAGAATCAGGCCGATATTTTTGGCGAAGTCGCTGACAATACTCTTTTGATCACAATGGATACCGACGCTCCAAAATCGAAGCGGCAGGTCTATATCGGAATGGACAACTATAATGCCGGCTGGATGTGTGGGGAGTTGGTGAAGGAAGCTCTTCCAGAGGGTGGAGAGGTGATTTTGTTTATTGGACGTTTGGAACAGGAAAACGCGAAGCGTCGTCGCCAGGGTGTCATCGATTGTTGGAGGGAGCGCAAAAAGGATTCGAGCCGATACGATTTGCCGGGAGAGGTGGTGAAGGGTGAAAAGTATACTGTGTTGGCCACGCGCACTGATGAGATCAACATGGCCAAGGCAAAGGAAAATGTTGAAGACGAGTTGACCAAGAATCCCGACGTGGATGCCATGGTTGGTTTGTTTGCCTATAACCCGCCCATCATTCTTGATGTGCTGAGGGAACGTGGAGATCTCGGGAAGGTGAAAATTATTGGGTTCGACGAAGACGAGGAGACCTTGCAGGGCATCGTGGATGGTCAGATTGCGGGGACGGTGGTGCAGGACCCATACGCCTATGGCAATCAATCGATCAAGGTGTTGCATGCCTTGGCAACGGGCGATGATTCGGTTATTCCCGAGAACAAGCTCTTCGACATTCCGGCTCGCATGATTCGTAAGGACAATGTGGAAGCCTTCTGGAAGGATTTGAACGAGAAACTTGGCAAGTAATGGGAGACTGTCTCCTGGAAGTGAGGGGGGTGACGAAGCGCTTCCCTGGTGTGGTGGCGCTCTCGGGTGTGGATCTGCAGGTTCGCGAGGCCGAGGTAGTGGCCCTCATCGGGGAGAACGGCGCGGGCAAAAGCACCTTGATGAAGATCCTCGCCGGGGTGCAGCCGGCGGATGAAGGGGAGTTGCTGATTGAAGGAAAAGCGCGGCGGTTTGCCGGTGTACAGGAGGCCCAGGCGGCAGGTGTGGCCTTGATTCATCAGGAGTTAAATCTCGCCGATAATTTGACGGTCGAGGCGAACATGTTTCTTGGTCGGGAGCCGCAGAAGTTTGGTTGGATTGATCAAAAGGAAATTCGTCGGGAAGCGGAACGAGTGCTCGAGTTGGTCGGACTGGAAGTGTCGGCCGATACTCCCTTGAGCGAGCTGACTTTGGGCAAACAACAGTTGGTGGAAATTGCCAAGGCTCTCTCGACGAAGGCGCGCGTCATCATTATGGACGAGCCGACTTCGAGTCTTTCGCTGAGCGAAGCCGAGCGGCTCTTCGAGGTGATCCGGGATTTGCGGGAACGGGGCGTGAGCGTGATTTATATTTCGCATCGCTTCGGCGAAGTGAAGGAACTGGCCGATCGCGTGGTGGTCTTTCGCGATGGCGAAAATGCCGGGAAGCTTGAGCGGGAGGAAATCGATCACGATGCCATGGTGCGCTTGATGGTTGGGCGGGATGTCTCGCAGTTTTATCAACGAACGCCGCATGAGTTGGGTGAAGTGGCCTTGTCGGTAACGGGACTGCGCACGGTTGAGAATGCCAAGCATGCTTTGGACTTTGAAGTTCGCGCGGGCGAAGTAGTGGGCGTGGCTGGTTTGGTCGGCGCGGGTCGCAGCGAAATGCTGGCGGCGATTTTTGGGGCGAGACCAGCGGTGGGTGGTGAAGTCGTGGCCGGAGGCTCGAGCAAGGTGCCGCGGTCTCCGCTGGAGGCGCTGAACCGTGGTTTGGCTTTGGTGCCGGAGGATCGAAAAGGGCAGGGCTTGATCCTCGAGATGGCGGTGAAGGAAAACATGAGTTTGGCGTCCCTGCGTCGCGATGCGAAAGGGCCTTTTGTGGATGAGGCGAAGGAGGAAGCCTTGACGGTTGAGATGACCGAGGCGCTGAGTGTGAAGACTCCGGGCTCGTGGCAGTTGGCGCGTTATTTGTCGGGTGGTAACCAGCAGAAGATTGTCTTGGCTAAGTGGCTGGCCTTGAAGCCGAAGGTTCTTTTGTTGGATGAGCCAACGCGTGGGATTGATATCGGGGCGAAGGAAGAGATTTATCTACTCATGGAAAAGTTCGCGAAGGAAGGGATGGCGGTCTTGTTTGTCTCCAGCGAGATGGAGGAGATCATGGGCGTAGCCGACCGGGCGCTCGTGATGCACGAAGGGCGGATCTCAGGGGAACTGGGGCGTGATGAATTTACCGAGGAAGCCATTATGGAATTGGCAACGGGGCGGAGTTTGATGAATGCGAGTTAGCTTGAATTGATAAAATGAAAAACATCAGAGGAATCTTTATTACCTTGGTGGTCGTGTATGTGGTCACGGCCATTCTCAACGACAAGTTTCTGGGTGGATACAACCAGTCGAAGCAGTTGGAGCGGACAGGCTTGTATGGCATCCTTAGCCTGGGGGTGGCATTCGTCATTATTACGAGAGGGATTGATCTGTCGATTGGCTCGGTGGTCTGTCTGGTGGGATGCGGGGTGCCTTGGTTGGTGGTTCGCCACGGATGGTCGCCAGCCAGCGCGGTGAGTTTGGGCCTATTGGTGGGTTTCCTCATCGGGCTGTTTCATGGTTTGTTGATTACCAAGTTGAAGCTGCAACCCTTCGTGGTGACGTTATGCGGCTTGTTGATTTATCGCGGGGCCACGAGGGGATTAACCGACGATCAAAGCCAGGGCTTTGGAAGTGGTTTCAAGGAATTCCGGGAATGGGGAACAGGCGAGATTGAACTCGTAGGGAAATTTAGTTTGCCCTATCCCTTTTTGATTTTGGTAGTTCTCTCCATTGCGGCCTGGATCTTTTTGCGGAAGACCATTTGGGGGAGATACTTGTTTGCCCTGGGCAACAACGAAGAGGCGGCGAGATTGAGCGGGATCAACACAGACCGGATGATCATCCTTTCCTACGTCATCTGTTCGATGCTGGCAGCTCTGGGAGGGATGCTTTTCATCTTGAATGGCAATACGGCGCAGCCGAGTGCCTATGGAAATTTCTTCGAGCTCTACGCCATCGCAGCGGCGGTGCTGGGAGGATGTAGTCTGCGGGGAGGAGAGGGAACGATCCTCGGTGTTTTGATTGGAACCGCCGTGATGCAGGTCCTGAAGAACATGATCAATCTGGTTACCTGGCTGGAAACCCATATGGAATTCCTCATCGTGGGCCTTGTTCTGCTCGCAGCGGTGGTGATGGACGAAATTGTGAAACGACGAGCGGCGAAGAAGAGGCTGACATAAGGAGCCATCGAGAGTTCTTCTAGGCATCCCTCATTTTTCAAACAATCAACATGCAGTCGCCGTAGGAACATAATAATTCCTAGAAAAGGGTATTTATTGTAGAATAAAGGGGTATTTTGGCCCAAAACTACCCTATTTTTTGTTTTTTTCGGCTAACTACCCCTAAACCTGTATCAAACCTGTATCAAAAAGTTGGATTGCTACTTGTACAACTGGCAAAAAGTACTACGATTTTGGCATGGAAACCGAAACCATAGATCTGATCAGGAAGTTTAAGGCAATTGACACCGCAATGGATGAGCTAGCCAAAAAAGTTGAAGAACAATGCAG
>PBTU01000050.1 GCA_002729295.1 Verrucomicrobiales bacterium | reverse complement strand
AAAGGGCAACATTCCACACTTCGCCGCAAGGGAAATCCCCTTCCGTCCGACGCGATTTGTAAGAATACGATGTAAGCTCAGTGCCAGCCGGACGCGGCGCCCAAAACGCTCTTCAAGATTAAGCAGAATCCTCTTACGGGTCGCATCCCAGGCTGCTCCCTGCTGCGCATAAATCATCAATGGCTCCAGTGCGCATTCCGCAGATTCAAAGGCCATCGACATTCCATTGCCCGTAAAGGGAGGAATCATTCTCTCCGCATCTCCGAGCACGCACAATTCATGCTCCACTTGCTGACTTCCCAATCGTAATCCGCTAATTCCTGTGAGCGATTTTTGATTCATCTCTCCACCCCGTAGTCGATCAACCAGCCTCTCCAACCCGCACTCATCCAAAGCATTGAGTAAAGGGTTTCCCTTTCCCATCTTCGCCCCTCGAAAAAGACCACAAACGTTGATTTTGGAGCCATCGCCTTCTATCGGAGTCAGTCCAACATAGCCTCCATTCCCCAGATGCATCTCCAAATACCCATCGAGGGGAACGCCGTCAAAGTGAGCCTTTAATCCCAACCAAGGCGTGCCCTTTTCCAACCTTCTACCAGCTGTCCAAACCCGCCCTTCCAGGGCCTCCCGGTCAACGCGATCATTGACGAATAAATTACCCCCCAATAGCTCAAATTCCTGTCTCAAGCGTTCGTCCATTTCCCATCGGGACATCCCGAGAGCGGGCTTCGATAGCCGCGCTTCCAAAACCTTCTCATCTCCCACCCACCAGCGCGTTTTCTCGTGCTGCAAAGCATCGGAAAACAAGTGAGCAATACCCAGATTCTCCAATGTCTCAATGGTCACTCCGTTAATAAATTCCCCGCAAACCCGATGTCGCGGATAGGTCG
Organism: Verrucomicrobiales bacterium; assembly: GCA_002729295.1. Taxonomy (GTDB): domain Bacteria; phylum Verrucomicrobiota; class Verrucomicrobiia; order Verrucomicrobiales; family Akkermansiaceae; genus SW10. Next base: position 21,506 of record PBTU01000050.1, on the reverse strand, counting down.
TTGCTTCGCGCAGAATTACGGGGACCTCTCTCCTCCGCATGGCAATCCCCAGCGCAAGTCCGGCCAGGCCGCCTCCCACAATTTCGATCTCCTTCATTCCCGCCACGCTACTACACGAATTCCGCCGAAAAACGACACCTCCTCCCGCCATTGCCAACGCTCTCCCAACTGCAGCAATACGGAAAGCTCACCTCTCCGAAACCCCGCCCGAATACTCACCATCATGTCATGTTTTGTCACCGCGTTGATCGCAGGCCAAAGAAGACTTCCCTGGAACAGCGAGCGATATGAGCGATACGGCTCAACCGCGACAAACTTCTTTCGGGAGCCAATGAAACCACCGAGCCGTTTTAATTGTTCATCATCGAAATGATGGAGAATCAAATTTGCCACAGCGGTGTCTCCGGGACAATCGGGCATCGTTTCAAAAAGATCACCCTGCTTCCAACCAACTTTCAGATCCCGGGGTTTTTCCTGAAAATCCAATCCCGTCACCTTTCCAGTATCGCTCAACTTGCCCGTTAGTTCTCCCGTCCCTGCACCCAATTCCACCATAGACTCCCCTTCCTCAATTTGCCTTTGAATCCAACCCTCATTACCCATAAACCTATTGATCATGCGAAGATCCCGACGACTCCGAATGGCCCCCGGGTCATCGCCGGAGAGTCCGTCCAATAACTCCGGTTCAACCACTCGCTTCATGAAACCTTAGATAGCGCCGCTTTCTCATTGGTCAAGACAGCCTCTCTTCATTATGTTACCGCCATGATGACAGCCACCGAAAAAGCGCGGGTTCTGATTGATGCGCTTCCCTATCTGCAACGATTTAGGGGGAAAACCTTTCTGATCAAAATGGGAGGGTCCGCTATGGACAACCCCGGGCTGGTCCATGAAGTCATGAGGGATATCGTTTTTCTCGAGAATGCCGGAATTAGCCCCGTCATCGTTCATGGTGGCGGAAAAGCTATCTCCGCAGCGATGAGCGAAGCCGGGCTCGAAGCCAAATTTGTCGGGGGATTCCGCATTACCACGCCCGAGGCCATCAAGATTGTCGAAGAAACCCTGCATCAGAGCATCAACGCGGGACTTGTTGAAACAATTAACAAATTCGGCGGCAAAGCCGCTTCAATCCACGGACTTTCAGTTTTTACAGCCAAACAACTTTTCGGCAAAGACAACTCCGGAGCCCCGGTTGATATCGGAAGGGTCGGCCAGGCCACCTCCTGCCACATTGAGGACATCCTCTACGCCATCAGTGCTGGATTGGTTCCGGTCATTTCCCCGCTCGGAAAGCACGAAGAAACCGGAGAACCCCACAACATCAACGCGGATTTGGCCGCAGCAGCCCTTGCCTGCGCCCTCAAACCAGCCAAATTGGTATACCTTTCCGACGTTCCGGGCCTGCTTCGCGACCCATCCGACCACTCCACTCTCATTGAATCTGTCAGCAGTGCAGAAGCACAGAAGCTTATCGACGACGGGATCATCTCCGGTGGGATGATCCCAAAAATCACCTCCGCTTTGGGAGCCCTCGAGAGCGGAGTTGAAAAGGTCCACTTTATTGATGGCCGTACTCCGCACACCCTTTTACTCGAAATTTTCACCCAATCGGGAATCGGGACCGAGATTAGGTAGTTCGCCATTCTTAACTAATGTTTGTTCTTCTTGATTTCTTTGCTATTTAGTTTCCAGCGATGCTGAACAACGCCTTCACTCTCTTTTCCACCCTCGCACTCAGTTTCTTTTTGGTGAGTTGTTCGAGTAGACGAACTCCCGACTACAATCCCGCCATTGGCCCCTTTGACGAAGACGGAAATTACATCGAAGCCTGGGCTGACAATCCACCCAAGAGAAATCGCTTCTGGTTCAGCAAGAAAAAGACCGAAGAGCCCAAAGTTGTTGGAAATGAGAAACCAACGCGCCAAGTCTACAAAAACCCACAAGAGGCAAAACGTCCGGCACCGAAGCCGACATACCGCCCCAAGCCCAAAGTTAAACCAAAACCGGTCAGGGTGAAATCGATGTCACGCCGTCATACGGTTGTAAAAGGCGATACTCTCTACGGACTCTCCAGGAGATACGGAGTAAGCGTCTCGGCTATTCAAAGAGCGAACAAATTAAGCGGAACCAACATCCGAATCGGTGCCACTCTCCTAATCCCGGCCAAGTAAAGCGACTTGCTATCAAAATCATTCGCGAACACTTTTATTGAGATGATTTGGTCGATACTCATTCTCACTTTGGCTTTTGTGCAAACCACCTCCGCCTACGATGCCCAATTGGACGGACCCGGCCTTGATGTCGCGCTGATTTCAGAGTCCCGTAGCATTACGCCCGGTGCGCCCCTCACCATCGGGTTCCACATTCATCACCACGCCGGATTCCACACCTACTGGAAAGAACCGGGAATAGTTGGAGTCCCCACTTCCCTCGAATGGAAACTGCCGCAAGGCTTCACCGCTTCCGAAATCAGATGGCCTTATCCTGAGAATACCTTTATGGCAGAATACCCCTGCCATGGTTACGAACGAGACGTCACCTTACTGGTCACGCTCACTCCTCCCGCCAAGATCGAAACCAAAACAGTCACCCTGAAGGTCGATGCCAACTGGATGTGCTGTGCGCGAGGCTGTTTTCCTAACTTTCAATCGTTCGAGCTCACTCTCCCCGTCACTCGAAAACCTATCCCCGACCCTCACGCCACTGCGCTCATCAATACTGCCAGCAAGGAGATCCCCAAAAAAAATCCCAAGCTGATAAGCTCGGTACGGGGTCATCAACAAATCGAATTGAAGTTATCCTCCCCTGCAATTCCCAAGTCAAAAAAAGTCTACTTCTTCTCCAGCGACGGACAGGTCTCTTCGGATCAACCGCAAAAAATCAGCCGAGGAACCGACGACTCTATAATCCTCACCATGCCGCGATCCGAGTTCTCTCCAAAAAAATTCAAAAGCCTCCCTGGCGTCCTCAAAATCGGAAAGCAATTTTTCAAAATTAATCCGGCTTACCCCAGGAGCTGAGCTGCTTTAATCAGCTAAAAAACCCGTCAACGGGCTCGTAGCAGAAGCCGATTCCATCACCTCGGGGAGTCCCAATTCGTAGGCCTCACGGCCCGCCTCGACTGCTTTCTTAAAAGCCTCTCCCATCCGACAAGGATCCGAAGCAATCGCAATCGCCGTATTGACAAGAACCGCATCAGCACCCAATTCCATTGCTTCCGCAGCGTGACTCGGCACGCCAATCCCTGCATCAATCACGACCGGGACCTCGGCCTGATCAATAATAATTTGAATCTGATCACGGGTCGAAATCCCACGGTTACTTCCAATAGGCGCGCCCAATGGCATTACCGTCGCGACCCCAACCTCTTGAAGCCGTTTTGCCAAGACTGGATCGGCATTAATATAGGGAAGAACGGTAAAGTCCTCCTTCACTAATTGTTCCGCCGCTTTGAGCGTTTCAATGGGATCGGGTAGTAAATAAGTCGGATCCGGGTGAATCTCCAACTTCACCCACTTCGGCAACCCCGCAGCTGCTGCCAATCGGGTCAAACGAATCGCCTCTTCGGCATTCATCGCCCCGCTGGTATTTGGCAAAAGCAAATATTTCCCGGGATCAATGAACTCGAGAATATTGGAAAAAGGATCTTTCTGGCCACTGAGATCCGCCCGCCGCAAAGCCACGGTCACAATCTCAGTCCCACTGACAGCCAGCGCATCACGCATTTTCTCGTGGGAGGGAAACTTACCCGTCCCAAGCATGAGACGGGAAGAAAACTCCCGCCCGGCAATGACCAATGGTGAAGCCATGAAATTAGTTAAGAGGGAATAAGGTCTGAAACAGCCTCACGCTCGTCGGAAAGCTCAGCGACAGAAGCGTCGAGCTTACCCTGGGAGAATTCATCAAGCTCAACGCCCTGAACCACTTCCCAATTGGATCCATCGGTGCGGATGGGCATGGAAGCAATCAAGCCTTCAGGAATACCATACGATCCATCAGAGCAAACCGCGACGCTCGTCCAGTCTCCCGCAGGAGTTTCAGTTGTCAACGAGCGCACGGTATCCACGACACCATTCGCAGCCGAAGCCGCTGAGCTTGCTCCACGTGCCTTGATAATCGCCGCACCACGCTGCTGCACGGTGCTGATAAATTCACCTTCAAGCCAAGCACGATCGGTGATAACCTTGGGAACAGATTGCCCATTAATTTTGGCATTGGTGAAGTCAGGATACTGGGTCGCCGAATGATTGCCCCAGATACAAAGATTGCTCACGGAACTACTATGCAACCCTGCCTTGGCTGCGAGCTGGCTCTTGGCACGATTTTCATCGAGACGAGTCATGGCAAAGAACTGCTCCTTGGGGACTCCGGCAGCGTTATTCATCGCGATCAGGCAGTTTGTGTTACAGGGATTTCCCACAACAAGCGTGCGAACGTTCGATGCCGCATTGCCCGCGATGGCCTGTCCTTGACCAGTGAAAATCTTTCCATTGATTCCGAGAAGATCATTACGCTCCATACCCGGGCCACGTGGCACTGATCCAACAAGAAGAGCCCAATTGGTTCCGCGGAATCCCTCGGCCAAATCACAGGTGGGAACGATTTCGTTGAGGAGGGGGAAGGCACAGTCATCGAGCTCCATGACGGTGCCTTTGAGAGCACCCATCGCAGGTTCAATCTCAATCAGACGGAGATTCACCGGCTGATCCGGCCCAAACATGGAACCTGAAGCGATACGGAAGAGAAGAGCATAGCCAATTTGTCCGGCGGCTCCGGTCACTGAAACGGTGATGGGGTCTTTCATTGCTGAGGATTCCTTAACGCCCCCGCCCCTCCCGGTCAACTATGGGTCGAGGAATTTCCCACTCAGCCCATTTACAAGGGCCAAATCACCGGAATCAGGAAGCTGGCAACAACCCACAAGACCAAGGCCAGCGGCAGCCCGGCGCGGAAGAAATCCCCAAACTTGTAACCACCTGCGCCATACACAAAGGTATTTGTTTGATATCCAATCGGAGTGGAAAAACTTGCGGAAGAACCAAACATTACCGCCGCCACGAATGGCCGAGGATCAACACCAAGCTCATAAGCCACAATCATCGACAAAGGAGTAAGTAAGGCTGCCACGGCATTGTTGCTCACCATTTCGGTCATCACCGCGGCGAGCAGATAAACAATGGCAATCATCAAACGCGGGTCCATTCCCTGCATGATCCCAACCACTTTGAGCGCCATTAACTGCGCCACTCCGGAATAATCCATCGCCTGCCCCAGCCCCAGCATTCCAAAAATCAAGAAGAGAACCTTCCAATCGATCGCCTCATAAGCCTCGGAGGGCTCCAAACAACGAGTCACCAAAACGAAAAACGCCGCCGAAAGCGCAATCAAGACGATAGGAACTTTCGGAATCAACCCAACCCCACCAAGCATTCCGATGATCATGAAGGCCAGGATCGCCAGAATTGCGAACGGCGCTTTCTTCGGCCTCACTGTTATTTGCTTCGGCTCACTTAGGTTAATGAAATCCTTCAGCTGAAAAAGCTGCTGCATTCGGCGTCCCGAACCCTGAACCAGCAAGGTGTCACCAAAGGCCAGCTTAACGTCTTCAAAGCGCTCCTGAAGATTCCTTCCTCGACGGTGAACAGCGACAATGAGCACCCCAAACTGCTGACGGAAATTCAACTCCTTCAGGCTCTTTCCCGCCATCGTGGAATCCGGACCGATAATGCCTTCCATCAAGACCGCCGACTCAGTTCGAATCCCCTCCAGCCCCAAATCTTCCTCAGCCTTCAGACTGACTCCGGAGTCCTCCCCGAAGTTCATCAAGCCTTGCAATTTTCCTTTGAGAATAATCTCGTCTCCTTCTTTAAAAATAACCTCATCAAGGGATTTTTTAAGTCGCTGCCCATCCCGAATGATGTCGAGAACCCGCGCTTTGTTTGACTTCTTCATCGAGCTATCGATGAAATTTTGGCCAATCAACGGTGAGCCCCCAGAAACGATGGCGTAGGTAATGTATTCCCTCGAGGACTCGCTATCGATCAGCGTTGCCAGGGTCGCTCGATCCGGGAGAACCTTTTTCCCAAAGAGCACCAAATAAACAAAGGTCACGAATACGAAGACAATCCCCAGTGGAGTCACGTCGAACATCTCGAATACCACATCCGGATCCCTTTTGGCCGCTATTCCCGAGGCCACGAGGTTGGTGGAGGTTCCGATGATTGTCATCGTCCCGCCCGCAATCGCGGCATAAGACAACGGAATCAAAAAACGAGATGCCATCCAATCCTTGCGACGGCAAATCGCCAATACAATCGGAAGAAACACCACCACGACAGGTGTGTTGTTCATGAAGCCCGATAAGCCGGCTACCAAGAGAATCATCACCACCAACATCCTCGTCGGACTGGACCCGGCGGTCTTTTCAAACCAATAACCAAGTGTCTCGATGACCCCGGTTCTCTCTAGGGCTTCGCTCATGACGAACATACAAGCTACCGTAATCGGCGCAGGATGAGCAAAGACCCTCAAGGCATCTGCTTGAAACTTTTTCATTGCAGCCGCCAATTCATCCCCCGTCAATTCCGGAGAAGGTGCGGCCACTGCAATCGGCAAGACTCCGATCAACACACAAATTACCAAAGCCCCAATTGCAACGACCTCAGGCGAGAGCCATTCTTTAACGAAGCTCGCGAACACGACGACCACCAGGATGCCGAGTGCAATTTGCTGCCAGGTTTCTACCATCACTTACGGAGTTCAGTATGCCCCGACACGTGCACAGGGAAAAGATGTTTGGTAAAGTGATTTTTACTCCCAAATCGCAAACTTCACCGCTCCGAGCATCATCTTTTTGACCTCAGACCGTGATACTTTCAACCTTCCCTGCCATTCCTCCCAATTCGCGGCCTCCAGCAATTCCAAAGTTCTTCGCCCGATCATCGCTGGAAGAATCGTCGCAAAACGCATCCGTTTGCCATGTAAGGCCCGCGCGTATTTCTCCGCGGAATCGAACCCTGCTGAGGCCTCTTCAATCCACTTCCTCCGCAAGAGCATCAATTCCTCTTCCTCAGGCTTCCCTTCTCCTGGAAGATAGCAGCGTCCATTCTCCAAGTCTTCGGACACATCCCGCAGAATATTGATCAGCTGCAAGCTCCTCCCGAAATCCCGTCCCCACTCCAGCATCTGCGCCTCTGTCTTCGAGGCGAAATTCTCATCACATCCAAATCCCAACTCCGTCCAAAACTCCCCGACACACCCGGCAACCTGATANGTATATCGGNGCAATTCTTCATCCCCATCCAGTCGCACCAGCCCCTCACCTTCAAATCGCACCAAATCCCAACTCTGCCCTTCGGTAATAATCCNCACCACCTTCCGNACCGAATTCNGCTGCCACNCCGGCAACTCCACAATCGNATCGAGNCATTCATTGGCNCGAACCACCAATNGCTCTTCGCCCTCGCTNAGCCCAGTGAGCCGATCCAAGCCCCCCAGCCAATCCCGCTTCCCTGACNCCATCGAATCCCTNAACTCGGCCAGCAAACTTTNCCGATCCTCCGGCGAAGCCCCACCCGCATCCGCAATGGTATCGCTCAACCTCGCCAATAAATATCCCAGACTCGCCGGGGCTCGAAATCCCGGCGGCAAAAAACGAAGACTCAGGTAAAAAGAACGCGAAACATTCTTCAAAACCTTCGTCGCGAGACCGGATTGCATTGCCACAAGGAAGTCTTCCCCCAAAATCGGCCCGCCGACAAGCCTGTGCATTTATATCTCCACATTCCCTTCTGCCACCGCATCTGCCCCTACTGCTCGTTCTACAAGCATACTCCGGGCAAGACCGACCTCGGCGCATTCGTCCAAGCTCTCATTACGGAAGCCCAATTCTTCGCCCAGAAGGACCTCGCTTCCCTCAAAACAATCTACTTCGGTGGAGGCACTCCCTCCATGCTCTCGCCGACTCACCTGCGAACTCTCTTCGAAGGCCTCCACGCGAACTTTGACTTTTCCCAAATGGAAGAAATCACCCTCGAAGCCAATCCGGCCACTTTCACCGAACACACCGCCGACCTCTACGACGAGCTCGGCGTCACCCGCGTCTCTCTCGGCATCCAATCCTTCCTTGGAAAACACCTCGAAACACTCGGCCGGGAACACAGCCCAATGCAGGCCATCCAATCGGTTCATCTCCTCCGTGAAGCCAGCTCACTCGAAGTCAACATCGACCTAATCTTCTCCGTTCCCGGACAAACCCTCGTCGATTGGGAAGACACCCTCACCCAGGCTCTTGCCCTTCAACCCGACCACATCTCCGCCTACAATCTCACCTACGAAGAAGACACCGCCTTCTTCGAGCAATTCAAAAAGGGCGACTTCATCGACGACCCCGAACTCAACGCCGAGATGTTCTCTCTCGCCGACGAAATGCTCGTCGGCGCCGGATTCGAACACTACGAAACATCCAACTACGCTCTACCCGGCTATCGCTCCCGCCACAATCAGGGCTACTGGAGCGGCAATGACTACCTCGGACTCGGCCCTTCCGCCGTCTCCACAGTCAATCGCGAACGCCACCAAAACGTCTGCGACACCTCGGCTTATCTCCAGCGAATCAACTCCCTCGGCCACGCCCGGGACTCAGCCGAATCCCTCGACGACGAAGCCTGGCGTCTTGAACGACTCGCCCTTATGCTCCGCATGGTTGAGGGTCTCCCCCGCGAATTCCTCACTGAAGAAAATCAAGCCACTATCGCCCAACTTACTCGACAAGGCCTTCTCGATCTCACCGACACGCACCTCCGCCTCACCGGCGAAGGCCCGCTCCTCGTCGATTCGATCGCCGGTGAACTTGCCTAAATTTTCAGATCGCTTATAGCCACACCAAGCCATGCTCAACAAGCTCTACCCTGCCGCCCGCGCCCTTCTCTTCAAAATCGATGCTGAGAAAGCCCACCATCTCTCCATGGCCGGACTGCGGACGATGGAGAACATATGCCTTTTGGAGAAACTCGCTACTACACCCGAGCAAAAGCCAGTCACGATCTGCGGTCTCACCTTCCCAAACCCCGTCGGTCTCGCCGCCGGTCTCGACAAGGAAGGCAACACCATCGACGCCCTAGGGACCCTTGGATTTGGCCATATCGAAATTGGGACTCTTACCCCAGTGGCCCAAGATGGAAACCCTTCTCCCCGCCTCTTCCGTCTTCCCGAGCACCAGGCTCTCATCAACCGAATGGGCTTCAACAACCCCGGCATCAAACAAGGCATCCTCAATCGCCAGCAGTCAAAAACCTTCAAAGGAATCGTCGGCATCAACATCGGCAAAAATAAGGTAACGCCTAACGAGCAGGCCAACGACGACTACGCTATCGCTTTCGAAAAATCCTACCCATCCGCCGACTACATCACCGCAAACTTCTCTTCGCCCAACACTCCCGGCCTGAGAGACCTACAGTCCGAAGGTGCCGCCGGGCTCCTGTTGAAAACTCTCAAGGATCTTCAATCAAAACTCCACAAAGAGACCGGGAAATACGTCCCCTTCGCTCTCAAAGTCGCACCCGACCTCAATGAAGAACAGATCTCCGGACTCTCCAAAGTCTTCCGCGATGGCGGACTCGATTTCCTCATCGCGACCAACACCACCATCGCTCGCGATGCGGTAAAGGGACACAAAAACACCGAGGAAGCCGGTGGACTTTCCGGAGCGCCACTCACCGAACATTCCACCAATATCATCGCCCAGTTCCATCAACAACTCGGACCTGACATCCCCATCGTCGGAGCGGGCGGAATTTTCTCAGCAGAAGACGCCCTCGCCAAAAAGAAAGCAGGCGCCTCCCTGCTTCAGCTTTACACCGGATTTGTGTATCGCGGCCCCGCTTTGATTCACGAGATCATCAAGGTCTGGTAGCACTACTGACCAGCCTTCACGGTGCGGTCTTTACCCTTTCCCTCTTTTCCAAAAAGCTGTCTCTTCAGGAAAATCTTTACCGCCTCCGCCACCGAGGGACCGAAGCCATTTCCGTGCCCTCCTCCCTCAACGGTCAGGAGCACGGAGCTGACACCCGCTTTATCGAGAGCCTCATCAAAGGCTTTTCCCTGCGCATAAGGCACCAATCGATCCTTCGTCCCATGCACGGTGAGAATGGGCGCATCATCTTTTGAAACATGATAGTGTGCCGAAGCCTCTTTGGCTTTTTGAGTTAACTCCGAAACCACCCCGCCAAGCAGCTGCCCCTCGGGAGAGCTGGCCGCATTGTGATTCATCGGACTCCCTTGCGAATCCATCTTCACAAAATCGGTGGGACCAAAAAAGTTCACCACACAATTCACGCTCGTCTTGGCCCCAACATGTGGACCCAATTTTCCGTCAAGGGTTTCATCATTTTGAGTCGTCCCCAAAAGGCAAACCAAATGCCCTCCTGCCGAACTGCCCCAAACCGCAATCTTATCAGCATCTATGCCATATCTCCCCGCGTTGGCACGCACGAATCTCAGCGCTGCCTTGCAGTCATGAATCTGAGCCGGCCACTGCGCTTCTTGCGTTAAGCGATACCCAACCGAAACTACTGCATACTTCCCCTCCGCCATCCCCAAGGCCTTTCCCGCGTTCTTCTTACTTCCCTGACGCCAGGCCCCGCCATGAATCCATATCACCACGGGAACCGGCTCGTCGATTTTCTCAGGCAAATACAAATCCAACATCTGCCTCGGGTTGCCATTTCCGACATAATCCAGATCCGCGACTTTCTTCATTTCGGCAATCGCTTCCGACACCATTACGTTGCACAAAACTACCAACCATCTGACCATGGCGAAACTCTCTCATCTCATTTTACCTTTGTCACCCTCTTCTCCCTTCGTCCTACCATATTTTCATACCTTTGGAGGGAAATCATCAACTCACCTCTAATCTCGTAAACCTGCCGATGACACCTCCAGTCTCCGCAAAAACAACATGTGACCGGTTTGATAAAATATGGGGATGTATCGAAGGACCACCCCATTTAAAGTCAGCTCTCCTCGATACCGCTCGTGACAATGATCTTGCCGCTTATTCGGAAAACATCGAAAACCTCAATGGATCACTTCAAATTGCGATCGGAATAGCCAACCCACTTCGGAGTGAGGATTTTTCTTTGATCCTTCTTAACTTTTTCAAATCCGTAACAATTCGGTGTCGCTTACCGAATGATTATGAAGTGCCTCTCCAAGCCGGCCTTCCTCGCATTCCTCATCGGCGGAGCGTGGATCGGATGGAAATATCAGGATCAGCTTTTCGGCTTTTACAACGAACACTTCAAAAAAGACGAAAGTTCATATGCTGGGCATGACCCCGATCCAGAGCGATACTAGGAGCTGAAATCTGAACTCAGCGAAAAACGCCGCAAGCTTTCCATTCGATACCAAAAAGCCCGCACCGCTTGGGAAATTTCCGCCGTCCATCGGGAAGCCCGCGAGACTCTCGAAAGCGCCCAACCTCTTCCTTGCAACCCCGAGCGCTGATCAACAAGCCCAGAGCTTCGAAGTAGTCATTTTTTGCTTTGTCGGTCTCTTCGACGTCCCCAAGAAGATTTCCTCTCAATTCCCAAGNCTNGGCCACCTTAACTCCGTTAGTCCTTTGTGTGCCGTCGTCCNATCGGATCTCCGCAANNACNTGATCGGCAAAACCTTGGATCTTACCAAAGTNNCCCTTAGTGATAGGANCCTCTCGCACCTNTTCCAGAGCCGCTAANATTAAATCCGATTTAAGNTNACTAATAGTTCGAAAAAACTTCTGATACAACTAAATGAAAAGATCAAGGCAGTGCTCCCGGCCGGCGGGAAGTTTCCCGTAGGCATCGAGAATTCCCCGCTCCGCACCATCTCCCAAACCCAGCAATCTCGCCACCTCCTTTTCAAAATGCAGCACTGCTTTCCGACTCCCCCCCTCCTCTGTCAAATAGGCCAGCCCTCGCTGAAGCAGGGCAAAGATTTCCGGTTCGGCATGATTCAGCTCAAGAACCATTTCCAACAGCTGCCCGAAATAAGCAGCCACCACTGAATCGCGATAATTTCCACGAAGCGGCTCCCGGTAGTCAGTCACAGCCACCTCCCGCAAGCCATGCAAGTCACTCGAACGACTCCGGCTCCACTGAAATCCAGCATCAACAAATAGATCCAGGCGCCCCGCAAAAGCGCTCTTCGGTCGACGCGCCCCTTTGGCCACAGTCTTAAGCAAGCCCTCTTCCTCACTCATCCAGAGTATGATCAAGCTGGTATCGCTCAGCTTGGTCAGTCGAATGATCGTTCCTCGAGCACTTTCCACAAGGCAAACGATGTCGTGGCTCCCTTCTTATGGCGAATCAAAAAACACAATACCATTGACCAGAATCGCCCCCTTCCCTACCCCTCAGTCCCACATGGCAAACGAACCCATCGCTGACCTCCTGGCGGTCGACACCAGCTCTCTTGAGAGCCGGTTGTTAGAACTCAGGAGGTACCTTTGACATCCCCACCCTGACCCAGCAAGTCGCGGACCTTGAGAGTCAAGCAGCCAACCCGGAATTCTGGAACAACCAAGAGAAAGCCCGCTCCATTCTCGCCGATACCAATCGCCTGAAAGCCAAACTGCTCCCCTTTCTCAAACTCGAGGAAGACTTCGCAGACCTCAGCTCAGGCATCGAACTCGCCAAGGAATTCCAAGACCTCGACTCCGCCAAGGAAGCCCGCTCCACCTTCGATCGCGTCACCAAAGAACTGGAATCCTTTGAACTCATCATCCTTCTCGACGGTGCAACTGACTCAAATAATGCCTACGTGACGATTCAGGCTGGTGCCGGAGGAACCGAAGCCTGCGACTGGGCCGGAATGCTCTACCGCATGTATACCCGGTGGGCTGAGGGACGAGGCTACAAAGTCAACGTCATCGACTATCAGGAGGGCGAAGAAGCAGGTATTTCCTCAGCCTCTCTCAAAATTGATGGCAACTACGCCTACGGCTATCTCAAAGCCGAACGGGGCGTCCATCGTCTCGTAAGAATTTCTCCATTCGACAGCGCCGGGAAACGTCACACTTCATTCGCCTCGCTTGATGTGACTCCCGAGATCGACGAGAACATCGTCATCGACATTCCCGAATCCGACGTTGAAATCAGCACGGCCCGTTCCGGCGGAAAAGGCGGACAAAACGTCAACAAGGTCGAAACTGCAGTGATTATGAAGCACCTTCCCTCCGGGATCGTAATTCGCTCGACCCAGGAACGCTCCCAACTTCGCAACCGCGAGCTGGCCTGGGAGACCCTAAAAGCCAAGCTTTACCAGATCGAGGAAGACAAACAAAAAGCCGAGGCCGACCGGACCTACTCCGAAAAAGGCGAAATCGGTTGGGGCAGTCAGATTCGTTCCTACGTCTTCCAGCCCTACCAGATGGTAAAGGACCTCCGCACCGGCGAGGAAACCGGCAACATCCAAAATGTCATGGATGGAGCCATCGATCCTTTCATCGAAGCGATGCTGCGGGGCCAAAAACGCGATTAAGCACCGCAATGTTGATCTGGCAGTCTCGCTATTTCGACGCTAGGCTCGGCCCAACCCTATCTTGAAATTTCTTCACCGTCAGACCTGGCCGCGGCTGCGCGACCGGCATCACGAAGTGGCCTGCCACTTTTGTGACTCGCTCCATGATGTCGAATTAATCGAAGAAGGACAAACCGCTTACTGCAACACTTGCGGCAGCACCCTCTACACCAACCAGCCACAAAGCCTGGAGCGAGCCTTTGCTTTCGGCCTGACTGGTGTTCTCTTTCTCCTCGGGATGCTCTTCCTGCCCTTCATCACCATGGAGGCTCAGGGAAACAACCTTACCACCTCTGCCGGTGAAACTGTGATCCGACTCTGGCTCACCGGAGGTCCCATCATCTCCGTCGCGGTTGCCATCTTTATTTTCATTCTCCCCTTTTTCCAACTCGCCAGCCTGATCTATCTCTGCCTCCCCCTCCTCAGCGGCCGGGCCTTCCCCGGAATGGTCCCGGTCACCAAACTGATGCAAGGATTGCAATCCTGGGTCATGGTGGAGGTCTTCTTTCTCGGAACCCTTGTCAGCCTGCTCAAGTTGGTCAAACTCGCTGACATCACCCTTGGCCTCGGTTTCTGGTCCATGGTGGGACTCATGCTCAGCCTCGCCGCCGCGGTGGGTGGAATAGACAAACTCGAACTCTGGGATCGTATCGAAGTGGCATACCGACGGAGAAAGACCCCCGACGTATCCGTGGAAGGAGGCGTGGAATGTTAGCTAGCGCACGTGAAAAAAATAAAGTTAGCTGCCACACCTGCGGCAGGATCAACTCTATCGAAGAAGCGTATTGCCTTCGTTGCCACACCCCGCTGCATTCCCGGAAAAAGAACAGCGTGCAACGCTGTCTCGCCCTCTCCCTCGCCAGCATTATCGCCTACATTCCAGCCAACATCTGGCCCATCATGATTGTGACCAATCTTGGACGAAACGAGGAAAGCACCATTCTCGCAGGAGTCGCCACTTTTTGGCAAATGAAGGCCTACCCGGTCGCCATCACCATTTTCATCGCCAGCGTAATGATCCCCGCTCTCAAATTACTCGCTCTGGGCTGGCTCTGTGCCCTCTCCTCCGGATGGGTCAACACCAATCCACGCCATGCCACTCGCATCTTCTGGCTCACTGAACTGGTTGGAAGATGGTCCATGGTCGACGTTTTCGTCGTGGCTATTTTGGTTGCTCTTGTACAACTCGGTAACATCATCTCCATCACACCGGGAACCGCTGCGGTGTCATTTGGACTGATGGTCATTCTGACAATGCTTGCCGCTCTCTCTTTCGAACCCAGAGTTATCTGGGATAACGCCCGTCAATCAGCCTCCTCATGAACGACTTACCTGAATCCGCCAAACCGGAAATCAAACTCAGCCGGCGTATGAGTAAAGTTTGGGTCATCCCCATCATAGGGCTCTTTTTGGGTCTCTGGCTGGTCAATCGCACCATTGAACAAAAGGGAGAACTCATCACCGTGACCTTCCAAAACGCCGACGGAATCGTTATCGACAAAACCGAAGTCCGCTGCCGAAACGTCCGTATCGGAATCGTCGAGTCGATCGACCTCGATCCCGAAGACCTCACCGTCGAGGTCGGCCTGCGCATCAAGCCGCAACACCTCGGACTGATTCGAAAAGACTCCAAGCTTTGGGTCGTACGTCCCCGAGTTTCCGGTGCTTCGGTTTCCGGTCTCGGCACCTTGCTCAGTGGTTCCTACATCGACCTCGATCCCGGACAAAGCAGGGAAGAACAATCTCACTTTGCAGGCCTGGAGAGCCCACCCCTCACGCCCAACTCGGTCCCGGGATTACGACTTTTCCTCGATGCCAAGAACCCTGGATCGGTTGACGTTGGCAGCGGCATTTACTTCATGGGAAATCTCGTCGGGAAAGTCGAAAGCCGCACCTTCCATACCAACACCCGCAACACCGAATTTGGTATCTTCATCGAGAAAGAATACTCCTCCCTCGTCAATACCGAAACCCGATTCTGGAGAGAATCTGGATTTGGACTCAAACTCGACTCGAGCGGCGTCGACTTGGAAGTTCCCACTCTGGACTCACTCATTGCGGGAAGAATCAATTTTGGAGTCCCCGAGGGAGTCATCGAGGGCGAACCGCTCTCAACTAAACACATCGAGTATTTTGTCCTTCACGGAGATGAAGACGAGGCCAACACCAGCGCCTTTCGCAGTTCCGCACAGTTCCTTATCCTCCTCGACCAGTCCGTTAGAGGCCTCGAAAAGGGCACCCCGGTAGAATTCCGCGGACTTCCTGTGGGACGGGTCGATATCATTTCCTACCAACTCGTCGTAAGTTCTGAAATCAACAGCATTCCCGTCTTGATCCAACTTGACGAACACCTCCTCGCCAAACATTTTCCACCTTCGCTCCGGAATGAAGGCGAAGATGGCTTAAAGACAGCTCTCAAAAATGGTCTCCGCGCAAGCATCAAACCAAGCAACCTCCTGACCGGACAAGTGTATGTCGACCTCGACTACTATCCAGAACTCCCCATGAACGATGTTAAGATTGTCAGCGATTACGTGGTCATTCCCACCACCGAAACCGGCCTGGCTCGCATCGAAGCCGTTATCGAAAAAATCAACAATCTCGAAATTGAACCGCTCCTTGCGAAATTCACCGAGGCCGCCGAAGAAGCATCCAAAACCATGCAAGACATACAGACCAGCATCGGTGGAGCAGGAAAAATCATCGCTGAGACCAAGTTGACGATGGAACAGACCAAGGAAATGATGACCGCTCTGAATGCCATCATGAACGATCCCGACACCAAGGCTCTCCCCGCGGAAATCCGTACTTCGCTTGCCGAAATCAAAAAAGGAATCCAACCCTTCTCCGAAAATGGCGCGGTCTACGGGGACCTCCTGCGTACGATGGACGAGCTCCGCAACGTCTCCCGCTCGGTCAAGCGGATGACCACGGAGATTTCCGATAAACCAAACTCACTTCTCTTTGGTAAAGATCCCAACACCAGCAAGATCCCCCGCTCCCGAAAAACCCGTTGATCAATTTCTCATGTTCAAGAAATCCTCTTTCCTCGTTTTCGCTTGCTTCGCGTTTTTATCGTGCGGCAGCGAACGAAACTACTACGTCCTCTCCCCTGCCGGCAAAGCCCCTCTCAACCATGGTATTGGCCTCGGCATTGGCCCAGTCAACATGGCGGACTATCTTGTCGAACGCCCCTACCTCATTTTCCAGTCTAGTCCCTATAAAATGGAGATGTCCGACCTCCATGAATGGTCGGGTGAACTCAGCGACAACTTTGGACGGGTCCTCGGAACCAACCTCGGTCGCCGCCTTGGGACCGGAAACATTCACAGCTATCCCTCGAATCCTAACAGCAAGAACCGATACCAAATTGCGGTAGATCTCAACCAATTCCATGGAGATGATCAGGGTGATGCTATTTTGGAAGCATCCTGGCGGATCTACGCTCTCCCCGGCAGCACCGTCGTGAGAAGCCACACTTCCACTCTCCGCTGCCCGCTCGAAAAAGACGGCTACGAATCACTCGTAGCCGCACAAAGTAAACTAGTCGATATGCTCTCTGCGGAAATTGCCGCTGCGATTCGCTAGTTTCGTGTGAACTCGATGCACATCGCCCTGGGAACAGCCGTCCGTTGTCCCGAGAACAACAGCTTTCCGGTTTCAACATCCACCTTGAAGGAGGTCACCTCATTCGACTTCTGCCCTGCAACCAGAAGCCACTTTCCGCTGGGATCCAAATTAATGTTTCGCGGGATACTCAGGCGACAGTTCTCAGTCTGAATCAACTTCAGTTTTCCACCCTCACCAATTTGAAACACGGAAACCGAATCTCTCCTTTGGTCAGTGAGATCGCGATTTGCAGCATAAGCGAATTTCCCGTCTTTGGAGATGCGAATTTCCGAACAGCTCATATTGCTTCCGTCCACATCTTCCTTGAAGACACTCACTGTCTCCTTAATCTTCAACTCCCCGTTCCCTGGCTTGCGATCATAAACCGAGATACTCAGATTGAGCTCGTTTAAGACATAAGCTTGCTTGCCGTTCCTCCCAAACTTCATGTGACGGGGTCCCGCCCCCGGAGGCGACTTGGCAAAGCCCACTTCCTTCACCGCACCTTTATCAGAGTCGAGCTTATAAATCATCACTTTATCGATTCCAAGATCGGGAGCGTAGCCAAACTTGTTATCCGGCCCGGCGTAGAATGAATGCGCATGCGGCCCTTTCTGGCGTTTTAGATTCACACTCGATCCCTTGTGATCATTCACCGTGACAGCGTCCGCCGGAGCGCCCTTTCCATTAAGCAGAAAAGAGGCGACTTTCCCACCGCCATAATCCGCCCCCAAAAGAACCTTCCCGGTGGCATCCAAACTGACGTGGCACAACCCCCGCCCCTCATAAGTCCCTTTACCTCCATGATGAAGGGATCCATCCTTATCAATGCGATAGGCCCTGACCCCCGCCTTGCCTTTTTCGAACTGCGCGGTGGAATAGAGCATCTTTCCATCCGACCTCATCTCGAGAAATCCCGTTCCTTTTTGTTCAAAAGCTCTCTTGGTATCCGTCATTTCTCCGGTCTCAAGATTCAACATTGTGGTGTAAATTCCATCGGCACCGGTTCCGATGTAAACACGGGTCGATTTGGCGAAGCCAAAACCCGTTAAGGTAATTAAAAATAAAGTAGTTAGTTTCATAGCGAATCTTCAATACGAAAGGCTTTCCCCTTCTGTTTCATCAGACCAACTCTTGCGATTTCTCGATTTCGAGACCATTATCCTCCAGATGTCCGACGCCATCAAAAATGACCAATATTTTCAGGAAGGATTCCGTGAACTAGAGGAAACCCTCGCCGAAACCACGGGGCTCCTCGCCAAGTCCCTTCCACTCGACGACGAACTCCGCGCACTCATTCCCTGGCAGGATGGTAAAGGCATCCCCGATACAGTCCCCGCCGGTCACGAGCGCGAAGGCGCCCAACTACTCTCGATCTGCTTTGAATTGCTCAATATCGTCGAAGAACGTGTTGCCTGGCAGTTCCGCAGCTCACGTCGGGCCGATCACGGAGCCACCGCCATCAAAGGACTCTGGCCAGACGTCATCAACCGTTTCAAAGAAGAGGACCTCAGCGAGGCCGACGCTATTGCCGCGCTCAAGAAAGTGCGTGTTGATCCCGTTCTCACCGCGCACCCAACCGAAGCCAAACGTCCCTCTGTCCGCCAGCGGCACAAGGCAATCTACGAAGAACTCCGCAGCTTCGAGAGTGCGCGGCGCGACCCGCACCACGGCCGCCGCATCGCCGATTCACTGCGCGCGGAATTCCAAACCCTCTGGTATACCGGCGAAATTTTCGTTCAGCGCCCAGACGTCCAGGAAGAGCTCCGCAACGCCCTCCCTTATCTCAGCGAAATCTTCCCCGAGGTCATCATCCGTCTCGACCGCTCTCTGGAATTAGCCTGGGAAGACGCCGGATGGAATGTCGAAAACCTTCGTGAAGAGAACGCCTATCCTAAAATCTACTTCGCCAACTGGATCGGCGGCGACCGTGATGGCCATCCCTTCGTGACCCCAGAGGTCACCAAAAAAACCCTCGCAGAACTTCACAAAAATGCGGTAGCACTCCAAATCCGCCAACTCCTTCGGGCAGCCGAAAAGCTCACCCTCGCTCCGCCATTCACCAAGGTCCCCGCGCGCCTCAAAGAGGCAATTTCCAAACTGGAAGAAACTCTCGGTGAACCCGGAGAGCAAATCTCCCACCGCTACCGACAGGAACCCTGGCAAGCCTACCTCCAACTCCTCGCCGAAAAACTCAGGCAAGAACTTTACCTGGACAAGGAAGCCTACGTCGACGATCTGCAGCTGGCCCATAAAACGCTGGAAGAGATCAACGCCACCCGCACCGCACACGAATGGATCTTTCCGCTTATACGACTGGCAAAAATCTTTGGTCTCCACCTTGCATCTCTCGACATTCGAAATAACTCCGAAGCCCACGACAAGGCTGCCGCCCAGCTCTTCCAAAGCATCGGCGTTCCCGACGGAGAAAACTTTGGCTCCTGGAGTGAGGAAAAACGCCGCGAACTCCTCGTCAGCGAACTCAGCAACCCCCGCCCATTTCTATCGCGTTATGAAGTCGCCGGAGACAAAGCCGACGGGATCCTTGCCTACCTCCGTCTCCTCGCCACCCACCTTCGCAAGAAAGGACCCGACGGACTCGGCCAGCTCATCATCAGCATGACCCGGAGCGTCTCCGACCTACTCCTCCTGCAAGTCCTCGCCCGCGAAGCCGGCCTCGCAGCCCGCATGGCCAATGGACTCTGGCGATCCAAACTTCCCGTCAGCCCGCTTTTCGAAACCGGCGAAGACCTCGCCAACGCCCCCACAATCCTTAAGGAATACCTCAAGATCATGGGGCCACATCCATCTGGGGTGCAGCCAGCCATGGTCGGCTACTCCGATTCAAACAAAGACGCGGGCGTCTTCGCCTCTCAATGGGGAATTTTCAAAGGCCAGGAATCCATGACAAAAGTCTGCCACCAAGCCGGAGTAGTCCCGCAATTTTTCCACGGTCGCGGGGGCACCATCGGGCGCGGAGCCGGACCTACCCGTTGGTTCCTGCGCGCGCTTCCCCAAGGCTCTCTCTCCGGCCCAGTGCGCGTCACCGAACAAGGCGAGGTCCTCCCCCGAAAATACGGACACGAAGGCAACGCCCACTTCCACCTCGAACTCCTAACCGCTGGAGTCACCCGCGTCGTCGGTCTCGACTCACATCAGGAAAATCCCGTCGACGAATGCCGAACCTCCCTCGATGCCCTGGCCCTGGAATCAGACAAAGCCTACCGCGCCCTTCTCGAAGCCGACGGCTTCATCAACTTTTACCGTACCGCCACCCCCATCGATGCCCTTGAAACGGGCGTCTTCGGATCACGGCCCTCCCGACGGACCGGCAAGGCCGCCTCATTAGCTGACCTTCGCGCCATCCCCTGGGTCTTCTCATGGACACAGGCGCGCTTCTATCTTCCGGGTTGGTTTGGAGTCGGCTCGGGGCTCGAAGCGATCGGACCAGATGCCTATCAGGAGATCAAGAAAGCCCTCCCGCGTTTTGACTTCCTCCGTTACGTCTTCACCAATATTGAGTCCTCTTTGAATTCAGCGAATCCTGAGACGATGAGACTCTATGCTAATCTTTGCCCCGATAAAGATCTCTCAGAGCGTCTTTTGGGACAAATCCTCACCGAGTACGAAAAAACGCGGAGTTTAGTC
This sequence comes from Verrucomicrobiales bacterium, assembly GCA_002729295.1. GTDB lineage: Bacteria > Verrucomicrobiota > Verrucomicrobiia > Verrucomicrobiales > Akkermansiaceae > SW10. Next base: position 689 of record PBTU01000050.1, on the reverse strand, counting down.
CATGACCTCTTGGGTCGCGACTTCAACGCGCGCCGCCCCCGCATGGAAAAAACCCTCGCCCTCCGCGAGATTCCCCTGAAAATCCTACACGACCAGCAAATTGCCCTTCTCAAAAACTGGCGCTCCAACAATAGCCCCCTGGAAGCGGAAGACGGGCGTTTCAACCGGGACTTTCTTGCTCTCCAGCTAACTATCAACGCAATTTCCTCCGGCCTCCGCGAGACCGGTTAATCAGCCTTCCTCTGCAATGGAGTAGACTGTCAAGGTGCCATCCCCATTCGACGACACAAGGGTTTTCCCATCGGCGCTGTATGCCAATTTTTCAGGCGCCCGATAATTGCCAATTTCCTCAATCACTTTCAACTCTTCTTCAACAACTTCCCCCAAAACGATCTTGCCTGTTGATCCAGCCCCGACGACACCAGCCCAATAGCGCCCGGATGGATCACCGGTCACATGCCTCAAAATACTCTTGAACTTGTGAACCACTTTAATGGCATCATCCCCTTCCGGGCAAATGATGGCATCCCGGACGCCGGAAATACGAATTTTCACCTCGGGATCCTCAGCTTTGATCTTTTCCAGAAAATCCAGCACATCCTCACCCATCGCGATCAACTCAGCCGTCGCAGCCTTACGCACCTCAAACTGATCGTCCGCCATTTTAAGGACAAGCTCGTTGATTCGCC